>CACERG010000011.1 GCA_902561795.1 uncultured Bacteroidota bacterium | reverse complement strand
GATGCAGAGGAAAATTGCCCATTTATTTTAAATGCTGAAAAACGATTTTTTTTACAATACAATGACCCAAAATCATTTGATAATTCGCCAGATAAAATAGAAAAATATAATGAATGTTCTTTCCAAATTGCCTCAGAATTATTTTATTTATTTCGAAATGTAGAATAAACCATTTCCAAAGAAATCATTTATTTGATAAAAATATTTTTTTATCATATTTTAGATAAATAACAATTAAATCAAATTGAAATGTTACCACAAATTATAGTTGCCTCAACTTGTATTCTAGTTACACTTTATGGGGTTTTCAGAAAAAATCGTGTTTTCTTTAACCTTGGCTATTTCGTGTATGGATTAATAGTGGTTTTTTCAGAAATAAACTTTTATTTACAGAGTCAAGAAATAATTCATATTGCAACCGCATCATTATGGCTAATTCAATCTTCCTTAGCCTTGCCAAATAAGTTACCATATGACGGTAGTAAAATAGCAAAATCAGCAGGTATAAAAATTTATATTTGTTTATCTATAATTAATCTTTATGGCATATTTATAGTCCGTGCCTCAGATGTTCCAGATTTTGTCTCTTATTTCCATGCGATACTTGCAATTTTACCTGTAATTGCAATCTACTTGATATTGAATAATAAAATTGAAATAACTAAAAGCTAATATATTTTTGTTTAGATAAAATTGTCCAAAAATTAGAGTTCAGTTGTTTATTTTTGAACCATCCTTCTAATAAAGTTTATTGGTGTTTCTTGATAAGTTCCAGAAAACTGTAAGCCAACATTACTAGCTGCTTTTCTTATAGCATTCCCATGTTTATAACTATGGAACAAAACATTAAAGTCAATGATATTATCTTTTGTTATCACTTCATCCTCATAAACGGGATTATAAATAAAAATTGGTGGATCATTTTTGTCCATTTCATTTAAGTAATCCAATACTTTTAAATTTTCACTAGTAATTGAATTGTTGTAAAACTTCAAAAATAATTCGTCTAGCAAAATGTATTCATCTCTAAATAAATCAACTTGAAAATCAGGGAAAATTTTTTCCCATTTGTACATATTATAGGTACTCTGAGCTAAAGTAGTAAATATGCCAATTACATTTTTATTAGTATCTTCTCTTAATCCATTCCAAATAGCAATTCCTGCACCTGCTGAAATCCCTGCAAGAATCAATTTATTTTCGGGAAATCCTATCGCGCTAGATCTTTGATTTATAAATTCAATAACCTTTTTACCGTCTGTAAGAGAAGTTATTACACCTTCTGCCTCATTATCTGTAATAAATGTATATTCTGAATTAACAACAGCAAGATTTTCATTCAAAATAGAATTAATAATTTCTTTCTGGTCATCCTGATAGAGGTCCTCTTTAGATCCAAATAAAAAAGATCCACCATGAAAAAAAATTACTGCTCCATTTAATTTATTCGTTTTAGGTAAAATAATATCTAAAAAATTTCTGTCCTTATTTCCATAACGGACATCTTTAAAAAATAAAAAATCCTTTCCCAAAGGAGAAACTGAAGTATTGACTTTTAATGACGTTTCTATAACGCTAATGTTAGATTGTTCTATGTCTTCAATCTTTGAGCATTTAGCAAAAAAAATTATTCCAACTAGAAAAATAAACTTTTTTAATATACTTTTCATAGATTATTTTTTTTTAAAACAACCCCAGGTTTGATGGTCTTAAATTTTGACTCATCAATTACTATTTTACCATTTACTATAACATAAGATATACCACTAGGGAATTGATGAGGTGATTCATAAGTCCCATTATCGATTATCTCATTTGAGTCAAAGATTGTCAAATCAGCCTTATATCCCTTTTGAATAAGTCCTCTATCCTTTAGTCCCATTGCATCTGCAGGTAAAAATGTCATTTTATGTATTGCTTCTTTTAAAGTCAAAATTTTATTTTCTCTAACATATCTCCCTAAAACCCTTGGAAATGTTCCATACCATCTTGGATGTGGATGACCCTCTCCATACTTAGCTAACCTTCCATCTGAAGCAATCATTGTTTGCGGGTGTTTCATAATATTTACAACGTCAGCTTCATCCATTGCGTGAAAAATACAATTTGCTCCTCCTTTAAGTTGAGCTTCAATTACAAGTTCCGCTCCATTTTTTGTCGTGGGCTCTATTCCTCTTAGATTACACCAGTACTTTAATGTTTTTCCCTCTAATTCTGGCATCCATTCAACTTTGGCAAATTGAATCCTATCGAGATCTTCCCCTCCACGATCATTTAGTATGTTGAAAACAATTCCATTTAATATACTATCTCGAAATATCTCATTATCTAATCTCAACTTAAACATTTCTTGTCCACCAGCCCTAGCCCAGCTTGGAATTAAAACTGATATACCGGTATGACTAGCATTATAAGGATATTGATCAATCCTTATATCTAAACCTTTTTCTCTAGCATTATCAACTCTAGCAAGAGTTTGAACACTTTTACCCCACATTGGCTTACCGATAACTTTATGATGAGTTAGAATTACAGGTATATTTGCTTTTTCAGAGATTGTAATGGCTTCATCTATGGAAGCAAGAACTTCTAAACCCTCATCACGAAGGTGTGATGTGTAGATACCTCCTTTTTTTGAGACCTCTTTTGAAATTTCTATTATTTCATCAACCTTAGAAAAACTTCCAGGTAGATATTTTAGACCTGTGGAAATACCAAAAGCTCCCTCATTCATTGCCTGAGAAACAATTGTTTTCATTTGATTTAACTCTTGTGATGTTGGAGATCTATTATCTAAATTCATTACTTTTTTTCTTACTGAATTGTGCCCAACCAAAAAACCTACATTCATTCCAACTCCTAGCTTTTGAAGACTATCTAAATAAGCACCAAATGGTAATGGACTATTTCCGTCTGGTCCTCCTAAACTTGTGGTAACGCCTTGACGAAGATGACTCTCACAATTAGAAAGAGAAAAAATCGGCTCTAAATGTACATGTAAATCGATGAATCCAGGAGAAATTGATAACCCCTCAGCATTAATTATTTTATTTGCATTTACATCTGCCAAACTGCCAAGGGTTGTTATTTTATCTCCTTTAATCCCAATATCTATTAAAGCAGGTTCGTCTAGAGTCCCATCATAAACTGTTCCATTTAGAATTATAATGTCGAAAGTGGAACTATTCTTACACCCAGTAATCACAAAATGTAAGAGAAGAATGAAAATATATTTTTTACTGTATGAAATTTTCCAAAAAAGTTTTACTAAATATTGATTAATAAATATCAAAATCTACTATTTTTTACCAATTGTCTTGATCGTTATCACTCAATACATCTTTATATATCGATTGAAAATAAATTGTTGCATAATCAATTAGTGTTTGTTGGTACTCCTTCAACACTCTTGGTTGAGATTGAATATAAATTTCTTTTTTCCTTCTACTAGTAATTGAGTAATACTCTTGATTCATCTCTAATCTCGCTTTTTGAATGATTTCCTCTAAATCAGAAGTTTCAAAATCCATTTTAGCAGGAAATGGTAACTTATATTCATTTAATTGAGAATCTGAATATTTTCCATTTTGATAAGTGAGTTTAATTCTGTATTTCTCATCTTTTACCTCTATAACTGCAGTATAATTATGATTATAGTCAACATAATCTGTTAGTTCAGTATTACTTGGATTCATCAACTTGTATGCATCTAGAACTGGAACTAATGCCATGGCTTTTACAACAATTCTCATTGTCTTGTCATCTTTGTATTTAATAACTTCATCAGGATTTTGATATATTAAACACAAAGCGAAATGGATTTTAGAAAATATTTCCTCAGCATTTGAATTACGTACCTCATAAATTTGAGAAATTTTATTCCCATCTATTGTCTGACAGAAAACAGAGTTACAAATCAGAAAAAAAAATATTACATATCGATTTATTTTCATTTTATACTGAGATATTTTAAAAAAATTTAAAGCAAAGGTTGTTTAAAACTAGGAATCTGATTCTTGCACTTTTACTACTCTGAAAAACTCTTCATCAGATTCAATCCATTCAAAATCAGTTGTAATTTTTTCAGTTGCTGGATTATAAAAAACTTCAAGATATTTCAATCGATTTATTCCCTCTACCTTTACTTGAGCAATGAAAACATGAAAATTATATTTATCAAATGGACTTAAGAAAGTAGTGTAGGAATCCCAAATTATATTTCTTGTATATTCAACATTAGAATAGTTTGTATCATTAAACGAACGAATTAGTTTGTTTATTTTAGCAACATTAATCGGTACAATTTCATTTTCACTCAAATTTAGTCTATCCCTCTCGTCAATAAAACCTTGATGCTCGTTAAGGAAGTCATTCAGGCTTGGCTTTTTATCATGATTTGAAATTTCCAACTCTTTAAGATTTGGAAGTAGTTTTTGTTCCTCTACTTGTTCATCTACCAAGTAAAACTCCTCATCTTCTGGGATCCATTGAAAATCCCCAGTAACTTTTTTCTCATAAGGGTCATATTGAACCTCTAAATATTTCAAACGATCAACATCTTTGACTTTTACTTGCACGATAAAAGTATGCGAATGATATCTATCAGAAGGACTTAAAAAAGTCCCATATGAGTCCCATATAATATTTCTTGTGAAATCAACTATTTTTGGATATTTCTCTTCAATAAAAAAACGAATTCTCCTATTTATTTCTTTCAAATTTATTGGATTAATTTCTCCTTCCTCATTTTCTTCAAAACCATTATGTTGAATAACAAAATCTTCAATTTTAACAGTAACTATTTGCCCTAAAGCAGTTTTGAGCATCAGGGTCACAAATAAAATGAATATTGAAATTCGGAATCTCATAAAAACGATTTGTACAATAGATATCAAATATAGTGATTATGATTGTTTTTTTAAATACTTGTTTGACGATCTATAATTAACTAATTTTTAACTAGTTAAAATCATTGTAAAAAGAAATTTTCCTATATTTATAGTTGCCATAGTCAATTCTTTTATTTGAATAAAGCCACACTAAAAAATTCACAGAAAAGTTTTAATATGGTTTAATAAAGATGTTTGAGAAATATTTTTTGATTTAGGCCAAAAAATTTCAGACTATTTTAAGTGATAACTAATGATAAAAGTTGAAAATAAAAGATCAACCTGTCCAGTAAGTACTTCTCTTGAAATTATTGGTGACACTTGGACTTTGGTTTTAATAAGAAATTTCTTCCTAGGCAGTACAACTTTTGCTGATTTCAAAAAAGCACCTGAAAATATCGCCACAAATATTCTTTCTGACCGGCTTAAAAAATTACTGAAATACAAACTTATCGAATACCAGTTGCATCCAAAAAATAAAAAAATTAAACAATACTACCTCACTGAAGCGGGAATAGATCTTTATCCACTTATTTACGATCTTCTTATTTGGGGTAAGAATAATTTAGATATGGAAATTGGACCTATTGGGAGTGATTTTTACGACAGAAATAAAAATAAAAGAAGGAAGGATACTATCAAGGATTCAATAAGTGCATACAAGGAATTCAAAAATTCTTTTCTAGTCAACTAGTAATTCTCTTATTTCAAAAACTTTATATCACTTTTATTTTTTAAATATGTCACATGAATTAGCTCAGTTAGTAGAGGCTGAAAAAAAAGCATCCGAGTTATTTAAAGAAATTGAAACTAGATGTCTAATTCGTGCTGGAAAAACCGAAAAGCAAATCAATAAAAATATATATGACTTAGCTTTTGAAATGTTTAAAATTAAAAAATATTGGCATAAACGAATCGTGAGATCTGGTCCTAACACTCTTTTCCCTTATGACGAGAATCCTAAAAACTTAATAGTTGAAAAAGATGATATTGTGTTTTTAGATTTTGGCCCCATATTTGAAGAGTGGGAAGCTGATTATGGAAGAACTTATGTTTTGGGTAATGATTCTTTGAAAAAGAAATTAGCTAATGATATTGAGGTTGCATGGAGAAAAGCAAATGTTTTTTATCATTCAAAAGATGCTATAAGTGGCTGTGAAATGTACAACTATTGCTGTAAACTAGCAAAATCTATGGGTTGGGAATTTGGTGGTCAAATAGCAGGTCATTTAATCGGTCACTTCCCTCATGAAAAGCTAGAAAAAGAAAATAAAACCAATTATATCCATCCAGATAATTTAATTGACATGAATACTCCTGATAAACAAGGAAACACTAGACATTGGATTTTAGAAATTCATTTTGTTGACAGGGAAAGACAAATTGGAGGATTCTATGAGCAATTATTAATTCCCGTTTCCTAAAGAAAATATTACCTCAATTATATCTTGTTAAATATATTTAAATATTGACATTTAAAAGTTCACCCGTTAGTTGTATCAATTGCAATTCTGAAAGTTTAGCTTGAAACTTTGCTATAGCCCTTTGATTTTTTGCATTTGCTAAATTGATTTGGGCTTGTCTAAATTCTATAGCAGTAATTGAGCCCAATTGATATTGAGATTTTGATCGATCAAAATTGTAAGTTGCAGTTTCAACTTGTTTTTTTTGGATTTCAAAAATTTCTTTCGTGTTTCTATAATTCTGTAAAGCATTTAATAAGTCCCTATCGAAACTTAGTCTAGCCTCTTGTGCAATTAATTCTTGATTTTCAAAATTTAGCTTGGAATTTTTAACACGAGTTGTAGTTCTACCACCGTCAAATAGGTTCCAACTCAAACTAGCTCCAACTCCAACTGAGTAAGTTGTGTTGTTTGTACCTGGGAAAAAAGCTGTAGCCGGACTTTTATTCAAATTCCACCCATATGATCCAACTAGTCCAACTGTAGGTAAATATCCGGACTGATTTATCTTTACGTCATAAGAGTTAATTTGAATATTACTTTTTTGTTTAAGAAGTTCTACGTTTTTTTCTGGTGCAGTATCTATCCAAGACTCAATTTGGATTTCGGGAACAAAATTTACTTCTAATTCTACACTATAATCCTTATCAATCGGTTGATTCATAAGTAAATTCAAATCACGTTTTGAATTATCTAGCTGTTGATTAACCTGAATTAGACTAATACTGTCATTTGTTACATCTACTTGTGCATTTAAAACTGCTAGTTTATTCCCTTGCCCATGAATAAATGCACTTTGTGCTCTTTTTTGACGTTCTATTGAAACTTCTAAATTTTGTTTGAAAATTCTACTTGATTCTGTAAACTGAGCAATACTAAAATAAACCTCAAAAATCTGGAGTATTGAATACTCAATTGTCTCCCTTAGTTGCAATTCACTGAGGTTGTATTGTTCTTTTAATTGCTTATAAATATAGATTCTGCCCAAACCGTCAAAAAGGGTATAATTTAAATTTACACTTGCATTATAACGTTGAGATTCTTGACCCTCAAAAATTCTATTAGGAATAGGATTTCCTTGATCATCAAATTGCCCAGGAAAAGCAATTTCTGAATCTGATCCTATATAGTTACCTCCACCAGAAATAGAAACGGTAGGTAAGTATCCTGAGTTCAGGATATTACTATTATTTTTTGTAATCTCAGTATTATTTCTTGAAACCTGAATACCAAAATTATTCTCTAATGCAAAATCCAAGGCCTGTTCTTTTGTTAGTTTATCTTGTGCATCTGTATTATTAGTAAACATGATAAGAAGAAAAAATAATAAAATGAAAATTCTATTCATAATTTCAATTTTCAGGATTATTCATTTGATCCATTTTTTGTTCTTCTTTCTTTTCAATAATAGCCCTTTCAACAACCTCTTTATCAGGATAATTCCCTGAAACAAGCCACTTAAAAATCACTTTTAAATCATTGTTAAGAGAGATAAATATTGGCAATAGAATCAGTGTTAAAATTGTAGCAAATCCTATTCCATAAGAAACTGATATTGCCATTGGCTTAAGCCATTGAGCTTGTCTACTTTTCTCTAGAAGTAACGGTGTAAGTCCTGCAACAGTAGTGGCAGTAGTTAAGAAAATTGCTCTAAATCTTGATTTTCCAGCATCTATTAGTCCTTCATTAAAATTAAAATTTTGTTTTAAATTATTATTAAATTTCCCGATCAGGACAAGGCCATCGTTTACCATAATACCTATAAGTGCAATTACTCCCAATAATGAAAGAATATTAACTGGAAAACCATGAATCCAATGTCCCCAAGCTACGCCAATTAAACTCACAGGCATTAAACAAAATAAAAGTATTGGTTGAGAAAAGCTTCTAAAAGTGAAAGCTATAGTGATATATATAAGTATAAGGATTGGAATTCCTGCTGAAGAGAGTGAATTAATTAATTTAAATGCCTCTCTATTCTGTCCTTCATAAGATGCACTAACTGTTGGATATTTAGCCTGGATTTTTGGCATTATATTAAATCTTATATCATTCATTATGTCAGTAGGAGATGATTCTTCAGAATTTTTGAGATCAGCTGATACCTGAATTTCTCTTCTACCATCAAGATGATTTATCGATACATCACCCCTTTCTATAGAATAAGTTGCTACCTCTTTTAAAGCGATAAAGTCTTTATTTGGCAAATCAATTTTCATATCCTCTAGTTGAGTAATTGATGATCTATCTTCTTTTTTGTAACGAACCCAAACCCTAATTTCGTCTTGCCCTCTTTGGAACCTTTGTGCTTGAACACCAAAAAATCCTGCTCTCACTCTACTCATTAAATATCTAAGATCTAAACCCAAAGAATAGGCATTTTCCTTAAGCTTAAGTTTAATCTCCTTAATTCCTGCCGGATCATTATCTTCAATATCCTTAAGAAGCGCATTGGAAATTAAAGCTTGTTTTAATTCATTTTTCGCACTTTTTAATTCATTTATATTATTTGATAATAGAGAAACTGAAACAGGTTTTCCTCCAAAATTTGAACCAGAGCCAAAAACTATACTCTCAACCCCTACTACCGGACCTACAAGTTCTGATATTCTTGAAGAGACCATAGAAGCCCTTATTTTATCTGGACGCTGTTCACCTGGTAAAAGATTAATAATTAGATTAGCTCTTGAAGCACCATTCCCTAAAGTTTTAATAGAATTTACAAAAAGACTTTTCCCTGTTCCCTTAAGATATTTTTCTGAGAATTCTTTATTTACAATTTTAGATGTTTCCTCTATCATTGTAATTATTGAATCTGTTATTCTTTCATTTGTCCCATTGGGCATAACAAGATTTATGGAAATTCTATCAGAGGCTATTGAAGGAAAGAAAGAAGTTCTGATTATACCACCTCCGAATGAACCAATCGTAAGGGAAAAAAATGCAATAAACATCGATATTACAAGAAAACGGTTGTTCAAAGAAAATTTAAGAAAGGGTAAATAAAATCTATCTCTCATAAATTTCATAAGCTTATCGCCTATTTTATTAAAATCCCTCAGTTTTTTAAATGCCTTCGAAATTAAAGTCTTTGGTTCTTTTTCAATTTTTACTAGTGCCTTTGAGTGTGCTAAGTGAGCTGGTAAAATCACTAGTGCTTCAATTAGTGAAATAAAAAGGGTTAACATAACCACAACCGAAACCTCACTAAAAAATTCTCCAATCCTTCCATCTAGAAATAAAAATAGTGAGAAAGCCATCATAGTTGTAATGATAGCAGATACAACTGGAGGAATAACCTCAAGTACTCCATCTATTGCAGCTCTATAAGGAGTTTTACCTTTTTCATATTGTTGGTAAATATTTTCAGCTATTACAATCCCGTCATCTACAAGTATCCCTATTACTATAATCATTCCAAAAGTTGATAATACATTTATCGTAACCCCTACTAGTGGAGCAAAAATAAACATCCCCAAAAATGAA
Source organism: uncultured Bacteroidota bacterium (assembly GCA_902561795.1). Lineage (GTDB taxonomy): Bacteria > Bacteroidota > Bacteroidia > Flavobacteriales > Flavobacteriaceae > MS024-2A. The sequence goes on along the minus strand of CACERG010000011.1, from coordinate 48,382 downwards.
ACTGGTAGGCCAAAAGCTACCCAAAAAGCGAGCCTTGAGTTTAAAAAAAGTGAAAGAAATATTAATACTAAAATCATACCCTGGAAGATATTTTCAATCAATAGTCTATTCCTGCCATTAAGTGTTTCAGAGGCATCAGTTAAAACTTCAAGTCTTGAATTTTCATTCTGACTATTAAAATTTTCAATATAATTTCTAACTTTTGCAGAAGATGAAATCACATCTTCAGAATTTGTTGAGCTAACTGAGATTTTAATCAACACATTATCACTCAAAAAACTCCTATTTGGAGTCTCTGAAAATCTATCTTGGATATTGGCAACATCGTTCAAAAAAATTTTGGTCCCATTAGGTTGAGATAAAACTTCTATTTTAGAAAGTTCATTACCGTAGTAAAATTTATTATTGGCTCTAATTAAAAATTCTTCTGCTCTTGTTTTTACTCTTCCTCCAGTTATGATGATATTTGATTTTGCCACAGCCTGTGCGACATCATTAAAACTTAAGTCATAAGCTAAAAGCTTATTCCTATCAACCGCAATTTCAATTTCCTCATCCGGATATCCAGAGACACTAATTTGTGAAATTCCAGGAATAGCCCTTAATTCATTTTCAATTTGACGACCTATTTGTTTGAGTTCAAGAAGAGTTTGATTTTTTGCCGTCAATGCAAAATTAATTGTCGATCTAGTAGGTTCTTGTTTATATACAACTAATGGTTCCATACCAGTTGGATAAGTTGGTACTCTATCGACAGCATTTTTTACTTCAAGTAACATGAAGTTTATATCTAATTCTTCTTCTATTTCAACAGTAATATTCCCACTATTCTCGCTTGAAACTGAAGTCACACGTTCTACCCCCCTAAGTCCTTTTAAATTATCTTCAATTTTTAAAATTACTCCTTCTTCAATCTCCATTGGAGATGCACCTGGGTAAATTACAGCAATACGGATGACATGTGATTCAGTTAGTGGGAAAAAAGACGACTTAAGTGACCTTAAACCTAAAATGCCAAACAACAAAAATGCTATGATAACTACATTTACAGCTACGTGATAACGAATAAAATAATTAATAATATTTTTCACTAGTACTATTTAATTTTGCTCTTGTTCAACCGGATTTATTTCCATGCCATTGTATGCACCAATTATAGGTTGTGAAATAATTTCCTCCCCCTCAACTAGACCTTCAACTATAGCTTGAGTTTCTGTATAATGAATAGGGTTTATTTTAAGTGAAATAAGTTTATTTTCTCTAACTGCAAATAATTCTTTTGATCCATTTATTAGGCCCCTGTCCAATGCAAAAACATTAATAAATTCCATTGCTTCAATCTGTGCTTCCATGTACATTCCTTCTTTTAGATTTTTATCTTTTATTCTAATGTAAACCTCTACTGATTGAGTTTGGCTATTTACTTTTGCATTAATTCGGGAAACTTTCCCAGTAAATAATTGATTTGTATCTATTGATTTTACTTTAACTTCAGCCCCTTTTGAAATATTAGATATATACGATTTTGGTAGAGCAACCATTAACTCGTAATCACCAGGTGCAATAAATTCCCCTAATACTTGTCCAGGCCTTATTAATGATCCTTCTGTAATATTAGCCTGAACTAAAACTCCATTAAATGGTGCTTTTATTCTATAAAATGTAAGGGTTTTCTCTAAGTTCTGTAATGAATAATATGATGAAATTATTCCTCTTCCAGATACAAATAGCCTTACTTTATCATCCATTACAGGCAATGGGGGTACTGGTTTTTCAAGATTAAATCTTTTTAAATATGAACTCCATTTTAAATAGGCTCCAGGAAAATCTAGTTCAAGATCTGGAAGTACTGATGTAATTAAATTATATAAAGCTGCACGTTGAGCAATAACATTTGCCCTATACTCTGAGGATTCTATTACTGCTAAATTTTGCCCAGATTTGTAATCTTGACCTGATTTAAATAAGGGTTTTATTGTCTTTAGAATACCTTGTACACGGGCAGTGATTTGAATTCTTTTATACGCTCTTAAAACACCATCTGATGGAATTTGAACTTGATAAGATCCATTTTTAACTTTAGTTGTGTAAGCATCTTTGATTGCATTACCAGCTTTTTTCCGAGTCGGGGGATTACTATCAAATATTTTTTTTGTGAGTTGAAAAGATAATCCAATAACAATAAATCCTAAGATAAATAGTATCCATTTTCTCGTATTTTTTAAAGAGGAACTCTTAGACATTAGTTTAATTATTATGTATAAAATCCTCTAATATTACCGTAAAAAATTAAACGTTTTCACTTTTAATTATCACATTAGAAAATTTTAGTCTTGTTTGTTTAACAAATTTTTTGCGAAACTATAATTAAATTTTGAAATAACCTATCATAATTAGGTTATGTTATAGGCAATAAATTTCAACTTTTATTTAAAAGAAATTTTAATCAGAGGTTAATTAATTTTATTTTGGTAAAAATTATATGATAATGTCTATGCTAAAATCAATTTGGAATGAAATTATTGGTTTTTTCGGAATAACTCGGTTCCTCGATATTTTAAAAGATCAAGATTATGCTACGTTTTTGACTTACGATGGAATAGTAGCGCTTATATTACCAATTGTACCACTATTAATTTTTCTAGAACTTTTTTTGGGTTTTGCATATAAAAAACCGCAAACAAAAGTTTATAAGGTTATTTTCTTGATTTATCTATTTAATAGGATAATAGGAAGATTCATTGCTATTGGTATGGTGGCCTTTTGCATCGGTTTTCTTCAGCCTTATTCAATTTTAGAAACCTCTTTTACATGGTATTGGTTTATATATAGTTATATCGTTTGGGAATTTGCTCATTTTATATATCATTTCTTAGCCCACAAGGTTAGACTATTTTGGTGTCTACATGCTACACACCATAGCCCTGAAGAAATGAATTTGAGTGTCTCTCATGCACATTTTTTCTTAGAAGCACCTTATGCAGATTTTATTAGAACCTCAATATGTATCTTAATGGGAGTAAATCCCGTGATGCTTTTTACAATTATGTTTATTGATGGAACTTATGGTGCTTTTATCCACGTGGGTGAGAATCTTGTAAAAGATGCTCGTTTTGGTTTTTTAAATAAAATCATTCTAACTCCATCTCATCACAGGGTTCACCATGCAAGAAACTCATTGTATCTTGATACTAATTATTGCAACCTTTTAAACATATGGGATCGAATTTTTGGAACCTATCAAGAAGAGGACATAAATATGGAAATTGATTATGGTATCACTCGTCAAATTAATTCGGGTAGTTTTATTCAAGTCTATTTTGGTGAAATAATTCATCTAGTAAAAGATGTTACTACTGCACCGGGTATTCTCAATAAGCTACGTTACATTTTTTATCCTCCAGGATGGAGTCACAAAAAGGATTATATGACTGCTAAAATGATCCGTGATGAATACCTAAAAACTAACACAAATTAATAGCTCTTTAACTTATTTAAATTAATTCTAAATTAAATTGTTTAGTAATTATATTGATTTTACTTTTGTGCATCTTTCTATAAGTGAAAAATAGTCAATACAAATGGAAAAAAAAGCAGGTGTTTATTTTAGAATAATTCATCGCTACCTTGGATTTTACCTAGTAGGAATAATGGCAGTTTATTCTGTAAGTGGAATCACCCTTATTTTTAGAAGAACCGATACTTTTAAAAAAGTGACTGAGGTGAAAACCCAACTTAGACCTCAGTTAAATGAAAATGAACTGGGTAAAAATCTTAAAATAAGAAATCTTAGATTTACAAATTCACAGGACAATATTTTTTATTTTAATGATGGTCAATATAACAAGTTGACTGGAGAAACTACATATTTAAAAAAGGAAGTCCCCTATGTCCTGAAAAAAATGCAGAGTCTCCACAAAGCAACAACCCAGAGTCCAATTTATTGGCTAAATATTTTTTTTGGAGCGTCTTTGATGTTTTTCGTAGTTTCATCTTTTTGGATGTTCCTCCCAAGTACTACTGTCTTTAAAAAAGGAATTATATTCTCTTTAGCTGGAGTAATTATGACAATTATTATTCTATTTATTTAGTCAATTAATATCAATTTGTCCTAAACGCATATACACCCGAATTTGACTGATTCCCGTTTGCATCTATAGAAATAATTTTCCAGTAATATTTTGTGTTGTTTTGGACCTCTATTTCGAGTGAGGTGTTTTCTGCGTTGTAGTCAATGGATTCAATTAGTGTTGAAGCGTCATTATCATCTAGATAAACTTCAAATTTTAAAAGGTCTCCATCTACGTCAGATGTTGTCCAAGAAAGGGTAATAAGATTGTTAACTCCAGGTGTTACGTTTTTACCAGATCTTGGAAATATTAATTCGGCTGGGAATGGTGCATAATTTACAATTGCATCTCCTGCTAAATAAAATTTCCATTGCTCGCTTTCGGAAGGAGTTGAACCTAAACCTCCAATACTTTTAACTTTCCAACTATAAGGTTCTGCCTTAATAAGTGTTATTGTAGTTTGGTTTACATTACTTGTAAACGTTTCTTTTGTTTGAGTTAATAAATTTGTAATTATTATTTCATAGGAAAATGCGTTCTGTGCATTTGTCCATGAAAAGTCAACACTACTTTGAGTATCATTAATTGATGTCCCGTCAAGACAGGCTTCATTATTTTCTGGGAACAATAGACTTGGTGCCATGGGATTTAAAATTTCAGGTTCTGGTTCAGGTTCAGAATCTGTTGAGCAGCTCAAAAATATTAACATTAAAATCCCAAAAAATATTTTCTCTTTTTTCATTTTATTTTTTTATCACTTGTATAGACTGGTCTATTGTAGCTCCACTTATTTTAATTATGTAAACTCCTTGTTTATAATTTGATGTTTCTAGGCGATAGTTTCTAGTGTAAAAGGGAAGATTAATATTTTTAATATCAATCAGTTGCCCATTTACTGAGTAAATACCCATTTCAATAAAATCATCATTGCCTCCAAAATAAAGATCTAAATAATTTTCTATTGGATTTGGTGCATATTTAACTTCATAAGAATTAAGGTAATTATCTTCATATAGTCCTTGACATTCAACCCCAGTTGAAATTTTAATTTTATTTAAACCTTTGTTTAATGATATGGTATACTTACTGCTTTGAGTTTGAGTTGTTTTACCATTATGAGAAATATTATAGACATCGCCACCACTTAAGTCATAAGTAACAGTTTGATTTGATTTATCAAAAATTCCATTAACAACAAGCGGTTTTGGATCAGAAATAGTTAGTTCAAAACATCTTTCAAATTCTAAATAGCTAACCCCTTCAATATTTACACATACTGAATACGTACCCCCGGAGAGTTTATCTAAACTCCAAGTGTTGCCGGTAAAACTTTCAGTTTTGTTTACAGCTCCACTTACCGAAATATTATAGGTAATTGCAGAGTCTAGAACATCTAATCGAATCGAGTTTTCACCAGCACACTTTTCAATTTTAGAGAGGCTGAAATTATTTGATGGAACATAATAAATCAAACAACCACTTAAATTTACTACTTCACCTAATGGTGTATCAGGACATGTATCAAATGGGTTCCAAACTCCATCATGATCAAAATCATCAGAAACATCTCCAACGCCGTCACCATCTTCATCAGTCTGATCAGCATTATATACTAATGGGCTATTATCATAAATATCAAAAATACCATCACCATCTGTATCATCTGTCGGCAGGGCTGGTCTTGCTTGTAATTCTATTGCTTTTTTACCTCCTTCAGGCACCTGAATATTAGTTTGGGTTACACCAATCGGTACTTCAGGTTCTCCATCCGCAGTATTTATGTATTCAACCTCCACTTCGTAAATGTTATCTTGGTTTGCATCTCCAGGAGGGCTAAATACAGGTGTTTTTATAAACTCTAAGTAATCTTCTGTCTCCTCTTCATTATACTGACTGTTTTTCTGTTCGCCTTTCGATGCAGTTCTAATTGTAAATTTATCAGCATCAGCACCACCCTTGATTCTCTTTTTTACTTTCCATTTACCAACATTTTTATTATGCGGATTAAAATATCTTCTGTGATCAACTTTTGAAGAACTCGAATTATTTGGAAGACCAAAAATCGAGATAAAGAATTTTCTTTCAGATTTTTGATTAGGTAAGTCTATCACTTGGAAGCACTCTTCTAGAGTAGTAATATATCTTTCATCAGATAAATCTTCTTTTGGGGAGCCAACAGCCTCTATATTAAAACAATGCTCCGTCAGGGTTTCATAATCTAATTCTCTTGTTGTCAGGATTTCTTCACCGTTAAATTCAAGATAGCCGTCAGAGCTTTGAAATTTAATTGGAATTATTTCAGATGGATTAAGTGGATCTTTAAATTTTACTTTAGCTACAACTGTTCCTACCGGTGCATTTTCATCTACTTTAAGATAATCGATTTTTATCTCGGGATTAGTTTTCTGTATGATAATTAATACCGAGTACTCGACTTCATTTTCAATATCTTTTAAAATAAATTTAAATTCTGCTGCATTATAGTCAGAATCATATTTAAGGTTTACACCTTCAATTATATTTATTTTCCCTTGTCCATCTATTTGAAGAATGCCATCAAAAAGATCACTTTGATTAAGAAATGTAAAACTTTCTCCCTCAGGATCAAAGGCTTTAAGTTCAGCCACAAGTTTTCCATTTTCTGGACTTTCTTTAAATCTTATTACCCTTGTAATTAAAATTGGTGGTGGGTTTACCTTTATAGGCTCACTTAATCTAAATATATTAGGAGATGTGGGTATGACTGGATTTGTAGTGTTAGAGCTGATATAATTTAATCTTTGTGTCGGTGAAACTTGATTTGTTGAAATGTCATAAATATTTGCATTTGTTATAAGAACTTGAAAAACTTGATCTCCAACTGATCCAAGGTCCAATGTATTACTAACATCTATTGATTGAGTTAACACCGCTCTTATTATATTTTCTCCTCCAGACAATTGCCCACCTGATGTATTAGTAATTTGTGAAATATTCAAAGTAACAATACCTCCTGCAATTTGTGACACGCCAAGACTTGATGCTAAAATTGGAGCATTTGAAGAAGCATTACCGTAAACCCCTTCACTAAATTGAATATCTATAAACTCGTTCGAGCCACCTATTGAAACACCTGTTATCTTTGGACTTGCTTTATCATTTAAAGTTATTGTATTACTTTGCGATAATGATAGGTTGACCTGGCCCCCTTTACTGTCAAAAATTGAATTTGAAACAGGGCTGATAGTTAAAATTTCTTGTCCTGAAGCTAAACCTTGGAAAGAGAGGCCTAAAATATATCTCAGAGTTCCACTGCTTGTTACCGAGATGGGTATTGTATTTGAAAGATTGGCACTTCCAGAGGATAAGCTTAATTGAAAATCGCTCGACTGCAAAGCTCCTGACCCAGATACGTTATTGTAAACGGGCTCACTAAAAGTTATTACTGCTTGGGTATTAGCTTCATTGATTTCTAAACTAGAAATAACAGGTAGAGTGTTATTTAAGTTTACAGTATTAGAGCTTTGAGAAGTTAAAGAATAATTACCAATAGCGTCTAAAACTTTATTTGTTTTTGGTGTGATTGTAATAACTTCAAAACCATTTGGTGTTCCATTAACGTTAATTCCAAATACATATTTGGTATTGTCAGTGTCTGCATTATAAGTCATGCTGTTTACTGTAATAGTTGCCGTTCCACTTGTAACACCAATATTAAAATAGTCTGATGTGTTAGTAACTGTAAAACTATTACTAGACAAATTATGCAAGGTTGATCGCTCTGAAAAATTGAGAATAAGCTGGTTATTTAAATTATTAATTGACAATGAAACTATTTCGGGTGCTTTGGTGTCAAGATTAAAAGATAAACTGTCTCCACCTGAATAGGAATTTCTAGCCAAGTCTGTTCCCGAAACGGTAGCTGTTACGATTCCATTATAAGTAGTTGAAACTACCCAAGGATAAGTCCAAACACTGGCTGAGGAAGTTGGAGACATTACTGCATTCGTTATTACATTAGCAATACTAATTGTTGGAGTGACTGTCATTGGCTCATTAAAAGTTGCAGTAATAGTAACTTGATTACTGTTTGTAATTATATTACCTGAATTTGTATCTGAAAGTAATACGGTTGGGTGCGTATTATCAATTATATAAGTAATACTATCTGTTCCAGAGTAAGAGTTTCCAGCCAAATCTGTTCCAGTTACTGTTGCTGTTACCTCTCCATTAAATGAATCTGGAACATTCCAATCATAATACCAAACCGATGTAGTTGAAGAGGTCATAGTAAGGTTACTTACCTGCCCACTAATTGAAATCTTTGGACTTGAAGACATGGCTTCATTAAAAGTTGAAATTATTCTTAAAGTCTCAGACCCATTTATATAGTTTGACGAAATATTATCACTTAGTGTTACAGTTGGTGCATTTGTATCTAGACCATTTAATTGGGAAGATTCTAAAACTTTATTGTAATATTTAATTGATTGAATGTGCCCAAAGAAAAGGTGTTGGGGAGTAGCTGTCCCTTTAAAACTAGTTGCCTCTGAACCATTACCGACATAACCAAAGCGCGGTGTCTCACTTTCACTACCATTAGATATTGGGGCAAAAGTACCTGAATGAGTATAAACTAGATTTCCATCAATATAGTATTTTAGTCCCCCTGACTGGTTAGCTTTGAAAGTAACAGCGACATTATGCCACTGATTATCTCTAAGATCAGTGGTGTTAACAGCATGTGTATCAAAGGTAGCGTCGGAATTTGTAAAATGAAAAGCTAACTTCCCTTTAGCAGAAGTGTTCGTGTCAGAGCCAACCGAAAAACGGAAAACAGAAGATCTGTCAAAGGAAAGAACTATTCTTTCGTCATGAGAAGCTCTGTCTGTAGTTGGTCTTGAATCAACTTTTATTTTAGCAAAAATTGTTAACTCCTCAATTTTATCTGAACCACCACTAACATAATTTAGATTTGATATAGCAATCCCTCCATCTCTTGCGGTAATACCATTAAAGAACATTGCATTTTGATTAGTGTCATAATAAACATTCCCTATGTTCGTTATTTCTCCATGATTACCATTTCCGCTTAAGTCATTTACAGTTTTATTATTATTTGATGTTGCTTGTCCATTGTATGAGTTTGTATTGGAAATGTCATAATCAAATAATAAGTTGCTGTTTAAACTTATACTTTTGGAAAGAGCAGTAGAATTACCAACTTTATCATAAATATTGTTTTGAGGTATTGAAATAGTTAAGGTTTCAGTACCAACAGCATAGCCTGAAAAAGAAATATCTAAATTATAGGTGCTGCTCCCTATCTTTGAAATACTAGATGGATTCGTGCTTGTTAAACTTATTCCTGATCCACCTGATATTGAAAGTGAAAAATCAGAAGTTGTTAAAGTATTAGTAGCCAAGCCATTTAATATTTCCGTGAAAACTTCTTCATCAAAAGTGATACTTACTACTGAATTTTTTTGATTTATTGTAGCCCCTGAAATTTGATATGTCCTATTGTCAATAGTTAACGTTAAACTTTCTGTTCCTGAGTAAGGATTACCGTATAAATCCGTTCCCGATATGGTGGCTGTGATTGAGGAAGTTGAGGAGCTCGTATTGAAATTATACTCCCATATTTTATTGTCGCTTCCAACTGACATACTAATATTTGCTCCTATACCAGTTAATGATATAGTTGGGGTTGCACTCATTGACTCCGAAAATATAGCTGTAATTGTAACATTAGAAGAAGGTGAAAGAATATTATCACTATCCGAACTTATAAGAGTAACCGTAGGGGATACATTATCAAACTGAAAAGTTGTTGATGAGGCCAAATTTGAATTACCTGCAAGGTCAACTAAAACATTTTCTGCAATTGTGAGAGTAACAACACCTGAGTAAAAACCATTTGCAGAAATAAATCCATTAAATGTTATATCATCTGCAGAACCATCTTCTGTAATTGTGAAAATACCTGATGGTGTTATGGTAGCATCTGAGGCGGTAAAACTTTCAGCATTAATTGGCTCATTAAAAACAACAGTTATTGTATTAGTCTCAGTTGCGCTTATGCGTCCTGGACTAAGACTGTTAGATATTGTTGTAGAAATAATATAAGGTCTTTGATTATCTAGATTATAAGAAAGACTTACCGTCCCTGATATTGAATTGCTTGCAAGGTCTGTGCCCGAAACAGTTATTGTAGGGCTGCTAGATGTTGATGATACAGTCCAAGAGTATTGCCAATTGGACAGTTCAGTTTGGTAATTGGGTGATTTAATTACGAAATAGGTAGTCTCCCCTGCACTATATCCAGGTGTATATTCTGGGGTTGTAGCAAAATACCACCAAAAATCAGAAGCCGTTTTACTGCCTAATTTTATTTCACTTACCTGATAATCCACGCCATCTATCTCAAGATAATAATTAAGTAAATCTCCTGACTGAACATTTGCTCCCAATATATCGTCCCAATCTCGACTTCCAACCGCAATCATATTGTAACCATAATCACTAAGCGAAAGCTGTGCTGCTCTTCTTATTAATGTATTCGTTGAGACTAACGACATCGTAGCATTTGAAATTTGACCTGAAATAGAAATAGTTGGCGATTCTGTCATTGGCTCACTAAACTGCGCTGTTATTGTTACATTGTTTGATTGTGCAACGGCAGTACCACTAACCGTAGTAGTTAAACTTACAGTAGGTTGAACATTGTCGATCTGTAATCTTTTATGCTTTAGGGCAATTACATTTTCAATCTGGGCATTGTATGGGTTACCCGCTAAATCATTACCAGTGATAGAAATAGATACAGTTCCTGAGGTAATTAAAGCTGGTGGAGACCATCCATAAGTCCAAGTTGAGTCTCCGTTGCTATTGTTTGTACTTACGTAAGTCAATGAAACAGTCTGACTATAATTTAGTGGTGAAATTCCAACTATGTTTAGCTGAGGGCTTGATTCCATATCCTCTGAAAATCTTACGGTGTATGTAACTGTCCCTGAACTTGTAGTGATATAGTCCTGGTCAGTAGACGAGAATCCATATACCAATGGATTTACATTGTCTACGCTTAGAGTTATACTCTCTGTGCCAGAATAGCTATTTCCACTTAGATCTTGACCAGATACGGTTGCAGATATTGAATTTAGAACAGTAGAGGTAGTATAGCTATAGGTATAGGAATTAGTACCAGAGATTGGAGTCATGTAGGCATTGTTAATTAGAGTTTTCCCTTTAATTAAAACATCTAAATTTCCATTACTCCCAGATGCACCAGGAGTAAATTCAGGAGTAGTAGAAAAATATACCCAGCTCTGAGATTGATTATTTAATGAAGTTAAAGTATAGGTCACCCCAGAAGAAACCACTTCAAATGTATAGCCAACAATACTATTTGAATTTCGAGTCAACTGATCAAACCTCCTGTTCTGCACATTAATCCCAATCTGATTACTACTATAATCTGCAATATGAAAAGTGACAGGCTGATCATTTTCTCTGATAGTTATTGTGGGAGAAGGAGTCATAGTCTCAGAAAAATTAGCTGTAAATGTCACCACATCTGAATTTGCTAAAAGATTGTTATTATCACTCTCTGATAAAATAACTGTTGGTGTTGTAGTATCAGTATTTGGCCATTGATAACTACCTCTTACAGTACCCGTAATTGAATTACCACTACTATCATTTATCGTAGTCCCCTGACCCTCATTAAGTTTATAATACAATTTAAGGTTTGAGTTGGTATTTAATATGGAATTTGTATTATAATTAATTTCACTTTGAGTTCTTTCAGAATCCCAAAAACGAACGTCACCAATTTTACCGTCAAAAAAATTACTTGGATTATTGCTGCCATCCCAAATGCTAGAACCAATTGCTATTGGATTTGTTGTTGAGGTTAATCCACGTCCACTTGAAGTCCAATTTGCTGAATTATCCAGACTTCCATTAATATATAGACGTAGTCTTCCATTAGACTTTGAATTTGTGAATGCCACATGATACCATGTATTAGAGGAAAGAGGTGTTGATGATCTTACTTGAGGCCAGTTTCCATACCAATCTCTTCTAAATCTACCTTCAAGGTATGACGTGCCATTGACATTAATTATATAAAAACTCCAATCGTTTTTTTTGGAAAAAATGTAATCGCGGTTCGCAGCAGTGTTGTTGCCAGATGAGGAACCTGAGGGAGGAGGGTTTTCAATTTTTATCCATGCCTCTAGAGTAAATTTATCTGAGTCAAACTTAAGATCATTAGAAGAAGGTATTTCCACAAATGTCGATGTGCCATTAAAATCTAAGGTTGAGGAATACGTTGCAGTCTGAGAAAAAAAGGAAATGGGAATTAGCATCGCAAATGCAACTAATCTTAGTAATAACTTGATTTTTTTTATTTTTTTTAATTCCAAAACCAATTTTTAGTTAATTCAGACAAAAAAGCCAAAAAAAATCTCACAAAATATCTTAAGTGAAGCTAACTTTTTTTGACTCAATTATCACAAATAATTTCGAATAAAGTAAAATTACGATAATTATCTCTATTTGGCTGATTTTTAGTGTATGAAAGGAATTTAAAAACAAAAAAAGCCTCCCAAAATTATGGAAAGCTTCTCACTGGTTGTAAAAGTAAATTATTACTTTACAACACACAACGTCTTAAAGCGGTCTGGACGGGACTCGAACCCGCGACCCCATGCGTGACAGGCATGTATTCTAACCAACTGAACTACCAGACCATTTCAAATGAACGCTAATATACACTTGATTTTGAATATCCCGACAATTAATTGTGAAAAGATTTTTACAAAGCAGCGTCTATTGCACCTTGGTATGTTGTCTTCGGGGAAACACCTACATGTCTTCCAATTAACTCTCCCTTGTCAAATACTAAAACAGTTGGAATATTTCTTACTCCATATTTCGCAGCAAACTCTTGGTTTGCGTCTACATCAACTTTTCCAACAACAGCTTTGCCAGCGTAGTCATTACTTAGTTCCTCAATTATTGGTCCTACCATTCTACAGGGACCACACCAGGCTGCCCAAAAATCCACTAAAACGGGTTTATCTGATTTTAAAACTACGTCTTCAAAAGTTGCATCTGTAATTTCTAATGCCATAATTCAATTTTTATGTGCCAAATGTAACTGTTTTTTTTATCTGATGTACATCAGTTTAAATCAAATTTATTTATCATAGAATGCGTTTCTATAATTAATTAATTTAGCTTATACAACCATTCCTGCCCTTTCAGTTCTTTAAGAAACTCAGAAGTAATTTTAACTTTTTGTTTTCTACTATTCAATGTGAGTTTTACTTTTTTTTCAGAATCATATAGATTAAAATACAACGGTTTGTCACCTTTAAAAGATTTAAGATAATTCTGCAAGTCATCAATTTTTTCTTTTTTCAGCTTTTTTACATCTATATTGAGTGTAATTTTTTTAGCATTATTTTCTATTGTCTTTTCAAGCATTTCAAAATTTAAATATTGTATTCTAGGTGAACCTATTTTTCCCGTTTCTTTGTTGATCCAACCCTCCCGAATCAATATTCTGATTCTAATAAACTGATTACTTACCAGAAAGTGCCGGTATTTCAAATAATCTTCTCCAAAAATCCTAAATTCATATAGATCGGTGAAATCTTCCAAAGTAAATCGAGCCCAGCTTTTTCCTGCCCTACTTTCGAGATGTTCCACTTCGTTGACAATTCCCCCTACACTTAGCTCTCTATTGACATGATTTTCTAAATCACCTAAATGATTTAATGATATTGAAACAAAATGATCCATAGCAAGATTAAAATCATCCAGTGGGTGAGATGAAATATAAATTCCAACTACCTCTTTTTCTTTTTTTAAACGAATTAAATTACTCCAATTATCGCAACTTGGAATATTAAGATCTTGATAATAGTTTTTTGTTTCCTCGTTAAAAAGACTTGTTTGGGATGAATTTAAATTTTCTTGGTATTTAGATCCAAATCGCATTACTTTTTCTAAAAATATGCTCCCATCACTATCTAAATTAAAATATTGCGCTCGGTGAGTATTTTCAAAAGAATCTAATCCTCCAGCAAGGACTAAATTCTCAAAGGTCTTTTTATTCGCTGCTCTTAAATCAATTCTTTTTACGAGATCAAAAATAGAATTGTATTTTTCTTTTTTTCGATTATTAATAATAGTCTCAACTGCACTTCTCCCAACTCCTTTTATGGCTCCCATTCCGAAACGAATTGCTTTGTCTTCATTGACTGTAAATTTGTAAAAGGATTCGTTGACATCTGGCCCTAACACTTTTAAGCCCATCCGGCGACACTCTTCCATGAAAAAGGTGACTTGTTTAATATCATTCATATTGTTTGAAAGGACTGCTGCCATATACTCAGCAGGATAATGGGCTTTAAGATAGGCTGTTTGAAATCCAATCCAAGCATAGCAAGTTGAATGGGATTTATTGAATGCATATGCAGCAAAGGCTTCCCAATCTTTCCATATTTTCTCTAATATGTCTTCTGGATGGCCATTCTTTTTTCCCCCATTAATAAATTGTGGTTTCAATTTTTGTAGCAATGTAAAAATCTTTTTCCCCATGGCCTTTCTTAAAATATCTGCATCACCTTTAGAAAAATTTGCAAGCTTTTGAGATAATAACATCACCTGCTCTTGATAAACAGTAATTCCATACGTCTCTTTGAGATATTCCTCCATAACAGGCAAATCGTAGGAGATTTTTTCATTACCATTTTTACGATCTACAAAAGTTGGTATGTATTCTAGAGGTCCCGGACGGTAAAGTGCATTCATTGCAATCAAATCACCAAATACTGTTGGCTTTAAATCTTTTAAATACTTTTGCATTCCCGCTGACTCATACTGAAAAATACCAACCGTTTCTCCTCTTTGAAAAAGCTCATAAGTTTTTTGATCGTCTAAGGGGAAACTGTCCGGATCAAGCTCAACATTATATTTATATTTTACTAATTTGACAGTGTCTTTAATTAGAGTCAACGTTTTTAATCCTAAAAAATCCATTTTTAAAAGTCCCGCATCTTCAACAACTGAATTGTCAAATTGGGTTACGTACAATTCAGAGTCTTTTGCTGTAGCAACAGGGACAAATTGTGTTATATCGTCTGGTGTTATTATAACTCCACATGCATGGATACCTGTATTCCGCAATGAACCCTCAAGGACCTTCGCTTGCTGTATTGTTTGTCCAGAAATTGAATCCTCATTCGCTAAATCCTTAATCTCATTAACTCTTGATATTTCTTCTGATCGAAGGTTTTCTTTAAGTTCATCTTGTGTAGAATTAAAGATTTTTTCCAATTTAATGTTGGGTAATAGTTTAGCTATTCTATCTGCTTCGCCAAGGGGTAAATCTAAAACTCTAGCAGTATCACGGATTGAAGACTTAGCTGCCATAGTACCATAAGTGATGATCTGAGCTACTTGATTAGAACCATATTTTTCTATTACATAATCCATAACAAGTGATCTTCCTTCATCGTCAAAATCAATATCTATATCGGGCATACTTACACGATCTGGATTTAGAAAACGCTCAAATAGAAGATTGTATTTTATTGGATCAATATTTGTAATTTTTAAGCTATATGCAACTACAGAACCCGCAGCAGATCCTCTGCCTGGCCCTACAGAAACATTCATATTTCTTGCAGCATTAATAAAATCTTGAACAATTAAAAAATACCCTGGGTAACCTGTTTTAGCGATTACGTCCAATTCAAAATCGATTCTGTCCTTTATTTCAGTTGTTAAATCAGAATATCTTTCTTTAGCACCTTTATAGGTTAGATAACGTAAATATTTATTCTCACTGTTTTTACTATCAATGTCATCTTTTATTTGATACTTTTCTGGAATCTCGAATTTTGGTAGTAATACGTCTCTAGACAATTCAAACGGTTCAATTTTATCAACTAGTTTTTTAATATTTGTTATTGCCTGAGGCAAATCACTAAATAAGCTTTTCATCTCATTAGTGGACTTAAAATAATATTCTTGGTTAGGAAGACCATATCGAAACCCTCTACCTTTTCCAATTGGTGTGGCTTGCTTCTCTCCTTCCTTTACACATAGTAGAATATCATGAGCATTTGCTTCTTCTTTATTAACATAGTAAGTGTTATTGGTAGCAATAACAGGAATATTATATTTTTTTGAAAAATAAATAAGTTGTGCGTTTGCTCTATCTTCTCCCTCCTCTCCGTGCCTCATTAATTCAATATAGAAGTCATCTCCAAATTGACTGTACCACCATTGTAGAGCTTCTTCAGCTTGACTATCCCCCAAATTGAGTATTTTTGATGGAATTTCACCATACATATTTCCTGTAAGAACAATTAAATGTTGTTTATATAATTCAACTATTTTTTTATCAATCCTTGGAACATAATAAAACCCATCAACATAAGATAAGGAAGTTAGTTTCGCCAAATTATGATACCCTTTTTTATTCTTGGCTAAGAAAATAATTTGGTATCCGTCATTTCTTCTTGTTTTATCTTTATGATCATCACAAACATAGAATTCACAACCAACTATAGGTTTTATTTTTTTATCATCACTAACATTAGAATTATATTTATTTATTGCCTTTATAAAATGAAATGCACCCATTAAGTTTCCATGATCAGTAAGTGCGATAGCTGGCATATTATCTTTTGCTGCAGCTTCCACTAATTGATTTATTCTTGAAGTAGATTGCAAGACCGAAAATTGCGAGTGATTATGTAAATGAACGTAAGAGGAATCTGATAAATAACTATCTGAAATACTTTTACCATTATCAATTTTATTGGTAGCTTTTTCATTTTTAATAGCATTAGAAGCCACTTTAAAATTTTGATGGGTTAACCCAATTAATTGAAAAGGATTTCTTTTTTCAATTATTTCAGCTGTTTCTAATTTTTGATTTTCAAAAGCTGAAGGGTGTAATTTATCTAATCTCAATAACTCTAAGAAAACACGAGAAGTTGCCTCAACATCAGCAGCTGCATTATGTGCTTCATCAAAATTTTCTTTGAAAACAAAAACATATAATTCACTAAGAGTTGGAAATTTAAATTTTCCTCCACGCCCACCTTTTATTTTACATAAATTTGCTGTTTCATCGTTACAAGTATCAATAAGCTTTTTTTCTGCTAAAACATCATTTAAACCTAAACGCAAGAATTCAGCTCCTAAAATATTACGATCGAATGAAATATTATGTCCAACCAAAAATTCTGATTTGACGACAGCATTATAAAACTCATCCAATACTTGTTGTAAACTAGCTCCTTGTTTATCTGCAAGAGCAGTGGAAATACCATGTACTTTTTCGGATTCATATGGAATACTAAATCCGTCTGGTTTTATTAAAAAACTTTTTTGAGAGACTAATTCGCCTTTATTGTCATGGATTTGCCACGCAACTTGAACACAACGGGGCCAATTATCAAGGTCATTTAAGGGTGCATCCCAACGTTTAGGTAATCCAGTAGTTTCGGTATCAAAAATAAAATACATCGAATCTAAAATAAAAAAATATTAAGGTTGACCGAAAGAGAGTTATTGACATTTATCAACGGTTTTTTTTTTTCCTTTTTCGTAACTTCCAACCGAAAAAGAAAAATTTAAAATGCCGCTACTTGAATTCACAAAAAAAGGAATTTACTGCAAACAAGCTGATGTTTATTTGGATCCTTGGAGGGGGGTAGATAAAGCAATAATTTCTCATGGCCATTCTGATCACGCTAGATGGGGTAGCAAACGTTATATAACACATGAAATTAATGTCCCCATAATTACTCATAGGCTTGGAAAGATTTTAGTAACTGGTAAAAAATATGGTGAAACATTTCAAATAAATGGTGTGAAGTTTTCTTTTCACCCTGCAGGACATGTTCCAGGGTCATCACAAATTAGAGTTGAATATAAAGGTGAGGTATGGGTTTTTACTGGAGATTATAAAACTCAAGTTGATGGAATCTCTACTCCTTTTGAACTCATTAGATGTAACACTTTTATAACTGAGTGCACTTTCGGTTTACCTGTCTTTAAATGGGAAAAACCACTAAGGGTTCACGATGACATAAACAGATGGTGGGCAAATAACAAGTCAAATAAAGTTACAAGCTTGTTAATGGGTTACTCTCTTGGGAAAGTACAAAGGCTTTTAAAACATATTGATTGCAAAACAGGGAAAATCTTTACCCACGGAGCAACAGAAAAAATGACTAATATATTACGGCAATTCATCGACTTCCCTAAAACTGAGTTAATAACGCGTGATACTAAAAAAGCAGAAATTGGAGGGAATTTGGTTCTCGCTCCACCAGCTGTAATGGGTAGCACCTGGGCAAAAAAACTCGGGGAAATTTCAACAGGCTATGCTTCAGGATGGATGGCTTTTAGAGGAGCTAGAAGAAGACGTGCGGTTGATCGTTCATTTGTATTATCGGATCATGCAGATTGGGAAGGGTTATTATCAGTCATAAAAGCTACAGGTTGTGAAGATATAATTACTACTCATGGCTACACGGATATTTTTGCTCGTTATCTCAAGGAAAATGGTTGGAATGCTCGTACTGAAAAAACAAAATATGAAGTTGAAACTATTGATTCTGAAGTAATTTAAATGAGACGTTTTGCAGCTCTAATTGAAGAATTAGATAGTACTAATAAAACTAATGAAAAGGTAACAATTTTAACAAATTATTTTAAAAGTACGCCACAAAAAGACTCTCTTTGGGCAATTGCACTTTTATCCCATAGACGTCCTCCTCGTCCACTCAATTCGACTTTAATGAAGATTTGGGCCTCAGAATTAGCACAGGTCCCGGATTGGCTTTTTGAGGAATCTTATCACATTGTAGGAGACCTTGCCGAAACTATTTCTCTTTCAGTTCCTCAAGAAATTCATTTGACGCCACCTTCACTATCTGAATGTATTAAAGAAATACTTAATTTAAAGTATAAAGATGAAAAAGAGAAAAAAAGTTACGTATTTAAACGTTGGAAGAGTTTTAATAACTATGAAAAATTTGTCTTTAATAAGATACTGACAGGAGGATTTCGTATTGGTATAAGTCAAAAACTTATGACTCGTGCTCTTTCAAAAGCAGTCAAAATTGAAGAAAATATTTTAGCTCACCGTCTAATGGGACAATGGTCACCGATGACTACAACTTTTGAAGAACTAATAATTAATCCTAATCCTGAAGATCAAATTTCTCAACCCTATCCATTTTTTTTAGCTTATCCAATTGATCAAGATTTCCAAGATAAAGAGTTAGTTCAAAATTGGTGTTTTGAACACAAATGGGATGGAATGAGATCCCAATTAATAATAAGAAAAGGGAAATATTTTTTGTGGAGTCGTGGAGAAGAATTAATTACTGATAAATTCCCCGAGCTTAGTTCACTAGTTAGCTTAATTCCAGATGGTACAGTTTTAGACGGAGAGCTTTTACCATATAAAGAAAATAAAATTGGATACTTTAATGACTTGCAAAAAAGAATTGGTCGTAAAACTGTATCGAAAAAATTACAGGATGAAATTCCAATTGTAATAATGCTCTATGACATATTGGAATGGGAGGGAAATGACATAAGAAATTACAATTTAATAAGACGAAAAGAAATTTTAGAGTCTCTTTATAAAAAAATTATAGTTTACAATGCTCCTATACTTTTATCTCAGGTAATGTTTTTTGAGAATTGGAACAAGGTTAAAGAAGAAAGAAAAAAAGCAGACGAAAAATCAAGTGAAGGCTTAATGATAAAGAAAAAAGATTCGATATATTCTTTAGGGAGAAAGAAAGGTTTTTGGTTTAAGTGGAAATCAGATCCAAAAACAATTGATGCTGTACTAACTTATGCTATGAGAGGACATGGTAGACGAACTAACCTTTATACAGATTATACTTTTGCTCTCTGGAATGATGAAAAACTAGTAACTTTTGCTAAGGCATACTCTGGACTAACAGATATGGAAATAAGAAAAGTTGATAAGTTCATAAAACAAAATACTATTGATCGTTTTGGCCCTGTTCGTCAAGTAAAGCCAGAATTAGTTTTTGAAATCGCTTTTGAGGGGATTGCTTCATCGTCTCGGCACAAAAGTGGTTTTGCTGTACGTTTCCCAAGGATTTTACGTTGGCGTCATGACAAAAAGATAGCAGATGCAAATACTATAAATGATCTTAAACAATTTTTGCGGTGAACAAAGTATTAAAGTGGTTTAAAAAGAGGGGTTGGAATGCACAAAAATTCCAAAAAGAATGTTGGAAAGCTTACTCTGAGGGAAAAAATGGAATTCTTCATGCTCCGACTGGAAGCGGAAAAACCTATGCAATATGGGGAGGTATTATCGAAGAATCATTAAAAATGAAAAAACATAAAACAGGTATCCAAGCAATATGGATAACTCCCTTACGTGCTTTAGCTGTAGAAATTCAAAAAGCAATACAAATAATGACTAATGATTTAAACCCTGATTTAAAAATTACACTACGCACAGGAGACACATCACAAAAAGAAAGAGGAAATCAAAAACGAAAACCCTCTTTTGGTCTTGTTACAACACCTGAGAGTTTGCATCTTTTGTTAAGCACTAAAGACCATCAAAAAACACTCCAGAGTCTGAAAGTAATTGTAATAGACGAATGGCACGAGCTTTTGGGAACAAAAAGAGGTGTTCAAATTGAATTAGCTATTGCATACTTAAATTATTTTCTTCCTAATCTTAGAGTTTGGGGTATATCCGCCACAATTGGAAATAAAGATTTAGCTAGCAAAATTTTATTGGGATCTTCAAAATCTTTTGTAACAGTAAATGCAGAAATCAAAAAAAAAATAGAGGTTGAATCAATTTTACCAAAAAATATGGAAAGATTCCCTTGGCGTGGTCACCTAGGAATTCATCTTTTATCTCATGTACTTGAAATAGTTAAAAAAAATAAAACTACATTAATCTTTACTAATACACGCGCTCAATGTGAAATATGGTATCATCATCTTCTAGATGGAAACCCAGAGCTTGCTGGAGATATTGCAATGCATCATGGCAGCATTGATAAAAAAATTCGATTATGGGTAGAAGACGCCCTTAGAAAAGAAAATCTTAAAGTAGTAGTTTGCACTTCGAGTTTAGATTTAGGTGTTGATTTTTCACCAGTAGAAAATTGCATACAAATAGGAAGTCCAAAAGGTGTAGGTCGATTTATTCAGAGAGCAGGTAGAAGTGGACACCAACCAAAAGCAAAAAGCAAAATTTATTTCCTTCCAACTCATGCTATGGAGCTAATTGAGTCGTTAGCCCTACAGAGAGGAATCGAAAAACATAAAATAGAAGATCGACTCCCCTATCTTAATAGTTATGACGTGCTTTTTCAATTTTTGATGACACTTGCTGTTGGAAGTGGTTTTAATCAAAAGGACTTGTTCCCTGTAATTCAAAAAACATTTTGTTTTCAAACTATTAAAAAAGAACAATGGCAGTGGATACTAAATTTTTTAGTTAAAGGAAGTCAGAGCTTAGAATATTATGACGAATATAAAAAAATAACAATTCTGGAAAATGGAATGTATAAAGTAATAAATAAGGGTATAATAATGCGTCATCGTCTTTCTATTGGAACGATAGTGGGTGATGCTACATTGAAAGTTAGATATCAAAAAGGAGGTTATTTAGGATCTGTTGAAGAATGGTTTATATCGAAATTAATCCCCGGAGATATATTTACTTTCTCCGGTCGAAACTTAGAATTAATTAGAATCCATAACATGGAAGTGATTGTACGTAAATCCAAATCTAAAAAAACGAGAATTCCTTCTTGGATGGGAGGACGAATGAGCTTCAGTGCACATCTTAGTAATTTACTCAAAAATGCACTTTACGAAGAAACGAATAAAAATAGTCCCGAATTTAGGGCATTAACTCCCATTTTTGATCAACAAAAAAAGGAATCAATTATACCAAAATCTAATGAATTCTTAATTGAGCGCTTTGAAACTAGAGAAGGGTTTCATACAATATTCTATCCATTTGAGGGATATGCTATTCATGAAGTGATGGCAAGCCTCTTAGCATACCGAATTAGTCTTTTAAAACCAATTAGTTTTAGCATGTCATTTAATGATTATGGATTTGAGCTTTTGTCAGATCAATCTTTTTCAAAAGAGGACTTTCTAGATAATAATTTACTAACAAAAAACCATTTAAACGAAGATATTGAGATGAGTATAAACATATCCGAGATGTCTAGACGTCGCTTTAGGGATATAGCTGTAATTTCTGGGTTAGTATTTCAAGGTTTTCCTGATAAACCCACAAAAAGTAAACATCTACAGAGTGGTTCTCAACTTTTTTATAATGTTTTTAAAGATTACGAACCTGACAATTTATTGTACCAACAAGCTATTGAGGAAACTTTTGAACATGGTATTGAAAGTGGCCGAATCACAAAGGTGTTTGAAAATATTGAAAATCAATCGATAGTTTGGTGTTATTGCAGTCAACCTACACCATTTTCCTTTCCTATAATTACAGATCGAATAAGAACAAATCTTTCTTCTGAAAGTGTAGAAGATCGTATTAGAAAAATGTCTCTCCAACTCGAAAAAGGTAAAACATGAGTTTAATTGAAATTAATAACCATAATTTCATTCTACACCCAAGTGGGGCAATTTTTTGGTTGGAGAAAAAAACTCTTTTTTTAGCTGATGTTCACCTAGGTAAAGTTGCTCATTTTAGAAAAAATGGGATTGCTGTACCAAGAAAAGCAGAGGGACTGTTTTACGAAAAGATTACAAAACTCTTAGATGATTTTACTCCCACACGAATCATTTTTTTGGGAGATCTTTTCCATAGTGAGCAAAACAACGAATGGTACTTATTCGAATCATGGGTTAAAAAACAAAATCTTGAAATAATTTTAATTGAAGGTAACCATGATATTATCCCTAAACTTGTATACAATTCAATAAACGTAAAAATTTTAGAAAATTTAATTGAAGACAAATTTTATTTTACTCACCTCCCCATTCACAAGAAAGATTATTTTGTTTTTTGTGGACACATCCACCCAGGTGTAAAAATCAAAGGGTCTGGTTTGCAGCAAATGAAAATGCCGTGTTTTTTTAAATCAAAAGATCAGTTAATACTCCCGGCTTTTGGAGGATTTACAGGTCTACATATATTGTCACCAACTAAAGGCGTCAAAGTTTATATAACAACAGGAAAAGAAGTAATGGAAATGTCTTGACTAAAAATCTAAGAAATTATCTTTGGTAAAAAAAATAATTAATTCATTGCTAGATAAGTTTGATAACTTAAATTCACAGGAGGAACTGAAATTAGCTTTTTCAGCAAATCGTTGTACCCATATTAAAGGACTAGTTGGATCAGGATTATCATTTAGAATAGCAGCAGCTTTCAAAAATTTAAATCAATCTATTTTATTTATTCATGATAGTGCAGAAAAGGCTGCTTACTTTTTAAATGATTTTGAATATCTAGTTGGCCCCTCTAATGTTAATTATTTCCCTTCAAGCTTTAGACAGCCCTATGCACCTGAAACAACTGACAATTCAAAGATACTGGTAAGGTCTGAAGCCTTAAAGAAACTTAATAGTTCAAATAAAGCAAGAATAATTGTAACCTACACCCAAGCCATTTTTGAGAAGATTATTTCACAAAAGAACCTAAAAAAAATTTCTTTAAGACTCAAAAAAAATAACAATTTCTCATTTGGTATTCTTAATGAACGTCTTTTTGAAATGGGATTTGATCGTGTAGATTTTGTAAGTAGCCCTGGGGAATTTGCTGTGCGAGGAGGAATAATTGATGTTTTTTCTTTTGCTTACCAACATCCTTATAGAATTGAGTTTTTTGATCAAACAATAGAACGTTTATCCTGTTTTGACGTTGTCTCTCAAAGATCGATCTCAAATTTTGAAGAAGTTGAGTTAATTCCAAATATTTCAGACCATCATAATACCGCCGAACGTAAAATTTTTACTTCTTTTTTCAGTGATAATACTTGCTTTATTTATTCGGATTTTGATAAGATAATGTCTGGATTAGATAAAATGTTTAAAAATGCAAACAGTGTTTACGATAAGATTAAGACAAATAAACAATATCTCCCCGAAAATTTATTTGCTAATTCTACTGATTGGATAAAAAGTTGTCAAAAAAAATCAATTATAGTTCTCGAAAAAACAGATAAGCTAAAAGCATACAAACAGATTTTTATTAAACAATCACCACAACCCTCATTCAACAAAAAATTTGATTTATTGGTTAATCACTTAAATGAAAATAAAAAAAGAAGTTACGCTAATACCATTTTTTGTAGCAATGAAAATCAAGCAAAAAGATTTCGTGACATTTTTGAAGAAATGAAAAAAACAGTTCATTATAATATAAGCGTAAATGCAATTTTTGAAGGGTTCGAAGATTTAGAGGCCAAGTGGTCTTGTTTCACTGATCACCAAATTTTTGAGCGCTATCATAAATATAGACTTAAATCTGATCTTAGGAAAAAAGATACTTTGAGCCTTAAAGAGTTAACACAGATGGATGTTGGTGATTATGTGACTCACATAGATCACGGGATTGGAACTTTTGGTGGCTTGCAATATATAGAGGTAGAGGGAAAATTACAAGAGTCTATCAAACTGATTTATGCAGATAGAGATGTTCTTTATTTAAGTGTTCACTCTCTTCACAAAATAAGCCGATATGCAGGAAAAGATGGTAAAGTACCAAAAATTTATAAGCTTGGATCTAAGGCATGGAAAGCGTTAAAACAAAAAACAAAGAAAAGAGTAAAAGAAATTGCATTTGATCTTATTGAACTATACGCTAAAAGGAAACAAAAAATCGGTTTTGCGTTTAATCCAGACAGCTATTTACAATGGGAATTGGAATCCTCTTTTTTATTTGAAGATACACCTGACCAGGAAAAAGCTACAAAAGCCATAAAAAAGGATATGGAATTAAATATCCCTATGGATCGCCTCGTATGTGGAGATGTAGGGTTTGGGAAAACGGAAGTTGCTATAAGAGCTGCTTTTAAAGCTGTAGACAATAGCAAACAAGTTGTAGTATTGGTTCCTACAACTATATTAGCCTTTCAACATTTTAAAACATTTTCAAAAAGATTAGAGGAATTTCCGGTTAAAGTAGACTATCTAAATCGTTTTCGGTCAACAAAAGATAAAACCAAAATTTTAAGTGATTTGAGTTTAGGGAAAATTGACATTTTGATTGGAACTCATCAATTGGTAAATACGAAAATTTTATTTAAGGATTTGGGCCTCTTAATTGTAGATGAGGAACAGAAATTTGGAGTTTCGGTTAAAGAAAAAATAAGATCAATAAAAGAAAATATTGATGTGTTAACTTTGACAGCTACACCAATTCCTAGAACACTTCAGTTTAGTTTAATGTCAGCGCGTGATTTGTCTGTTATTAATACAGCTCCACCAAACCGATATCCCATAGAAAGTGAGGTTATTCGATTTAATTCGAATTTAATAAAAGATGGTATTTTTTATGAGCTTCAAAGAAAGGGGCAAGTATTTTTTATTCATAATCGAGTTGAAAACATTATGGAAATTTCAAGCTTTCTTCAACGTCTCGTTCCGGACGCAAGAATTGCAGTTGGTCACGGTAGAATGGAAGGTAGAAAATTAGAACAAGTATTATTAAACTTTATGAATGGTAATTACGATATCCTTGTTGCTACAACCATAATTGAAAATGGATTAGATGTACCAAATGCAAATACAATGTTTATAAATAATGCACATAATTTTGGACTAAGTGATTTGCACCAAATGAGGGGGAGAGTCGGCAGAAGCAACAAAAAAGCCTTTTGTTATTTCATAACCCCTCCATTATCAACTATTAGCTCAGACTCACAAAAAAGAATTAAAACTGTAGAACAATTTTCAAACCTTGGTTCTGGTATGCAAATTGCTTTGAAAGATTTAGAAATTAGGGGAGCTGGAGATCTATTGGGAGGTGAACAAAGTGGTTTCATCAATGAGATGGGGTTTGATACTTATCAGAAAATCTTACAACAAGCAATTGAAGAATTAAAAGAGAATGAATTTAATTCTGTTTATTCAAATGATGTAAATGATAATATTGGCCAATATGTTGATGAAATTCAAATTGATACTGATCTAGCAATTTACATTCCTGACTATTATATTAATATTGTTAGAGAGCGATTAGCTCTTTACCAAGAATTAAGTAAAATTAATAATGATAGTGCCTTAGAAGATTTTAAAAATAAACTTAAAGATCGATTTGGTCCCCTTCCAAGCGAAACAAAAGAGTTGTTAGAAACTGTTCGATTAAAACGAGTAGCATCCAAGCTTGGTATAGAAAGAATTGTACTAAAAAAAGGAATATGTCTTTGCTATTTAATAGCAGATCAAAAAAATAAATTTTATAATAGTCAAAATTTTGACTATTTGATAAATCAAATTAAAAAAGGATCTGGTAGGATTGAAATAAAACAGAAAAAAACATCTGGTGGTATAAAACTAATACTCTCAATAAGCGAGGTAAAAAATATAAAAGCAATAACTATTTTACTGCAAAATTTATTGAAGGAAAGCTAAAGTTTTTTTAAATTTTTAATCACTTTAAATGCAATATCTACATCATCCTCATTCATTAAAATTGTAAATTCATTTGAAGTAGATATTACTTCCCTAATGTTAACCCCCTCCCATGATAATCTTTGGAAAATAAAATAATAAATCCCAGGAATTTTTACATTATCAACTGGAAGTTTAATAGTAATAGATGACAAATTTTCCACTTTTGAATGGCATACTTCGTTTTTAAAAAGATCGTCAACTAATGAAATAATATTTTGACTAACAACTATATTTGATTCAGAAACCCCTCTAGAAGATGTGTAAAAAATGTTTTTTTTGTTTTCTATTTCTTTTAGAAGGTTTGCTTGTGTAAGCAATAAAGTTTCTGAGAGTAAAAAACCATAATCCACTAAATAAGAGCGAACAGTTATATCTCCAATATTTTTTAAAACTCTACTAATTTTTTTTGTGACAGAAAACGCCGCATCATCAGAAACTCTTTTTAATGACATAACTATAGCTCCTTGATTTACTTTTTTCCTCATCAAGTTTTCAATATCATTATGAATATTTCTGGCTAATGATGTCAAATTGATAATTCCTTCATTGAGTGCCGAAGCTAAATATGGTTTAGTTTTAATATATTCTGTTACTGTAGCAGCAATTGTCTTCATTTGATTAAAATCTAAAGTTTATTAGACAAAATTAATTTTTTCTAACAAAAAGTTAAATATTTAACAAATACAATTTAAAATGCACAATAAAAGCATATTACAAAATAATTTTAATCAATAGTTTTTTGAATTTTTAGTTACTTTTTATTTGCAATGATTTTAAGCTCACTAAAGAAAAAGGGTTTCTTTTAATTACTTTTGAAAAAAATTAGTTTAAATAATGTCCAAACGCTACACAATTACAGCAGCACTACCCTACACAAACGGACCTATTCATATTGGTCACCTTGCTGGTGTATATGTCCCTGCTGATATTTATGCACGTTATTTAAGAAATGTAGGTAAAGATGTTGCTTTTATATGTGGGAGTGATGAACATGGAGTTGCTATTGCATTAAAGGCTAAGATGGAAAATAAAACACCTCAACAGATAATTGACTATTACGACGAGTTAATACGAAATTCATTTAATTCATTTGGTATAAGCTTTGACAATTATTCTCGGACTTCAAGAAAAATTCATTATGATACTTCTCAAGAAATTTTTAAAAATCTAAACAAAAAAAATATTTTTCAAGAAATTGAATCTGAACAACTTTATGATTCAGAAGCAAAACAATTTTTAGCTGATAGATATGTTATTGGTATATGTCCTATATGCCAAAATACTGAAGCATATGGTGATCAATGCGAAAGTTGTGGAAGTAGTCTTAGTGCTAATGAACTTATAAATCCGCAATCAACTTTGAGTGGATCTAAACCAAAAATGCGTAATACAAAACATTGGTATCTCCCACTTGACAAATTTGAAAATTTTATAAATGAATGGATAATTAAAGGTCATAAATCCGACTGGAAACAAAATGTTTACGGACAAGTTAAATCCTGGATTGATAATGGACTAAAACCAAGAGCTGTTACCCGCGATTTGGATTGGGGTATACCTGTACCTATCGATGGAGCAGAAGGGAAAGTTCTTTACGTTTGGTTTGATGCTCCAATTGGTTATATATCCTCTACTAAGGAGTGGGCTAATAATAATGGAATTGATTGGGAGCCCTACTGGAAGGATAAAGAAACTAAATTAATACATTTCATAGGTAAGGATAATATTGTTTTTCACTGTATTATTTTTCCAATTATGCTTCATGCATCTGGCTCTTTTATTTTACCCGAGAATGTACCTGCAAACGAATTTTTAAACTTAGAAGGAGAGAAAATTTCTACTTCAAAAAATTGGGCAGTTTGGTTACACGAATATCTTGAAGAATTCCCAAATCAGCAAGATACCCTCCGTTATGTTTTAACTTCAAACGCACCTGAAACGAAAGATAATGATTTTACTTGGGACGAGTTTCAATCAAGAAATAATAATGAATTAGTTGCAATCTATGGAAACTTTATAAATCGTGTAGTAGTCTTAACAAATAAATACTATGATGGAATTATTCCTAAAATTGAAACCCGATTACCAGAAGATGAAAAAATAATAGATCAAATAGGAATAATTGCAAAAAAAATCGGATCGTCAATTGAAAAATACAAGTTCCGAGAGGCAAGTCAAAACCTAATGCAAATTGCTAGAAGTGGAAATAAATATCTGGCAGAAAAGGAACCTTGGAAATTAATTGATAAAGACCCTAAACGTGTTTCTGAAATTATCTATACAGCATTACAAATATCAGCTTGCTTAGCTATAGTTAGCGAGCCATTTTTGCCATTCACATATGAAAAATTACTTTCAATTTTAAATATTGAATCACTAAAGTTATCTTGGAATGATGCGTTTATGAAAAATGATTTGATCCCATCTGGTCATCAAATAAGTAAAGCTAAGCTTCTTTTCAAGAAAATTGAGGATATTGAAATTGAGAACCAACGGTTAAAATTGGTTAATAATAAAAAGATATAATTAATTCCCATTTGAGTTCCATTATACCGATTGCTTTCCATAATTCATTTCGACTTGCTTTGAATCAAGATCATAGATTCCCCATGGAAAAGTATGAGCTACTTCCACAGCAATTAATTTTAGAGGGGACTAACAAAATTGAAGACTTTTTTGAACCAAAACCAGCTTTATTAGAACATGTATTAAGGATTCATGAAAAAAATTATGTGAACCGTTTGTTAAAATTATCCTTAACAAAAAATGAAATTAGGAGTATTGGTTTTCCTTTAACTAATGATCTTATCAAAAGAGAATTTTTAATTGCTGGGGGGACGATTTATGGTGCTGAAAAGGCATTAAAATTTGGTATAGCTATGAACATAGCTGGAGGAACGCACCATGCTTATCCAAATAGGGGAGAGGCCTTTTGTTTACTAAATGATCAAGCAATTGCAGCTCAATATTTATTAGACTCGGACAAGGTCAAAAAAATATTAATCTTAGATTTAGATGTTCACCAAGGAAATGGAACAGCTGTTATATTTAAAAATAATGCCAATGTTTTTACTTGCTCTGTTCATGGAGAGAAAAATTATCCATTTCGAAAAGAAATAAGTGATTTTGATCTTCCATTAAAAGATGACTGTACTGACAGTATTTACTTACAACATATAAAAACTCTTCTTCCTGAGCTATATGATAAAGTAAAACCTGACTTTATTTTTTACCTATGCGGTGTTGACGTTTTAAAAACAGATAGATTAGGTCGTTTGAGTATGACTATTGCTGGTTGTAAAAAGAGAGATGAAATTGTTTTATCTTTTTGTAGAGAAAATAATATTCCTGTTCAATGCAGTATGGGTGGTGGATATTCAAGCGAAATAAAGACAATAATTGAAGCACATGCAAATACATTTAGGGTTGCGAAAGAAATTTTTACTTAGAATTCCATGTTTGACTTTTCATATTTAATGCTGCTACGACAATATCTTTTCTGCTAACCTGACCTACTAAAGATCCTTTCTCAAGAACCGGATAACGTCTCCTGCTTGATTTTGAGAATTTTGCCGCAGCATCGAAAACATTCATACTTGATTCAATTGTATCAACTTTTTGAGTCATAAAATGACCGACTGATTTGTCAAGTATTGGCATATTAAAATAACGACTTTCAGAGATTTCTTTCATGCAATCAGCCTCAGAAATTATTCCTACTAGTTCTCCTGCTTTACTCACAACTGGTCCACCTGAGATTCTGTGTTTAATAAAAGTTTTCATTACTTCATGGATACTTTGGTCGGGATTAAATAAAATCAATCTTCTTGTCATTATATCTGAGATAATTAATTTACTCGGCGTGACTCTTTTTGTTTGGGCTCTTTCTCCTTGAAAACTTTTTACGGGCATAATTAATTATATTTATTATTTCTAATATAACTTTTTTTAAGATATTATCAAAATATTTAATTATAATTATAATATCCATAAAATTTAAGTTGTTTTATTATAAAAAATATATTTTATGTCTTCGGTTGGTATTTTAGGTTGTGGATGGTTAGGTATTTCTCTAGCAAAAAAATTCAAGAAATTAAATTATCAAGTCCTAGGTTCGAAAACCTCATTGAAAGGTTTGTCTGAAATTGAAAGAATTGGTATCGAAGGTTTTTTAGTTGTTTTAAAAAAAGACAAATCTGAGGGTATTTTATCTTTTATAAAAAATATTGAAACATTAATAATTTCTGTTCCTCCCCAAAAAAAAAGTTCTGATTCTAATTTTACAGGAAAAATTCAAACCCTAATAAATTCCATAAAATCAAGTTCTTTAAAAAAAGTATTATTCTTAAGTAGTACGTCTGTTTATGGATCAAAAGGAGGTGTTTTTGATGAAACAAAAAAATGTTTACCAGATAACAGATCGGCACAAGAATTATATGATTGTGAAAATTTAATTAAAGAATTGCCAGTTCCAACAGTGATTGTTCGGTTAGGCGGCCTTATTGGTGAAGACAGAAATCCAATTTATCATTTGCAAAATAAAATAATTAAAAATCCTAACGGGAGAATTAATTTTATTCACAGAGATGATGCAGTAAACGGGATTTCAACATTAGTGACTAACAAGAAAATAAATGGTCTTTTTAATTTGGTTTCTCCTCATCACCCAACAAGAAAATTATATTATAATTATGTATCTAAAAAATATAATCTAAAGGATCCTAAATTTGAAAATGGCGAAAAAGTATTGAGGATTATAAATGGAGAAAAAATTACTAAAGTGACTGAATTTAATTATTCTGTAGACAACTTGTTAATATAAATATACAAGTCTTTTAAAAAGGGGCGTATCTATTATTTAAATTGTGTGTGATAAATATGACTAAGAATAATAGATATATTGCTCTTCTTGAAAAATTGCTAACGCACCTTAAAAATGCAAAACTTGAGTATTTAAAGGCTGCAGACCACGCTGATAGATCAGAAAAAAAAAGATATTTTAATAAACAGGCTCTACTTAGAAACCGTTTTTTCCAAGAAATTCTAAGTGAACTCCAAAACCTTGGAATCCACTATAATGAACTTGTAACCAGCCGTATGAATTTCGATCAACTACTAATATCATCAATTGACAAATTAAGATCAAAGGCACTCGACAAATGTTTAGAATCGGACAAATTTTTACTAGAAACTTATCTTTCATTGCGAGATAGCGAATTTCAGAATGAAAAGTTTCTTCAACACAGCTCTAGTATTGAAATTGCAATCGAACAAAATCAAATCTTTGCCTCAGATTATAAAATTAATGATAAAGTAAGATCTGACTTCTAATATTCATTTTTTTCAAAGCCTAGCTCATTTTTTTCGTCTTCAAAATCATACATTCTTGAAATCACTGCATTATAGCTTTTGAATAATTTTTTTAATGAGGGTATCAGTGAGTCATTTTTGAAATGCTTAGTAAAGTAATAAGTCTTTTGTGATTGCATATGTACCACTTTAAGTCTACTTCTAATTTGAGGTTTTTCAAACTTTTTTGGTAATTTTTTTGATAGTAATTTTTTCAAACTTTTACTCAATTTTAAGATTTCGATATCCACATTCCTATAATCCAAATTCCTAAACTGATTAAATAAATTATGTAAGTTTTTAAATTCTTCCCAATTATCAATCCCCTGATTTTTTATTAATTTTTCCGGATAGTCAGAAAGATTTAAATCAATATTAAAGTTAATTTGTTTTTGCTTTTTCCTTTTTAAAACTTCTTGAGTATTTATATTTTGTGTGCTTGGATTACTGCAAGATGAATATGAAATAGAGCATATTACTAGCATCCGAATGTAAAATGACATTATTCTAAATTTATATTCCAAAAGAATTAATTTTTATCAAAAGTATGGTGAAAAACATAAACTGAAGAATAAATAAATGAAAAGGAAATGGACCATTTAACTTAGGATTTACCTTATGATAAAAAAAATGTAGGGGAAATGATACTAGCGACCAGCCAAAATAATTTTGAAAAGATGCCAAGCCAGATTTAAAAGTCCAAAAATCTAAAACCGGCGCAACAGGCTCCATTACTAAATCTAAAGAAACCATCAAAAAAATTCCCAATAAAATTTTTTGCCAAATGTTTTGAAAAAATTTATCAGAAATAAATCCAGTAATGAATACTAAAATGCACCAGTTAATTCCAATCAAAATAGGAACACCAAAAACTTTTATACCCAAAGCATCACCATAGCTGTATTCACCGAAAATTAATCCCTTATTAACTCCAATAATTTCAGCTAACATACCAACTGTAAAACATAGAAAAAAGAGAAAAACTGTTTTTTTTGAGATTTTGGTATTAATCAATACTAACAAAAAGCTCAAAGCTAAATTTAAAGGAGTTGCTTTTATAAACCATGAAGAATTACTATAAATAATCCCTATAATTCCAGAGATATGGAAAATCCAAATTGTAGCAATTGATATATTTTGTTTATTAAATAGTTCTTTTTGTATCACTTTTTAATATCAGGAATAATCTCAGAAACAATTTTCGCAGAAAGTAAGCATAAGGGAATTCCTCCTCCAGGATGAACACTACCTCCACAAAAATAAAGATTCTTGATTTTGTTAGAAAAATTTGGGTGCCTCAAAAATGCAGCCATTTTATTGTTGCTTGAAGAACCATACAAAGCTCCCATGTATGACTGTGTTTTGTTTTCGATTGTTACTGGTGTTAGAATTTCTTCACATTCAATCTTATCTTCAAGCGAAATATCCAATTTATCTGATAGATTATTTATTACTATTTGCCTTAAATTTTTAACTAATTTATCCCAATCTTGTCCATGATTTGCAGGTGTATTTATCATAACAAACCAGTTCTCACATCCTTTTGGTGCATCATTTAAAACATCCTTTGATGTTATATTCACATAAATTGTTGGATCTACATATACAGTTTTATTTTTAAAGATTGACTCGAACTCTTTAGCATAATTTTTTGAAAAGAATATGTTATGTAAATCAAGTTGTTTAAATGAATGTTTTACGCCCCAATAAAAAATTATTGCAGAGCTTGAACGTTCTTGATTTAAGATTTTTAAAGGAGGTTTTGATTTAGGAATTAATTTTTTATACGTATAAAATACATCCATGTTAGAAATTATATAATCTGATTCAAAAAATTTATCCTCTACCATAATTCCTTTTACACTTTTTTTATCAAGGACAATCTCATTTACTAAAGAACTAAAATGAAATTTTACTCCTAATCTTTTGGCCAATCCAACTAGTGCTTCAGTAATTGAAACCATCCCTTTAGATGGAATAAACGTCCCATATGAATTTTCAAAATGTTGAATCAAACTCATTATCCCAGGAGTTTGGTAGGGATCTGATCCATTATAAGTAGCATATCTATCAAAAAGTTGAATTAAGTAAGGGGATGAAAATGAATTTGAATTTACTTGATGTAGTGATTTTTGAATATCAAAAACTTGAATTTGCAAGATTGCTTTAATTGTTGAGGCTGAAAAAAATGTTCTAATTTTATGTAATGATTTTTCTAAAAATAAAGTGCCTGTCAGGTCATATTTTTTTTTCGCCTTTTTTAGGTATCTAATAACTTTTTCTCTTGGTTCGTGGAATTTAAATTCAACTTCATCTAAAAACTTTTCTGGACTCCCAAAAGCTGTAAAGGTCTTCCCATCTTGCCAAAAATATTTACAAGACACGTCTTTTTTCTTGAAATTAAAATGATCACTAGTATTTTCACCTGCCAATTCAAAGAGTTCTGTAATAAAATGTGGCATTGTAAATAAAGAAGGGCCAGCATCAAAGCGATAACCCTTAAGTTTAAAAGACGATAACTTTCCTCCTGGATATTTGTTTTGTTCAAAAATATGTACCCTATAGCCTTTCAATGCTAATCGAACTCCAGAAGCTAATCCAGCAACCCCTGATCCTATAATTGAAATTTTTTTCACAACGTTAATTTTTTAGTTGTGTCTGATATGAGATTAAATCTTGAGAAAAGATCCTCTTTGTACCACTTTTTTTTTCTTGTTACTTTGACTATGTCTGAATGAATTTTGTCTTTGTATGCAAAATCATTTATTGATTTGATGTTATCCCAAATACTTATTGTGGCCTGTTGAATGAAAGGCCATTCACCTATACCCTTATAATAAAGAACTCCTTCAGCATTTTTTATTGCTTTGCTAGCTCTTGGAACAGCGTTCCAAAATGAAAGTAATCTGTTCCACCTTAATGTTGCCCGTGTAATAACAACAATTTTTTTATTTACTTCAGATTTTGAATTGTAAGATTCCCCCTTAAATGGATTTTTTTTGTCCCAAAATCCATGACTATTTATGTTTCCTAAAACTAAGTCACGTTGAGTATTTGCTTTTCTTTGATAATCAATAAAAAGTGGGTGTTGAGATAAACATTTTTTATACGATTCGTAACTATCCCATACACCTAAAAATGCGTAAGTTGAAAAATCAGGGCGAAGACTAAATCCCTGTCCACCTCCAGTACCAAGGAATTTATAAAAGAATAAACCCTGCACATTTTTAAGTTTTTTTGGAGCTATTCCCATTCGTGAAAAGGCCCAAAATTTGTTTTTAACGAATGAGAATATTGTGATCGAAGTAATCGAATTCATTAGTGAGGAGGTATAGCAATTTTACCACAGTAAATTTATAAAAAGAAATGGAAAAACGTCTCTGTTTAGGATTTTAGAATTTGACTAATGGAAGTAATCAGCAGAGACGTTTTAGAAACCAAATTGAATTTAAACTTGTTTAAAGATATGTAAAAAAGATTACACAAAAAAACTTTTGTTTATTTTTTTTATTTTTTTTTCAAACGTTTTAAGCTAAATCTGATTTTTTATATCAATAGACTTGTTATGAATAGATTAATAGACAGATAAAAAATATCTTTAAAAAATTAGATTGTTAAAAAAAAAATGTTTTTTTGAACTAAAATATATTTTATGAAAAAATTTAATCGGTTTGATATTTTCATTTACGTTCTGATTATTGCAAATATTATAGCAATGATTCTAGAGTCTCACGAATTTATAAAAGTTAGATTTGAAAAAAGCTTTTATTATTTTGAACTTATCTCTATTATAATATTCACATTAGAATACTTTTATCGAATATATATTAGTTACAATAAATCAAAATGGATGGGAGTCAGATCATATGTCTTTAGTTTTTTTGGTGTGGTTGATTTCATTTCAATATTACCTTTTTACATTAAACAGTTTGTCTTAATTGATGGCCGATTCTTTAGAATTTTAAGACTATTCCGTTTATCAAGGATATTTAAGCTTGGTCGGGACAGCAAATCTTTAAAGCTTTTTATAAAGGCTATATCTGCAGTCCAAAATGAATTAAAATTTACATTTTTCTTATCACTACTATGTATTCTTTTTTCTGCATCAGCTATTTATTTTTTAGAAAATGAAGCGCAACCAGAGATATTTTCAAGCATCACTGCTTCATTGTGGTGGGCTACAGTTTCACTTGCAACTGTGGGTTATGGTGATGTGGTGCCAATTACAACTTGGGGAAAAATATTTGCTGGATTTATCTCCTTGATAGGAATTGGGATCGTAGCGATCCCAACAGGTATAATAAGTGCTTCCTTCGTTGAAGAAATCCATCATTTTAGAAAAAAAAGATAACCATTGAAGATGTTAAAATTAAAATATTTTACATATTTAATTATTCTTACAGCAAGCTTCACAAGTGCTCAGATAATGCATAAGAACTTAGAAAATAAAAATATTCTTGTAGTTTATGGCGGTTGGGAAGGTCACAAACCAAAACTTTTTGCTGAGAAAATAGTCTCTTGGTTGAGAGAAAAAAAAGCAAATGTTTACGTTTCTGATACTACTTCTATATACACTAATACCGAGCTTATGAAAAAATTAGATTTAATTATTCAGCATATAACTAAGAGTGAGATATCAGAAAATCAAATAGATAATCTAACAAAAACAATCAAAAATGGAGCAGGGCTTGCTGGATGTCATGGTGGTTTAGGCGATTCTTTTAGGAATGACGTCGATTTTCAATATATGGTTGGAGGGCAATTTGTTAAACACCCTGGAGATAACATAAATTATATAGTAAATATCAGTACAAAAAAAGATCCTATCACAAAAGATATTGATGATTTCAATCTGACCTCTGAACAGTATTATATGCATATAGACCCTGCCCTGGAAGTCCTAGCAACAACGAAATTTACTGGCAAACATGATCCATGGATTAAAGGGGTTGTTGTTCCTGTAGTTTGGAAAAAATATTATGGTAAAGGACGTGTTTTTTATAATTCTATTGGCCACTCAATAGAAAATTTTGATATTCCTGAGGTATGGAAAATGACAACACGAGGTATTATCTGGGCCTGCAAGTAAGGACCCTATTGATAAAGTTTAGATTTTTCTCCACCTTTTTTATGGTATCTTTGTAAAGCTATGAGTAAAAAAATTGCAATTATAGGCTCTGGATTTTCATCCATGTCAGCTGCTTCCTATTTAGCAAAGAGTGGTTTTGATGTAAACGTTTATGAAAAAAATAAAACTCTTGGAGGAAGAGCACGTCAACTAAAAAAGGAGGGATTTACTTTTGATATGGGCCCGTCTTGGTATTGGATGCCTGATGTTTTCGAATCATTTTTTAATGATTTTGGAAAAAAAACAGCTGACTTTTATAAGCTAGAAAGGTTAGATCCTGGTTATCAAGTTTTTTTTGGAGAAAACGAAAGTATATGCATAGGTGATTCTCTCGAAAAAATTTATGATGTTTTTGAAAAAGAGGAAAAAGATAGTAGTAAAAAACTTAAGAAATTTATCAAAAGTGCAAATGAAAACTATGATATAGCAATTAAAGATCTTGTCTATCGCCCAGGAATTAGCCCGTTAGAACTTATTACACCAACAACAATAAAAAAGATAAAATACTTTTTAAGTAATATAAAAAGAGACGTATGTAAAGATTTTGAAAGCCCTAAGCTTAGACAAATACTGCAATTCCCTGTTCTTTTCCTTGGTGCTAAACCCTCAGAAACTCCCTCTTTCTACAATTTTATGAATTATGCAGATTTTGGATTAGGAACATGGCACCCTGAAAAAGGAATGTATAGTGTAGTTGAAGCAATGTCTTCACTTGCTAAATCCCTAGGTGTAAAATTCCATACAGAATCTAATGTTGAAAAAATAGTTGTGAATGACATTGGAAATGTAGCTGGTATAAAAATTAATGGGGATACTTTAAAAACTGATGTTGTTTTGTCAGGTGCAGACTACCACCATTCAGAAACTCTTTTAGATAAAAAATATAGAAGGTATAGCAACGTATACTGGGATAAAAAAGTTTTTGCCCCTTCTTCACTATTATTTTATATCGGCTTAAATAAAAAAGTTGAAAATGTATCCCATCATTCTCTTTTTTTTGACGTTGACTTTGACAAACATGCTAGTACTATTTATGACTCTCCTTCATGGCCAGATAATCCACTTTTTTATGCAAACTTTCCCTCAATTTCTGATTCTTCAATGGCTCCAAAAGGAAAAGAAGCTTGCTTCATACTAGTTCCAATTGCTCCCGGAATAGAGGATACCAAAAAAATTAGAGATCATTACCTTGATTTGGTTATCAACAGACTAGAAAAATTGACTCACCAGCCAATAAAAAAAGAAATTCTTTTTTGCGAGTCGTTTTGTATTAATGACTTTGTTAGTGAATATAATTCCTACAAAGGCAACGCGTATGGGTTAGCTAACACGCTTTTTCAAACAGCATTTTTACGTCCAAAACTAAAAAGTAAAAGAGTGAAAAATTTATACTTTACAGGGCAACTAACAGTTCCTGGTCCTGGAGTTCCACCAGCAATAATCTCTGGTAAATTAGTTTCAGATTTAATTTCAAAGACTAATCC
The DNA here is from genome assembly GCA_902561795.1 of uncultured Bacteroidota bacterium. GTDB lineage: Bacteria > Bacteroidota > Bacteroidia > Flavobacteriales > Flavobacteriaceae > MS024-2A. The sequence continues at coordinate 9,653 of CACERG010000011.1, read as the reverse complement.
TTAGGGTTTAGTACCCACCAAATAAATTCAAACTCACTATCCCTTACAGAAATTACAGAATCTAACATTTTAGTACTTTCAGTCAATGAGTTTCGGTATTCTTGTAATTGATCTTTTACAGACCATTGCCATAAATCTAATCTTTTGAATAAGTTGTATTTCATGAATTTATCGTTTTGAATATACTTTCTGTTTTCTATCCAAAATTCATTGTAATCTAAATTTACCCAAGGTAAATCAAAAACCCATCTATTTGCAACCCTGTCAATAAATTGATTCACATAACGCTCCTCTTTTACTCCAGTATTTTCAATCAAATACTTAAGCTCAGTTCCATCATAAATTTCAGTCATTTTTAAGCCTACATTCCTTGGGAGCAAACGAAATGTTCCGTCTAGTTTAATAGCATCAAAATTAACCCTTGGAGGGTCAAATGGGTTTCTATTATTATACATTCCCATTGGAGAAAAGTAATATTTTCCGTCTGGTTCCTCTTCATCTAACTGCCAGTGTATAAATACGCTATCATTATCTTTTTCCCATTTATCATATTGTTTTTGATACATATCTGTAACCCAATCAATTTGTTCGATATACTCGTCAGTATATGCAATGATTTCATCTACTTCCTGTCTCAAATTTTGTAGATTTTCTATTCCATCATGACGGTTGTCTGACTCTCCTCCTTGTTGCTCTATGCCAAAAGAAACAGTAACGCCAAAAACAAGAATAACAAATTCTACAATAGATTTTTTGACTCTATCCCAAAAGTCTTTTATATCAAAACGATCTCCAAGAGTGATTAATCTTAAAAACCAATTAAGTTTTTCTCTTTCAACACCTGCAGACTGATCTGCTGCATCAAATTCTTCTCTTGATATAAAACCGTCTTTGTTAGTGTCTATTTTATCAAAATCGTCTTTTTTAGCCATCTCTAATTACATAAACTAACAAATAATAATTGCATAAAATTAATAAAAATGAGTAAAAGTGATTCTAAATTTAATTTTAGAAAATTAAATTTTCTTCTCTACAATAGGGACTGAGGGATCAAAAATTTCAAGTATTAAGTTAAAAAGTTCTTTCTCGAAGTTATTTAAAGTAATTGGTTTTATTTCCAAGGCATCCTTTTCTCTGCTATTTATTTTTATTGATGCAGGTATAAAATCATTTTTAAATGTTCTTAGTGGTATGACACCCGCAATAACTTTCTCATAATTAAAGTCATTTTTTAAAAAATAAGCATATGTAAGCACTTGGAAAAGAGCATTTTTCTTTGCATTTGTGGTTAAATCCACCCATTTACTTAACGTCATATCAGATGAGTTTAAACTGCCTGTTTTATAATCCACAAATCTTAACACTCCGTCCACTAAATCAATTCGATCAACGGTTCCTTTAAAATTTTGACTTTCACCCAATGAATTAATATGTATAGTTTTTTTAAAGTCATGCTCTAGAGCGAGTATTTCAAGTTTTAACCCATTTTGTACCAGATTCTTTTCAGAAATAATAAATTTTGATATAATTTTTTCTATAATACTATAAATCAATGCATTTTTCCCTGTTTTAATATCACTATTATTGGTCAACAAATTAAATTTTATATCTAATTTTTCTGGAATAATTTCAAGCATTTCATCATAATAATTTGTTCTCATAGTCTTAGAAAGGTAGGGTGAATATAAATCTTCAAGTACTTGATGTACTAAAACACCTTTATCTATTGCATTTAAATATTTACTAGATTCTTTTGTCTCAGGTATTTTAAGAACTCGCTTTTCATAAAACGAGTATGGATCCCTTATATATTGACATAATGATGAGGGTGAAAATCCATCTTTTCCTATTTTTTTTAAATCAACTAAAATTTTCTCTGTCTTTTCAACAATTTTATTTTTTATTCTCAGCTCGGGGAGTGGCAATTGAATTTTCTTTTGCTTTAATTCATGGTTTGGCTGTTTGAAATATTCTAATTGCATTAAAAATCTGCTTGGTTCTGAAGAAATGAAATCTTCGGAAGAAGCAGTATATAAGAGGAATATTTTTTTTGCTCTTTGTAAAAGCCTAAAAAAATGATATGCGTAGAGATGATCCTGTTCTAGGAATGTATTCATTTCAAACTTTTTCCTAACATCAAATGGGAAAAACGAAAATGAATTTTCTGCTTTGGGTAAAATCCCCTCATTTAAATTTGTAATTATAACATTATCAAAATCCAAAAGCCTTGTTTCTAGTAATCCCATAACTTGAATTCCACTTAAGGGATCTCCGTCAAAATTTAACGTTTCTTCAGATAACATAGTCTCAAAAACTATCCTTATATCTGAGACTGATTTTATGAAATTATAATCTTGACAATATTTATTTAGCTTTTCAAAAAACTCTAGGAAAATGTCACAAACCTGAATGTGATAGGGCTCATCTTGTTCGGCTATAAAACTGTTTCTAGTAATTTTAATTATCTGTTCTATCTGCTTTAAAAATTGTTTTGAATTTTTAAACGGAGTGTAAAATAATGCCCCTGTTTTATCATTTTTACAAAGGTTATCCACACTAACGTAATTTAGATTTCTTCGAGTTAATAAATTACTTCTTGAGTTTGTTTTTTTAAAAATCCTTTTAACAAAAATTAAAATTGAAAATTCTTTTAATTTTCTGTAAGGAAATCCTTTTTGACTAACACTTTCGTGTAATTCAAAATATAATCTAAGAAATCCTGTTAATAATGTATTTTTTAGTGGATAGCCCATTGTAACATTCCACGGTGATTTTTCAGGCAATACAGAAAGTGAAGATTTTAAAAGGTTTTCATCTCCAAGAACTATTACTGTTGATTCTTGAGGTAGTTCTTTATATAATTTAGATGCAATTTTCACAGCTGCTTTTGCCTGTGTATTATTATTAAATGTTTCAATAATTTCAATTTTTTTTTGGTTTGAAAAAAAGTTTTGAAACTCTTGTTTTGTTTGCTTTTTAAGAACTTTCCATTCTTTATAATATTTCCTTATAAAATGTCCAGCACTATGATATGAGTCTTTAAAGAATTTAATGTCAATATCCCATAGGATTTCTGCTTTTTGTGCTGAAATCATCTCTTGAATCAAAATTGATTCAGATTTTGTTAGCGCGTTAAATCCTATAAAAAAATGATATGGGATATCTTCTTCGATGTAAAATGGTAAATTTTTTATGGCTTCTCTAATCCTTAATCCATAATAACCATTCTGACTATTTGAAAGTTTTTTATAAAGTTTATTGTAATAAATAAATACTCTTCCTTGCAGATTATAATGAATTTTACTTAGCTCTCTTTTTTTCTCAGGACTCCAATTTTCTAAATTCTTAATGGCAGTCATATAATTGAAAAGTTCTTTACTATCTATTAGTTGACTATCGATCTCATTAAATTCTTCAATTAATTTAGAAGCCCATCCATAAAAATGGCTGAATGATTCTAATTCCTTAATAGGGGTATTTCCCCTATAAACCTCATAAAAATTGAAAAGAATTTCTGGTCTTGATATAGGATTGATCCCAGAGAGATCTTTAATAAATTCGTCAATAGTCAAAATTTTAGGAGCAATAATCGGGTGGTCAATTACTTTTTTAAAACATTCTTTCAAAAAAATTATAGCCCTATTATTTGGAACTATTACTTTAATGTTGTCCCATTTATGAGTTGAAGAAGCTATTTTTTCGGCAACATAATCTAAAAAAGTTTGCATCTTTAAATGTAAATAATCAGATTTGAAATTATTAGCTGTTAACTTAAAGAGTTAAAGGTTATATCTAAATTTTTAAAATTTGTACTTTATCATTTATATAAACCAAAATATTTTCTATATCAAAATATCCCATATTATTTAAAACTGTTGAGTAAGATAAGATTTGCGATTGATCTGTTTTTTTTGGAGTTCCTGTTTTGTAATCAATTACACATACTCCCCCAGATTTTTTAATATTTATTCGATCTGGTCTTAGAGTAGGTCCATTTGGAACAAGCAGATCTTCTTCACACAAAACTTTATCTTCACCATTATATAGAGACTTCAATTCAGCATGTGTAACAACTTTTCTTAAGCTCTTTTCAACAAAACGTTTAATTTTAATTGGAAGAATTTTGTCATCTATGGCTTTTTGAAGAACATCAGCCACCATATCTGAAGTAATTATTTGAGCTAACAAATTATGTATTAAAACACCTTTTGCTTGCGAGCTTTTAAAATTTTTCTTTTTTATTGAATCTAATACAAAGTGTTGCTTCCAACCTAAATTTAGCTGCAAAGAATTATGATCCTTTATTTCAGCCTTTTCAATTAATTCTCGATTTTTATTTGCTCTAATTAATAATTTCCCCCTAGTAAATGGAGTTTTTGAATTAAAACTATCTCCCTCACTTATAATATATTTTTTAAGTAAATGAGCATATGTATTTTCTCCTTCGTCTACTTCCTTTGTAATTATAAACATTGCCTCTACGGCCCGAGTTAATGCCACATAAAGAACGTTAAGAGCATCTAATTTTTGACTAAGGCGATATGACTTATGAAGCTCATTGCCTTCTTTACCATAATATTGAATTTCATTTGAGAAATTAAACCATCCCCATCCTATATTTTTTAAGTTTTTATCCTTAAAAGGATACCATATTTTTTCAATAACATTGGGATATATTGGGGAATCCATAAATGGAAGTATAACAACTGGAAACTCAAGACCCTTTGCTTTGTGTATAGTCATAAGTTTGATAGATTCGTTGGTCTCTGATGTTGTTATTCTTAACCTAGTAGACTGTATTTCCCAGTGACTTAGATAGGAGTCTATTGAAGCTGCAAATGATTTGGAAAACTCTAATACGTCTTCCAAAAATGATGATAAGTATATATCATCCATATAAAAAGTTGATAACCTTATTAAAATGTAATCTACAGCATCTAAAATTGTTTTAGATTTAATTTTTTCTAGATTTAATTTTAATCCAAAATTACTTTCAAGTTGACTGAAAAAAATAGATGTTTTAACATTTAAATTGTTTATTGCAAATTGGTGATAATCTTTAATTTTTCTATTGCTTAATTCATATAGAATATCAAATATAGTTTTATGATGACGAGATGAATTTGGATTTGAAGATAAATACAGAATGGCTACTATTAATTGTACTTTAACAGAATGATTCACTAACATGGATTCTGATGAAGATATATTGAATCCCTCTTTTATCATTTCATTACCAATTTCGGTAGCTTGTTCTTTTTTTCGGACCAAAATTGCTATGTCAGTTTGATCGTATCCATCTTTAACAAGTTTTTTTATAATATCAAGTGTTTTAGAAATATATTGTGGAGTTGTTATTCCTTTTATACCTTCTTTAGGAATAGCTTGGACATTTATATATCCACCTTCATAAATATGTTTTTGCCAACTTGACTCTCCATAAAGCCTTCTATAATATTTATTTTCAAAACTATTTGATATAATTTGGAAAAGACCTTTATTAAAATCTACAATCTCTTTAAATGACCTGTAATTTGTTTTTAATATTTCTTGGCTAGCAGAAATTTGAAAAGGGTTTTTAATATTATTAACCAAGTCAATAAATTGGCTCATATCTCCTCCTCTCCATCTGTAGATAGACTGCTTTGGATCACCCACTAAAAAAAGCGATCCTTTTTTCCCAGATAAACTTTCGCCTTCGACAGAATTAGAAATTAAGGGAATTAAATTATTCCACTGTAAAGTAGATGTGTCTTGAAATTCGTCTAAAAAATAATGTTGGTACCTCACACCTAATCTTTCATAGATAAATGGAGTAGGTTCATCTTTGACTAAAAGGTTAATTTTTTCATTAAAGTCTGAGTTAATCCTAATTTTTTTTTCATTCTGAATCCTTTCTAAATGCTCATCCATTAATTGCAAAAGCAATCTTGGGGTCCAAGATGCCAGGGTTCGTTGAATTAATAATATTTGGGTTATACTTTTTTTAACACTGAAAAAATAATGCTCAATTTTATCTTTATTCTTATCAATCAAAACTTTTTTCTCTTCAGATAAAGAAAAATTATATATAGGTTTTTCTCCTGATAAAGAAAATTCTATTTGTTCAAAATATTTTGTAGTGAATGATCCGTTACTAATATTTTCAAAATACTTGTGAACTCTTTTTTGAGTAAAATCATCAGCTTTTAAATCTAAACTCTCCAGAAAATTTAATGCCTCTCTTGCATATTTTAAAACTTTTAATTTCTCATTTTTTAAAAACTTCCTTAATAAAACTCTATCCGCTTCTAATTTTTTAGTATTCCTCTTTTTGATATAATTTGCAGGGATTCTATCATTCTCATTTAAAAGTATAGGAATGAATTCTTTTAAATCTATTTCAATATCCCAATCTTTATTATTGTTTATTTTTTGTAGACTAAAATCCAAAAGATATTTCGATATTAACCTGTCTATTCCTATCTCATCTAAAATTGAATCTATTGTCTCCTCAATTAAACTTTCTGAATCTAGCGATACTTCAAAACCAAATGGCAAATTAAATTCACGATAAAATGTTCTGACCAATCTATGGGTAAATTTATCAAGTGTAATAACACTGAAAGCACCATATTCTAAAAAAATTTTTTTTAGAATGAGCATTGACCTAAAAACCAACTCTTTTTTTGAAATATCAAAAAATTTACAAAAATCGTCCAAGTAGGATTTTGCATCATTTGATTCAATAGAAAGTAAAAATAATGTCTCGATTATTCTGCTTTTCATTGAATTAACTGATTTATTTGTAAATGTCAATGCTAAAGAATGTTTGAAAGTATTGTCTGAGGGATCTTCTAATAAAATTTTTAAATATTCATATACCAGATTATACGTTTTCCCAGAACCTGCCGATGCGTTTATAATTTTGAAATGATTTTTACCCAAAATGTTAAAATTCTAATTTAAATTTAATGCTTTTACAATCTTTGTCTTTTATTGCAAAAAGAAATTTTAATTTTGTTAAATCTTAAAAAATAAAACATGGCTTTTGAATTACCCTCCTTATCTTATGATTACAACGAATTAGAACCTCACATTGATGCTAGGACAATGGAAATCCATCATTCTAAGCATCATAATGGTTACACCAATAATCTCAATAATGCTATTGCTGATACACCACTTGCAGATCTTTCGATTGAAGAAATACTAAATGGGTTAGATCTCAATAACAAAGCTGTCAGAAACAATGGTGGAGGCTTCTATAATCATTGTTTATTTTGGGAAATAATGTCTCCTAATGGTGGAGATTCACCTGAAGGTGTCTTATTAGACGCAATAGATAATGAATTTGGCTCATTTGAGAATTTTAAAACCGAATTTTCCAAAGCAGCTGCGACACAGTTTGGCTCAGGTTGGGCATGGCTTTGTGCGAATAAAGATGGTTCTGTTGAGGTATGTTCAACTGCTAATCAAGATAATCCTTTGATGCCTGGAATTAGCTGTTTGGGGACTCCTATTTTAGGAATTGATGTCTGGGAACATGCATACTATCTAAACTATCAAAACAGAAGACCAGATTACATTAATGCATTTTTTAATGTAATTAACTGGGAGAAAGTTACGAGTTTATATAATGATATAAAATAATTCTATTATTTAAGCAAGCTAGTTTATCAGTTGATATATTATGTAAAGAGAAAAAACTAATAAGCCCTTTTATTTTTTTTCTCTACAAAGTTCACAAAAGCTTTGTTCACAACCCTGCGTCCACCTGGTGTTGGATAATCACCTGAAAAATACCAATCCCCATGATTTTTGGAACAAGCTTTTTTCAAACCATCAATCGTTTGGAAAATAACCTCAACCTCCGCATTTATGTCATTTGTTTTTAACATTTGTGAAATCTTGCATGAAATTTCCTCATCAGAAAAGGGTTTATATATCTCTTTTACATAATTTTCAGGTGATTCTAATACATTTTCTATAGCATTCAAACAATTTTGATACACATCTTTTACAATTTTTTCTTTAGTCCCACGATCCTCATGAAGCTTCAAAGCTGCACGAAATGCTATAAATTCCTCTAATTTGGCCATATCAATACCATAACAATCTGGATACCTTATTTGTGGAGCACTGGAAACAACAATAATTTTTTTAGGCTCCAAACGGTCTAACATTCTTAATATGCTTTTCTGTAATGTAGTTCCCCTTACAATACTGTCATCGATAATTACAAGATTATCACTAGATTTAACTACACCATATGTTATGTCATAAACATGAGCTACTAGATCATCTCGGTCACTATCTTCAGTTATAAATGTTCTAAGTTTTGCGTCTTTTATAGCAATTTTTTCAATTCTTGGTTTTAAGTTTAACATCTTAGTTAGCTTATCGATGTTAAGTTTTTTTTCTTTATTCAACTCTTTCTTAAAAAGATCTCTTACATGATCTTGAACTGCACCAATCATACCATAAAATGATGTCTCAGCTGTATTCGGTATAAAAGAAAAAACTGTGTTTTCTAAATCTCCTTTTATGGATTTATATACTTGAGGAAATAAAGCTTTACCTAAATTTTTTCTTTCCTGATAAATTTCAGAATCTCCTCCTCTAGAAAAATATATTCTTTCGAATGAGCACGCTTTTTTCTCTTTAGGCTCTAAAATTTCCTTAATATATGTATTACCATTTTTTTTAGTAATAATTGCATAACCTGGACTCAATTCCTCTACCTTAGAATAAGGTACATCGAATACTGTTTGTATCGCAGGTCGTTCAGATGCTACTACAACAATCTCATTATCTGAATAGTAATAGACTGGTCGAATTCCAACTGGATCTCTAAGAACGAAAGAATCTCCATGGCCTAATAGGCCTGCCATTGCATATCCTCCATCCCAATTTTTTGATGCTTTTCTTAAAATCTTTGAAAGCTTTAACCGTTCTGCTATTAATGGAGAAGCTTCTGCTTTAGAATAGCCTTCATTACGCAAATTTTTGTAAATCTTTGCAACAGCATCGTCAAGGAAATGACCAATTTTCTCCATTACAGTAACAGTGTCAGCTCTCTCTTTAGGATGCTGCCCAAGATCAACAAGATTATTAAACAGTTGATTTACATTCGTAAGATTAAAATTTCCGGCTACAATTAGATTCCGATGCATCCAATTATTTTGTCTTAAAAATGGGTGAACACTTTCGATATTATTTTTTCCAAAGGTTCCATAACGTACATGTCCAAGCATTAACTCGCCTATATAGGGAACTTCTTTTTTTAGTTTTTCTACATCAGATAATAGGTCTGGTGAAATCTTAATTTGCTTTCTAACCCGCTCCTTAATGGTTTTAAAAATATTTTGAATGGGTTGTGGTTTAGCAGATCTAACCCTACTTATGTAACGCTCCCCAGGTAACATGTCAAATTTAATACTTGCAAAGCCAGCACCATCTTGTCCACGATTATGCTGTTTTTCCATCAATAAATACATTTTATTAATCCCATATAATGCACTACCATATTTTTCTTTGTAGTATAATAATGGTTTTTTTAATTGTAAAAGGGCAATGCCGCACTCATGTTTAATGATATCGCTCATTTGAATAAATTGATATTGGGTTATTTAAATTTCAAAATCGGTTAACGATTTAAATTCCTTTATTCT
>CACERG010000010.1 GCA_902561795.1 uncultured Bacteroidota bacterium | reverse complement strand
AGTTTCCAAATAATTGGACGTAAAACCATTGAAAACCTAATAAATATCAAAAAGCTATTAGATGAGAATATTGATGGCAACCTTATAATAGAAGGCTACGCTTCGTCAGATGGAGATGAACAATATAATGTTCGATTATCTTTAAAAAGGGCAGAAGCTGTAAAGAATTATTTGATAAAACTTGGTGTTACTTCTGAAAGACTTGAAGTTAAGGGCTATGGCGACAAAAACCCTCTCGAAGATAATGAGAGTCCAGAGGGAAGAGCAGTAAATAGAAGAGTTCAGTTTAAATCAAATTAAAACTTTTTCAATTTTTCAATATTAAATGCAGGATCTCCTGATTTAAAAACATAGTTCCCTGCTACTAGAACATTCGCACCGCATGAAATTAATTTATTTGCATTTACATCATTTACCCCTCCATCAATTTCAATTAGGCACCTAATATTTTTATTTTCAATTATTTCTTTTAATTGACTAATTTTCTTGTAAGTATTCTCTATAAAAGTTTGGCCTCCAAAGCCAGGATTAACACTCATTAAACATACTAGGTCAATATCTTCTATTATGTCAACTAATAAATTTATGTTTGAGTGTGGATTAAGTGCTACTCCAGCTTTCATACCTAAGTCCTTAATTTTTTGAATAGTTCGGTGTAGATGATTACAAGCTTCATAATGTACGGTTAGAATTTTTGAACCTAGTTTTGAAAATGTTTCAATGTAGCGATCTGGATCTACGATCATCAAATGAACATCTAGTGGTTTTGAAGCAAGTTTTGAGATAGTTTCTACAATAGGCATTCCAAAAGAAATATTTGGAACAAATACTCCATCCATTATATCCAAATGAAACCAATCTGCTTTTGAATCATTTATTAATTTAATGTCTCTTTCTAGGTTGGAGAAATCAGCTGCAAGAATTGAGGGTGCAATTTTGACTGACATTTTTTTAATAAATTTTTACGATTAAATCAGAGAAATTTAACCTAAGTATGTTTTTAGAATCTTACTTCGTGAAGTATGTTTTAGCCTCCGAATAGCCTTTTCTTTAATCTGTCTAACGCGCTCTCTTGTTAAATCAAATGTTTCACCAATTTCTTCTAAAGTCATAGCATGTTGGTTTGCTAATCCAAAGTATAGACGAACAACATCCGCCTCTCTTGGAGTTAATGTTTCAAGTGCCCTTTCAATTTCTGTCCTAAGTGATTCATGTAATAATGTTTTATCTGGATTAGGAGATTCACCGCTGTTTAGTACGTCATATAAATTTGAATCTTCTCCTTCAACTAAAGGTGCATCCATTGATACGTGACGCCCAGAATTCTTTAACGATTCTTTTACATCATTAATAGTCATGTCTAATTCTTTGGCGATTTCTTCTGCGGAAGGAGCCCTCTCATGTGCTTGCTCTAAAAAAGCATATGTTTTATTAATTTTATTTATAGAGCCAATTTTATTTAATGGAAGTCGAACTATTCTTGATTGTTCTGCCAAGGCTTGCAAAATTGATTGGCGAATCCACCAAACTGCGTAAGATATAAATTTAAAACCTCTGGTTTCGTCAAACCTTTGGGCTGCTTTTATCAATCCCAAGTTACCTTCATTAATTAAATCTGGAAGGGTCAATCCTTGGTTTTGATACTGTTTTGCCACAGATACTACAAATCTTAAATTTGCTTTTGTAAGTTTTTCAAGAGCAATCTGATCACCAGCCTTTATTCTTTGTGCTAACTCTACTTCTTCTTCGGCAGTTATTAGGTCAACTTTACCAATTTCTTGTAGATATTTATCAAGTGAAGCTGTTTCACGATTTGTAACTTGTTTAGTTATTTTAAGTTGCCTCATTTCTAATAAAAATTATATACTATTTGTAATACGTAAAAAATGTAAAAATGTTTCAAAATTTTAAAAATTATTCTTTTCTATCTGGTCTAGGAAACAAAGCTTTTCGTGATACTTTCTCTTTTCGTGTTCTTGAATCTATCCCAAAATATTTAACTTCTAGAACATCTCCCATTTTAACTACATCAGTTACATTTTCTGTTCTTTCCCAAGCAAGTTCGCTTACATGAAGAAGAACTTCGTTCCCTGGGGCTTTAGTGTATTCAACTACAGCTCCAAAATCCAATATTTTAATAACTTTTACTTCATACTTTTCACCTACTTTAGGCTTAAATGTTATGGAATCGATTTTAGATTCAACCATAGCTATTCCTTCGGTTGATGTTCCTAGAATTTCAATGATACCTTCTTCAGTTTTTGGATCTTCATTAACCACAATTGTACAACCTGATTCTTTCTGTAATTCTTGAATAACTTTACCACCTGGACCAATCAGTGCTCCTATGTAATCATTTGGAATTCTTCGATATATCATCTTTGGCGCATGATCTTTCACGCGATCATTTGGAGAAGAAATTGTTTTGGTAATATGCTCTAATATTTCTAACCTTCCTTTTCTAGCTTGTTCAAGTGCTTTAGTCATAATATCGAAACTTAATCCTTTAATTTTAATGTCCATTTGACAGGCAGTTATTCCATCGGATGTTCCGGTTACTTTAAAATCCATATCACCAAGGTGGTCTTCATCACCTAAAATGTCTGATAGAACAGCAAATTTATCTTTTTCACTTATTAGCCCCATAGCAATTCCAGACACTGGTTTTTTAATCTTAATTCCAGCATCCATGAGAGCCATAGTTCCAGCACAAACAGAAGCCATCGAGGAAGATCCATTAGATTCTAAAACTTCAGAAACGATTCTGACTGTATATGGGCAATCAGTTGGGATTATATTTTTTAGCGCTCTTTGAGCCAAATTTCCATGGCCTACTTCTCGCCTTGAGGTACCACGAAGAGGTCTAGCTTCTCCAGTTGAAAATGGCGGGAAGTTGTAGTGTAAATAAAATCTCTCTTCATCTTGTTCGGTTGGTAAGTCAATAATATTTGCCTCTTTTGAAGTTCCTAAAGTGGCGGTTGCAAGGGCTTGTGTTTCACCCCTTGTAAAAATTGATGATCCGTGTGCGGATGGAAGGTAATCAACTTCACACCAAATGGGACGAATTTCAGATGTCTTCCTCCCATCAAGACGAATGCCTTCATTTAAAACTAGATCTCGAACAGCTTTTTTTTGGGACTCTTTCAAATAACGTGAGATTAAATCTGATTTTTCATCTTTTTCTTCCTCAGAAAATTTTTCCAAAAATTTATCTTTAATCTCTGAAAATTGTTCAGACCTCTCTCCTTTGGTTAAACCTTTTTTTGCTACATCGTAAAAATTTTGATAAGTAGTGTCAATAATTTGTTTTTCTAATCCATCATCTGATGCTTCATTTTCATAAGCTCTTATATCCTTTTTTCCAAATGACTTAGCCAGAGCAATTTGAGCATTTATTTGATCCTTTATAGCAGACTGTCCATATGATATTGCATCAAGCATTTCTTCTTCAGTAATTTCATTAAATTCGCCCTCAACCATCGCAATCGAGTTCTCGCTAGCTCCTATGATAATATCAATATCGGATGTGAGTAACTGTTTTTTACTAGGATTAATAACAAACATTCCGTCTACTCTACCTACGCGCACCTCAGATATAGGATATTCAAATGGTATATCAGAGAGTTGGATTGCCGCAGATGCAGCTAAACCAGCAAGTGCGTCAGGCATTACATCCTCGTCATGTGACATAAGCTGAATCATAACTTGAGTTTCTGCGTGATAATCACTTGGAAATAGTGGGCGTAGCACTCGATCAACCAATCTCATTGTTAGAATTTCTTGATCACTTGGACGAGCTTCTCGTTTAAAAAAACCACCTGGAAATCTTCCAGCGGCAGCAAACTTCTCTCGGTAGTCTACTGTCAAAGGTAAAAAGTCAACTGGACTTGGAGTTCTTGAAGAAACAACAGTCGCTAAAAGCATACATTTACCCATTTTAACAACTACGGAGCCGTCCGCTTGTTTTGCGAGCTTTCCGGTTTCTAGAATAATTTTTCTTCCATCTTCAAGATGGATTTCTTCAGATAAAATTTTAGGAATCATTTTTCATTTTTAGATTATAACTTTGATTGTTGTGTGTCGCTTTAACCAATGAAAAACAGAATTTCTGATTAATATCACTATTTACGTAAACCTAATTCTTTTACAATATTTCTGTACCTTTCGATATCCTTCGACTTTAAATAATCTAGTAGACTTCTGCGTTTACCAACTAAACGAACTAATGATCTTTCAGTATTGAAGTCTTTTTTGTTAGATTTAAGGTGATTAGAAAGGTGATGTATTCTGTGAGTAAAAAGTGCTATTTGACCTTCAGGTGAACCAGTGTTTGTTTTTGAATTTCCAAATTTTTTGAAAATATCTTCTTTAATTTCTTTTGAGTTATACATGCCAATATTAATGTTAATAGTTTTTATGTATTTAACAATAAAGTCGCAAATATACGAGTAATCTAATTTAAACCAACAATTTTAATTAAAATTAAAATGAGTTATTTACGTATTTTATATCCTTATTTCTTGATTCAAAATTAAATCTACATATAAGTTTATATTATTCTTTAATTGGTTTCTGTGTGATATAAAATCTAAAAATCCCTTTTGTAATTGAAACTCACTTGTCTGAAAACCTTCTGGTAAATCTTTACCAGTAGTATCTTTAACAACACGTGGTCCGGCAAAAGCAATTAGAGCTTTAGGTTCTGCAATATTAATATCACCTAACATTGCATATGATGCTGTTATACCTCCAGTAGTAGGGTCTGTGCAAAGGGAAATATATGGTATTTTAGCTTCTGCAAGTTGAGTTAATTTTGCTGCAGTTTTTGCCATTTGCATTAATGAGGTTGCTGATTCCATCATTCTAGCTCCTCCTGATTTTGAAATAATCAATAAAGGCAGATTGTGTGTAAGGCAATAGTCAGTTGCTCTTGAAATTTTTTCTCCAACTACTGACCCCATTGAACCACCAATAAACCTGAAGTCCATACAAGCGATTACTATTTTCTTACCCTTCGAGTTGCCAACTGCAGTTCTAATAGCGTCATAAAGACCTGTTTTTTTGTGAGCCTCTTTTAGACGATTTATATATTTTTTTGAATCTTCAAATTTTAAAAAATCTTTAGATTTTAAATCAATATCAAATTCTTTGAATTCATTATCATCAAATAATATTTCGAAATATTCTTTACTACCTATATGAACATGATAATCATCCTCAGGACTAACATAATTATTATCAGCAAGTTCTTTAGCCTCAATTATTTTACCTGTGGGAGTTTGATACCAAAGACCCTTAGGAATATCTTTTTTTTCTTCGGTTTTGGTACGAATACCTTTTTCACTCCTTTTAAACCAACTCATTTTTGCAATTTAATCAAATATATAAATTATGGATATCTATAGTGTATTTATATTGTTTAAGTCTTGAAAAGCTTTTTCAAGTCGTTTTTTAAAGCTTTCTTCTCCTAAGCGTAACCATTTTCTTGGGTCATAATATTTTTTGTTAGGGATATCTATACCATCTGGATTTCCAATCTGACTTTTTAAATACTCAATTTCCTCATTCATATAATCTCTTATGCCCTCTGTAAATGCAAATTGTAGATCAGTGTCAATATTCATTTTTACTACTCCATAGCTGATTGCTTCAATGATCTCCTTTTTACTTGATCCAGATCCTCCATGAAAAACAAAGTCAACGGTATTTTGAGGTACTTTAAATTTTTCAGAAATATATTGTTGGGAATTTTTTAAAATTTTTGGTGTTAATTTAACATTTCCCGGTTTATAAACACCATGGACATTTCCAAAAGCAGCGGCTATTGTAAATTGAGAACTTATTTTTCTTAATTCTTCAAATGCAAAAGCAACCTCATGTGGTTGAGTGTAAAGTTTTGAAGCATCAATGTCAGAATTATCTACACCGTCTTCCTCGCCTCCAGTAACTCCAAGTTCAATTTCAAGAGTCATTCCCATTTTTGACATTCGCTTTAAATATTCTTTACAAATATTGATATTTTCTTTTAATGGTTCTTCTGATAAATCAATCATGTGAGAGCTAAACAGTGGCTTATTATATGCTTTAAAATTTATTTCACTTGCGTTTATTAGACCATCTATCCAAGGCAATAATTTTTTAGCACAATGATCAGTATGGAGTATTACAGTTGCATTATATAGTTTTGCAAGTTCATGAACATGTTTTGCACCGCTTATTGCACCTGCTATGGCAGAACTTTGATTGTTATTTACAAGACCTTTTCCAGCATTAAATTGAGCTCCACCATTTGAAAATTGAATAATTACAGGACTTTTAAGTTTAGAAGCTGTTTCTAGAACTGCATTTATACTATTACTTCCAATAACATTAACAGCTGGAATAGCGAATTTTTTTTCTTTAGCAAGCTTAAAAATCTTTTGAACATCTTTTCCAGTAATTACACCTGAAGGTATAGAATTATTCATCAATTTGGTTTGTTACAAATATAAAATTATTTGTTTTTAGAAAGGATAATTAATACCAATATTAAGTACCGCATTTCTAATGTTAAATTCTGAAAACCAACGTTCGTTATTCACTAGAGCAGGATTGTAAGTTTTAAAACCTGTATCAAATCTAAAAACAAAAAAGTCAAAATCATACCTAAACCCAAAACCAGAACCAATTGCCAGTTCACTTAAGTCCTTTAGACTTGAAAAATTCATACTATCATCGTCAACATCATCCCACAAATTCCAAATATTTCCTATATCAATAAAAAACCCTCCATTTAATGGTCCGCTGATAGGAAACCGATATTCAAGGTTAAAAGCTAATTTAAAATTGGCTTCATTGAATTCATTAATATTGTTACTGCTTCCAGGGCCTAATTCATATGCTCTCCAAGCCCTATTGTCATTTGCTCCTCCAGAAAAATATGAACGAGCAAAAGGAACGTTTGATGAATTGCCATATGGAATAGCAATTCCTGAAAATGCATGAAATGCAAATATTCGTTCCCTCCCGAATGACCAATGTTTAATATAATCTATTTCTGTTTTGATATATTGCGATGGACTAACTCCGCCAAGTGTATAATTATTTAATTCATTCTGTTTCCCATTTACACTTTTTAAAAAGAGTTTCAAAAAGTTGCCAACCAAATCAATTTTCCATCTCAATTGATAAAAGTTTTCATCAAAAATACTTTCTTGATTATTGATATTTAAACTAAAGGAAGATCCTAATATTAAATTATTTGCAGTTAATCTGTCATAACGTTCTTTTAAAGTGTTAACACTTTTGTACTCTTGGTCTTCTAACGTTAGATTAGTTTCACCATTTAGGACATCAAAAATAAAATTATTAACACCATCTGGAATACCTAGATTACCTTCAATATCAAATATTGATTCATCTAAGCTGATATCTTTTGCAATTGTATTTAGTCTATCGTAAGAATTTCTATAAACATTGAAGTAATTGGAAACGTTTCTATTATTTATAAATTCAAGATCAATTAGTTTAAATTGCATCTTTTTTTTATCATTTGGTTTCCAATCAAATTGATAATTTACCTTAAAAAATTGCTTATCTAAACCAACATTTTCCTGAAGGCTTGACCCCAAAATAATCTCAGTTTTTGGATACATTGATGCTGGAAATAAATCATTTTTAAAAGTTGGGAAAAGTAATCTAGGCACGCTCAATTTTATATCAGCACCTAATTCAAAAATATTAAAGAATTGATTACCAGTCCTTGAGATATCTCGTGATGCCCCCAAAGTATTTTTGATATTTATTTCTAAAAGTTCCGCACCATGAAAAATATTTCTTATTCCCAAACCTCCACCTACACCTATACCAAAATCTTGAATATTTGAATGTGATAAATCCAAATCAAAACCCAACGAAAATCTTTCTTTAGGACTTAATAGAATTGTGGCATTAAGTTCAGCATCATTATCTTTAGGCAATGTGTAATTAATATTTGGATATTTAAAGTTTTTTAAACTTGTGAAATAACGATAGGTTAAATTTCTATCTAAATCACTGTAAAATTTACCTTTTCTTAAGGTAATTCCAGAAGTAATAGCTTTAGGATTGTATTTTAATCTGCCTTCGCTAAATATATTAAAACCTCTATAAATAATTGAGTCATTGTATTCAGTAAGATTCCTAATTTGATTTTTATTATTTATAAAGATTGAAACATCTTTTATCTTAAATTTTTTATATGGTAATTTAATTATAGAATCCTCTACACGCTTTTGAATATTTGATATCTTGACATTTATCGGAATTTTTAAATCCTTGCCTGTACTATCTATTGAAGCTGTAAATTGAATACTATTTTGTTGAAAGTTGTATACACCATTGTTGCGAAATATTGTAAATAATCGTTCTCTTTCATCTTCAAATTTATTTATTTCAAAGGCCTCTCCCTGTTTAATGATTTGGTCTTTTAAATTTTCTTTATACAAAATGTATAGTTCTGGGGATTCAATGGATGCTTTTATTGAATCAATTAAATATCTCTGTTTAGGTTTGATTATGTATTTTACTGCCAGATTTTTTTTATTAAGTTTTTCAATTTCTGACTCAACCTCCGTGTTAAAATATCCCAAATTTTTATAATACTGAACTATATTATCTTTCGATATCCTCACATCTAAGCTGTCATAAACTGCTGGAGCTTCTCCTGTTTTTTTTAACCAATCATTAAATTTAAGTGCATAGTTTTTTAAGGCCTTTATCTGTTTGTCTGTAATCCAATTTTCTAATCTTTTTCTCCTTTTCTCTTTTTTATTTAACCATTTTTTGAATTGACCCTCAGGATCAGGATGTGAGGTTTCGTAAAGTATTTTTTTAAGTGGTATGCCTAAAATTTTTTTATTTGATTTTGTTTTGATCACAAAATTTATCGGATTATTTTTTAAAATTACCCCATCTTCATATATTTCATTTCTATCAATTATGTACTCTGAGCTTTTGAAAAAACGTGTACCAGAACAACTTCCAAAAAGTAATGTAAGGAAAAATAGATTGACTAATTTTGTCAAAAATTTATGCACTAAGTTTTATGTTTTTATAAATCAAAAATAAGTCATTTTTATGGTGAGTAAGAATCAACTTAAACAAATACTTAAATTGAAGCATAAAAAATATCGAACAAGATTTGGATATTTTGTTGCTGAAGGTGAAAAAATTGTTAATGATCTAATTAATTCTTCTTGGCATGCTCAATCTCTATATTCATTGGAAGATAATTTTCATCCAAAAGCTATTAAAATTGATTTTTCGGTAATGAAAAAAATTTCCCATTTAAAAACTCCAAGCCCAGTTCTAGGTGTTTTTAAAATAACCAATAAAATAAAGACAAAACCTAGCTTACTGACTATAGCAATTGATAAATTAATTGATCCAGGAAATTTGGGTTCTATAATTCGCCTTTGTGACTGGTTTGGAGTTGATGAATTAGTTTGTAGTTCGGACACTGTTGATTGTTATAACTCAAAAGTAATCCAGTCTAGTATGGGTTCTATAGCAAGAGTTAGGTGCAATTATCAGCCTAACTTAGACGATTATTTAAAATCACTTGAAAAGCCTATTTTTGGTGCTACCTTGAATGGGAATTCAATATATAAAAAAAAACTACCTTTAAAAGCTATATATGTCTTTGGAAACGAGTCAAATGGGATTTCAGAATCCATAAATAAAATTCTTGACGAAAAAATCACAATACCTAACAAAAGATTAACAAATGGGGCAAACAGTTTAAACGTAGCTACATCAGCAGCTATTTTCTTAAGTGAAATTTTTAGATAGGTTTAATTATTCAAATGTTATAATTAATGATAATCCTCTACTAAACATGTTAATTACATTTTTTGTCCAAGGACTTTCTTCTGAGGCATCTTGAATCAATTCGTTTTGTAGTGAAAAAATACCTCTTAATGATGGAGAAAATTTGAAGTAGTACAAATAAAATTCGAAACCTAACCCTAATTCATAGTTAAAACTTTTTGTAGTAGTCCTAAAAACATTACTTGCATTATCATCACTATTATTTTCGTTACTTGAAAGATTAAAATCTGTTGAAACACCTGCTAGTATAAAAGGGCGAAAATTATTAATTCTTTTTGCATTAATTTTTAAATACAAGGGCAAATGGATATAAGTTGATTTGATTTCTCGGAACCTGTCTGATTCCCTTGTAAACTCCACATATTCTGGATATACTAAATCCCTTTGATTATAATAAAGTCCAGGTTCAAATCTTAAATTAAGATATTTATTAATTCTTAAATCTCCAATGAGTCCTACATTAAATCCGTTTTTTTGATTTACTGTGATATCTCTATACATCAATTCTTCATAATACGAATCAATATATTCGAATTTAAAATCATATTGATTTGTCCCTAAAAAATATCCATAGTGCAACGTCTTGTAGTCAAAATTTGGAAGGTTAATTATTTTTTCTCTTACCTCTGGATATTGAGCAATTGAAAATTGTGTGATAAAAACCACAACCAACTTATATAAGTAGAATTTATTTTTTTGATTTTTTTGCAAAACAAACTAAAGTTTTCACTTTTTTTTAGATTTACTTCCTAGTTTATAAACCTAATTTTTATAAAAATATTGTGATTTAATTAAGTATTATTTTCAGTAGTTTTATCCTGACTTCGTAATTATTATTTTAATACCTTCTTTATTGAAATTTTATTTAAACCCAATAACTTTTACAAACATATTTTTAACGATTTTTAAATAAGTTTAGAAAGATCGTTTCTTAAGGGCAGATCTAATATTCGTATATTTACAAACTTTTTGGATAAATATTTATGAAAATAATTATTGCTGGAGGGGGTGAGGTTGGTTTCCATCTAGCTAAGCTCCTTTCCTACGAGTCATTGGATATTACTTTAATAGATACTGATAAAGACCGATTAAATTATGCAGAATCACACTTGGATATTCGTGCTATTCGTGGCGATGCAATGTCTTTAAAATTAATGCAAGAAGCTCAAGTTGATACTTCAGATTTATTTATTGCAGTTACAGCAGAAGAGGCTACAAATATTACTATATGTGCTTTAGCTAAACAATTAGGTAGCAAAAGGACTATAGCTAGAATATCTAATTTTGAGCTGATTAAGGCTCAAGATTTAATAAGCTTTCAAGATATTGGTGTTGATGAACTAATTTCACCTGAAGAATTAGCTGCTGAAGAAATACAGCAATTACTTGATCAGTCAGCTTTTTCAAATAGTTATGAATTTGAGGGAGGAGCATTAACTTTAATAGGAACTAGATTAGAAGATGAGGTCCCATTTGTTGGCAACACTGTTAAGGAAGCTGCTTCAATATTTTCAGATGTCCATTTTATGCCAGTAGCAGTTCAAAGAAAAGGAAAACAAACTACTATAATACCAAGAGGTGACACAGTATTTGAAGTTGGTGATACTGTATTTTTTATTACATCAAAAGAAGGTGTAGAAGAAATTTACAAGCTAACAGGAAAAACAAAAACCTCAATAAAAAACATAATGATACTTGGAGGAGGCAGAATAGGATTCAATACTGCTAGAGAATTGTGTGAAAAAAAATTTAATGTAAGTCTTATAGAAAAGAATAAGGAAAAAGCGTTTGAGATTTCAGAGCTATTACCAAATGCTCTAATTATTCATGGAGATGGAAGAAATGCTGAATTATTAGATGAGGAAAATCTTTCTTCAATGGATGCCTTTATATCTGTGACAGAAAATTCAGAGACCAACATAATGAGTTGTTTAATGGCCCATTCCAAACAAGTTAAAAAAACCATTGCGCTAGTAGAAAACATGGATTATTTTCAACTATCGCATTCGATTGGTATTGACACCCTAATTAATAAAAAATTACTTACTGCAAATACCATTTTTAGATACGTCAGAAAAGGGGATGTAGTGGATATGAAAACTTTAAATAATTTAAATGTTGAAATTTTGGAATTTGTTGTTAATCCAAATTCTAAAGTGGCGAATTATAAAATAAAAGATATTGATTTTCCGAGAACGGCAATAATTGGCGGTGTTATAAAAGAGGGAAAGGGAGTTACAGCTTTAGGTGATTATCAAATTATTCCTGGAGATCGAATTGTTGTTTGTTGTCTGCCAAGATCAATTAAGCGAATTGAACGCTTATTTTTGTGATTTATGTATAATTATTTCAATTACAAAATCGTAGTTTTTTTAATGGGAGTTTTGTTACTTGTAAATGGTGGCTTTATGTTGGTCTCTTCATTAATAAGTTTGTTGTCTAATGATGGTTTTGTCAAGGAGATTGCTACTTCCTCTTTAATTGTTCTCTCAATAGGGTTTGTTTTTTTATTTTTTGGAAGGAGATATGAAAAGCAGATTCAAAAACGGGAAGGGTATTTAATTGTTACTCTAGGGTGGATTTTAATGGCTCTTACAGGAACCATTCCCTATATTATGACGGGTGTAATCCCACAATTTACCTCAAGTTTTTTTGAAACAATGTCAGGTTACACTACAACTGGAGCAACTATTATAGATAAACTAGATTCTTTACCTAAAGGAATTTTATTTTGGCGCACAACTACTCATTGGATCGGTGGAATGGGAATTATTGTGCTTGCAATCGCTATCCTTCCTTTTCTAGGTATAGGTGGAACTCAACTATTTTCGGCAGAAGCTCCTGGACCCGCTAGTGACAAATTACATCCAAGAATAACAGATACTGCTAAACGTTTGTGGTTAATTTATTTGACTTACACAATTGTTCAAACAATTTTATTATATAGTGCTGGGATGACAATTTTTGATGCTGTAAATCACGCTATGAGTACAATTTCAACAGGGGGATTTTCTACAAAAAGCGAGAGCATTGCTTTTTGGAATGATAAACCATTAATTCAATACATAATCATAATATTTATGTTTTTAGCAGGAACTAATTTTGTTTTAAGCTATTTTGCTTTTACTAATAAATTCCAAAAGATTTTTCAGGATGAGGAATTTAAGCTTTACTCTCGCTTTATAATCTTTTTCTCTTTACTTGTGATTATTTTTATTTTATTATCTCAAAATCTTCCTAGTGATTCAATTTTAAATATTATAGAACCTACAATACGTAATGCAATATTTCAGGTAGTTTCAATTATAACAACAACAGGATTTGTAACCTATGATTTTACCCAATGGGCACCAATAGTGACAATAATATTTTTTGGACTCATGTTTTTAGGAGGATCATCTGGATCAACCTCAGGTGGTGTAAAGATAGTTCGCCATATGTTGATGATTAAAACAGGTTTTTTAGAATTTAAAAGAGCATTACATCCAAATGCAATCATTCAGTCTAGGTATAACAATAAAACCGTCAGTGAGTCAATCTCTTTAAATATTTTGGGTTTTTTTATTTTATATATGTTGAGTTTTATCGTGGGATCCATAGGTTTTGGAATTCTTGGTACAGATTTTGAGTCTTCTTTAGGATTAGCTGCTTCAACCTTAGGTAATATAGGCCCTGCCTTAGGTTCTTACGGACCTAGCCATAGTTATTCATCACTTTCTGAAATAGGTAAATTGTGGGCAACTTTCTTAATGTTGTTAGGTCGTCTAGAACTGTTTACTGTACTAATATTATTCTCACCATTTTTTTGGAAGAAGAATTATTAAGAATATTTAAAGTAACAATTATTAAATTCTTTGTCTTACTATTTCAAATAAAGTTATACCGCAAGCTACTGAAACATTTAAAGAGTTAATCTCATTCTGCATTGGTATACTAGCATGATTATCTATTATTTCAAGTAGTCCTTTCGAAATTCCTTTTTCCTCAGACCCCAAAACAATAGCGATAGGAACATTTAAAGGTTTATTATAAATTTTCTCTTCGGCTTTTTCAGTAATTGCAACAACAGAAACTTCATTAGCTTCAAGGTTATAAATTACATCTTTAAGATTTTTCACTTTGGATATTGGTATATGAAAAATATTACCCGCTGAAGTTTTAACAACATCTCCATTTAGAGGAGCACTATTACTAATAGGTGTAAACACAGCATCTACACCTGCAGCAACTGATGAACGTATAATAGCTCCAAAATTATGAACATCCGTTATAGAGTCTAATAAAACAAAAACTGGTAATTCTTTTTTTTCTAAAATCTCTTCAATTAGTGGCTCCATTTCAAATGTTTTAATTGAAGAAATTCTAGCAACAGCTCGCTGATGATTTTTTTTTGATAAATGTTCCAACTTTTCTTCTGGTACGAAACTAAATGGAATAGTTTTAGATTTTAGAGTGTAAATTAATCTATCGTAAAGTTTACTTTTTCCGCCCTTTAATAGCCAAACTTTTTCAATGGGTGTATCTGACTTAATTGCTTCTATTATAGAATGTATTCCAAATACATTAGTTGTTTTCATTTTACAAAAATAACTAATTCTTTAAGGGCAATAAAAAACAATAAATTTTAAAGAGTTGATTTTTTATAACTTCTTTCATAATTTGAGAATGTTATGAAAAGAAAATTTATTTATAATTTATCTCATTGCTTAAATATTTTAGTAATATTTTCATTTTTAAATTGTTCATCTGAACCAATAATAAAATCTAAATCTCTTGTATCAATTAATTTCAAAATCCAAGGGAATGGTAAAGTAAAACCCCAATTAGGCACATATGACATAAATAGCAGAGTTGTTTTTAAAGCTACAGCAGATTCAGGGTATTATTTTGATCGTTGGAAAGGATTCCCTGAAGATTTAGAACAAGAAGAATTTGAATTTGTTCTAACTGACGATTTAAATTTAACTGCAATTTTTTTACCTATTCCTGAATTGAGTAGTGAGATAAAAATCTATAATCCAAAAAAAATTGATCCCAATCCTATTTTTATCATTGAAAATGGAGGGGATAGGGCATATTTAACTGATAAGACAGGAGAGAAACTAAATGTATGGAATTTTGATTCAAAATTAGGGAATGATTTAGAACTAATTATAGATGGCAGTTTGATCGGACTTTTTAAATCAGATAATGTATTCTTTTCATTTGGTGGATATGGTGGAATTGTTAAAAAATTTAATCCAAGTGGAATATTAGAGTGGCAATACGAAGTCAATAACGAAAATGAACTTGCACATCATGATTTTGAGATTTTACCTAATGGAAATGTTTTGTTACTAGTTTGGGAGCGATTTACAGAAGAACAAGCAATAAATTTTGGGTTTAGTGGAACCGGAGAAATTTTTCTAGAAAAAATTATTGAAATTAATCCTAATAATGATTCTGTGGTATGGGAATGGAGGAGTGTAGACCACTTAATTCAGGATTTTGATTCAATCAAACCTAATTATGGTAAAATATCAGAATACCCTCAAAAAATAGATCTTAATTATAACCAAATTGAAAATGGAGATTTAATGCATGCCAACGGACTGTGCTATGACCGAAAAAGAAATTTGATATTATTAAGTGTAAATTTTTATAGTGAGATTTGGGCTATTCCTCATCAATATGATACCGAGGTTACTAAAACTGAAAAAGGAGATTTGGCTTTTCGATTTGGTAATCCAAATACTTTTGATTCTTCCCGTGAACGCATATTTTTCAATAATCATCATCCAAATATTGTTTCTCTTCATCCAGAAAGCCTGGATAATTTTTTGATTTACATGAACGGATCAAAAAATAACCAGTCTGCAGTTTATGAATTTACCTTTCCCCAAAAATTTGAAAAAGACCCTAAAGATTGGTTACAGCCAGAATTAGTTTGGGAATTTTCTGATGTTAATTTATTTAGTGCTAAACTATCTGGATGTATACGCCTACCCAATGGGAATACATTAATTTGTGAAGGTGATTATGGATATTGGGAGGTAACAAAAGACAAAGAAGTTGTTTGGAAGTATAAAGGAGATACTTCTTTTTGGAGAGGATACGTTTATCCGTAGAATGGATTACAAAGTATTGATTTAAAGGGCTACCTTAGAATGCTTCTTATAAATCTACTGACAAATGCTTAATATCTTTTCTCCCCCAGGACCGTTGGCTTCATTAAAGCTGTCTTGACCTCTTGACCCATCAAGTTTTGTATAGGATATAGTATATGAAGTTTCCTCAGGGTATCTACCTACGATCCACTCCCACCTCATATTTGTGGCATTTGAAGGTATTGTGACTGTTGAATATCCTGAATTATCATCACCCGTGTAAGCTTCTAAAGTTTTATTTATTTCTATTCCACTTGTGTAGGGGCTTGGAATTGCAAAGAAATAAACTTGTCCGTCAACAGTTAGTTTTAACCTGCTATCCTGCCATCCATCACCATATGAATCCTGCATTTTTATTGTATAAACTCCAGGTATTGCTGATCCGTCAACTACGTTACACAGAACAATTTTATTATAAACAAATGGTGAAGAAAAATAGGAACCTGTCATAGATCCAGTTACTTCATCTTCAGAATATGACTTTCCATTACTAAGATTCAATTGAAGTCTTATTTTAATAGTACTACCGCCTATAAATCCAATTTGACTTTTGACATCTGTGAGAGGAATTCTAAGTATAGTTCTAGGAAGTCCAGTAGGTCCTATAGAAAATTCAGAAGGCTGTATAGTTTTATATAGAATTTCAGCACTACCATCCACTGATATATAAACTTCGACGTTTTCCATCAAATCACCATTTTCAGCATCGTGTTCTTCAAATTCTAATTCAAATATTGAATTACTTTGATCATAGAAATTATAGTCGCCGTTAGTACCAATAGTCCTAATTACTGCTCCTTTTTCAAAGTTTTCAAGAACAAAGTTAACCGTATTGTCGGGGCTTTCACATGTGTAAAATAAAATTACAATAGTTATGAGTGATATTAATTTTTTCATATTTATGTTTATTTCAAGCTTGTAGGCCCATCAGAGTTCCAAAAAACGCGCTCTGTTTTAGAGCTTCTTTGATCAGCATTTTTATTCGTATTGACATAATTTGCTGGATAATATTGTATTAATGGAAATTGTCCTGGATCTGGTTCAATATTAGGTTGTAAAGATCTAGGATAGCCATTTCTTCTGTAAGAATTATATGCATCGATGCCGTTACCTGTCAACGATATAAAGAATTCTGTAGCCCACATGTCTAATTTCTCTTCTGTCGAACTTGATGCATTCCAATCTGATGTAAATGCTGCGATATAATTTGAAACATTTTCATCACTAAGCTCAGGCCCACCTATATCATCTGTTTTTATTAATGCTTGTTCAAGGGCTATAAGAGTTTCATTGGTTGGGTCACCTCCAGTATTAACATTTACTTCAGCATTCATGAAGTGCATCCAAGATGACAACAATATAGGAGTAATTCCAAAACCTCCTAAACCATCTCCGTCAACTTTTCCTTCAAAACTTTCGTCATCAAAGGCTCCACCTGAGGGATAAACCCCTCTAAGAGTTCGTTTAAATCCATCTGGGGGAATTCCATTATCGTTTCCATGATCTCTTCCCCAATATCCATTTGCTGGCTTACTTGAGGAATTTGTAGGAGCACAGAAAGGAGTGTCACTGCCACGTAATTGTGGAGGGACATAATATCCAGGTAATCCGCACTCTAAAACTTCTTCATCAGCAGAGCTATCAAATCCAGGTGTATTATCAACTTGTCTATAGAAGTAGTAATTTATTCTTGGGTCAGTATTACTAGCATGCCCATTTATCATGTTAAACATTAGCCAATTTGACATGTATTCTCCACCTCCAGTTGAAGTATAGTTTGATCTATACAATGGATGTCTTGTGTCGGGAGTTGCAGGGCTTGTTCCCCAAACAAATTGGAAATCATCAGAAGGATTTACAATATAGTTAGTTATTGAGTTATAATTTGAAAAATCACCCAAGTTTAAAAGTGCCTTTTTCTTTATACTATTTGCTGCTTTGATCCATTTGTCGGCATCTCCTTGATAGTAATAATCATTTGAAGGGACTGGACCTCCAGAATTAAAGTCTGAGATTGCACTTTCAAGTGTAGATATTGCTGCATTATATACGCTTTCTCCACTATCAGAAACAGGATTCAATATTGCCTCAGCACCTTGAAGAGCTTCTGTGTAAGGAATATCACCGAAATAATCCACTAGAGTTAATAATATATAGGCTTGGAATACTTTACCCATCCCTCTGTGGTATGTAAGCCCAGCTTCATCTGCTAGAATATTCATTAGGCGGATGTCCTCAAGCATACCTCGGTAAGCAGATGACCAAACTCCATTCCAACTATCAGGCGAATAAACATTATTATAAGTTCTCCCAGACATATAATTTATTCGAGTTAATTCACCACCTCTATCCCCCATACTACTTACCCAAAAAGCAAAATCTATTTGAATAGAATTTAGAAAGAAACCTGCATCTGCTTGATTTGGACTTAAAGCATTAGGATTTTCAGTTAAGTCTAATTCGAGTGTATCACAGGATACCAATGTAAATAAAACACATAAAAAGAGAGTTAAGATGTTTTTGCTGTTTTTCATTGTAATAAGTTTCATATTTAAAATGTAAGTTTTATACTTCCACCGTACCTTCTGGCACTTGGTCCATTAAGAAAATCAAATCCTCTTCCATTACCAACACCTACACCTGCAATATTAGGGTCAAAATTAGTTCCTTTAGGTGTGTTCCAAGCATTATAAGCTAGATTGAATCCTGAGGCAGTTACTGATATACTTCCAAATGGAGTATTCTCAATAATTTTGTTAGGTAAACTGTAAGTAAGTGAAACCTCGCCCAATCTCCAATGACTAGCATCATAAACTAGCATTTCATCAGGACCATATAAGACATTGCTAAAATAGAATGTAGAATTATTTATCATTTTAGTATTAGGCTGACCATTGGAATTAACACCCGGTAGAACAAAACTAAGTTCTCTGTCCAACGTATCAGTTGTTAAACCTCTTCCTAAAAGAGTTGCCACTGTGTAGGTAAAAATATCTCCACCCTGCTGGTAATTAAATAAAAAATTTAAACTTAAATTTTTATATGATATGGAGTTACTCAAATTGGCAATCCAATCTGGATTTGCGTCACCAATTATTGTTGGATCAAAAGTTTCATCATAACTACCTTGGTTATTCACAACGGGGTCACCAGCATCAATCCACCTAGAGTCTTCTATAGAACCACCATACCTTGTAATTGAAGATCCAATTATTGATCCAAGAGATTCTCCAGGAATAGCAGCATTACCTAAAGTGCCAAAACCTGCATAGACTATTCTGTCAGTATCTTCACCAAGATCAATTACTATTGCATCATTTGTAGACCAATTAAAAGAACTACTCCAATTTAAACCTTCAGAATTTTCTAACCAGTTCATCGAAAGATCAAGTTCAACACCTTTGTTTTCAATTAAACCAATATTAGTTTGAGTTGAAGTATATCCAGTGGAAGGGTCTAGAGGTCTATTAATAATTAAGTCATTTGTTTTTTTATTGTAAATCGAGAGATCTAACGTAAGTCTGTTTTCTAAGAAACGACCTTCAATTCCAAACTCAATCTCGTCAATTCTTTCTGGCTTTAGGTTAGGATTACCTAACACGGAACCAGAAGTATTAGAAATCACATATCCACCGTTTTTAATAAATGATTGAGTGTCGATATTTAAAGTTGCAGCAATAGGATAACCAAATGGGAAATTAGCAGAGGTTCCATAGCCTGCTCTTACTTTAACGAAATTAAGGAGATTACTTTTGATCTCTGGGAAAGCTTGAGAGGGAATAAATGATACACTTGCAGATGGATAAATTATAGATCTATTTTCCTCGGATAAATTTGATACCCAATCTTTTCTTGCAGCAAGTGTAAGATAAACATATCGATTATAATCAATCTCTGTTTGTGCGAAAGCACCGATGATATTCCTTTTTTCATAGTATTGAATTTCATCCTGCTGTTCAAAATTAAAATGCCTTAAAACGTTAAAAACCTGCTGCCCAGTACTACGAGTTCCATTTTGATCAAATGTATCACTTCTAGAGTCAACTCCAACGTTAAAAGTTATTCCAAAGTCATCAATGTCATAATCGCCGCTCACATTGAAGTTATGGTTATATATTGATTTTGTGTTATTCCAAGTTTCGTAAATACCGTTTCGGTTAACCAGTGAACCTGTTTTACCTCCTTTATTTGAATAGTTTATGTTGTTTTCGGAATAAACATCGAGTCCATATCTATAAGAAACGTTCAGATTGTCATTTATCCCATATGATATGTTTGCACCACCGAAAACTCGATTAGTATTTTGAATATTAGCTGTATTGTTTACCGTCCAAAGAGGATGTTGAATTGAATTGTTTTGCCTGTAATAAATTGACTCACCAGTAACTGGGTTTTGGTAGGGTAGTCCCATTAAATCAACGCTTCTAGGTGTATAAAAAACATTTGCAAAAACTGAAGCTCCCTCACCACCAACATTACTCCCATAATTTGCGGCTACTGGAGGGGTCTGAAATTTTGTTTGAGAAAAGTTCAATGTACCTCCAACTACAATGCCGTTTGAAAGTTGAGAATTACCACCGAAGCTTAGCGTATTTCTGTTTACTGTATTTCCTGGTGTAAAACCAACGTCTTCAAGATTTCCGTAATTTATGTTATAATTTACAGTTCCATCACTTGTAGAGCCTTTTACATTGATATTATTACTAAAAACATGTCCAGTCCTAAAAAACCCTCCAACACTGTCATATGGTTTCCATTCATAAAGTTCGTCAGGTGCTATCCCGAGTGCATCTAATACTTGCGGGATTCCAGTTGCTGAACTTGCTGTAGTAAATGGATGTCTCAAGAAACCTGGTGTTCCAGAAACAGCACCATTAATTGAGGATTGTCCACCCCATCCAGCTGGTCCACCTTCATCGAAGCTTGGTCCCCAATTTGAAAAAAACCAGCCAAAGGATTGATCAAATCCATTACCATACTGCATTTGATAATCTGGTTTAGAAGCAAATTCGACATTGAAGTAAGAAGAATTAATTGTTATTTCATTTTTACTTGCCTCACCGCTAGAAGAACTACCCGATTTTGTAGTAATTAAAATAACTCCATTTCTTCCCTGCGTACCATAAAGAGTAGCTGCGGCTAATCCTTTAAGAACACTAACTGATTCTATGTTATTCGGATCAATATCAAGAAAACGTGATGACCCATTGTTACCATCTACAAAACTCCCCTGAGAATTTGTCTCGCTACTAAATGGAATTCCATCCACTATAAATAAAGGTTGATTTCCTTGTGAGAAGGTATTAAATCCTCTGATTATTATGTTAGTACCAGATCCTGATAATCCACTCTGATTGGTAATTTGAACTCCCGATGCCTTTCCAGTTAAAACTCTTCCGATGTCTCCTTCAGCTCTTTGTTCTATAGCATCGTTATTAACTTCTGACACAGCATATCCAAGAGCCTGTTTTTCGCGTTTAATACCTAGGGAGGTAACTATAACTTCATCAAGCTGATTACCAAGCTGTAATATAAAGTCAATTTGATCTTGACCATCAACTAAGATTGTTAATGATTCATAACCTACAAAACTTGCTGATATCTCTACACCGTCTTCTACAGTTATTGAATAGTTACCATCAAAATCGGTAGTAGTACCATTATTTGTACCTTCTTGTAAAACCGTTGCTCCTGGAAGTGGTACTCCTTGATCGTCATAAACGATTCCAGTAATTGTTCTTTGAGCTGTTGACAAATGAGTGAATAACAACAAAGACAATATAGCATAAAGATATTTCATAATATAGTTTGTTTTTCGGACGGCTAATTTACTAAAATATAACTAATTAAATAAAAAAAGCCACCCTTATGAGGTGGCTTTTGTTTTAGATATTTGAAAGCTTAGTTATTGTCCCAACTATTTCTTGGAGAAAATAACGTAGTTCCAGCTGGTACGTTAGGATTGAATAATATTTCATCTCCAGAATAATTCCATCTAACGGGTATTTGTGAACCTGAGGTTGGAACTAAATCTGGAAAATCATTTCTTCGTAGATCGTTGAAGACTTCAGGTTGAATGAATAAACCAATATATTTTTGAGTTAAAATATGATCTTCTAAATCTAAACTTGCTCCTCCTGGATTCACTGCAGCTTGAGCAACATAAGTATCGTACTCAGCTTCTGTTAGTCCAGTTTCAAGGAAAGAAGCCTTGATACCATTTAAGTATGCTGTTTCCATTTCTGCAGCGCTTCCACCTGTTCTCTTTAAACATTCAGCGATTATAAACTGAATTTCTCTGTATGAGATGTAAGCCTGCTCATAGTTAGGCAGCATATATGGATGACTAGTTATAAATGTCTGATCCCATACAGCAAGTCTATCCGTATCATTTAAGTCAGTCATTAAACCTCTTAAATATGGATGGAATTCAATATCACCTGTTCTACCATCGTTAAACCTCCACCAACCAGCTTGTTGGGTAGTTCCGAAAGTGTAGGTCATACTATCATCCTGTGAGGTAAAAGATGCTTTGGCTGCTGCTAAAGCTTCTGCATATTGCCCTAAATGTAGGTGAGCTCGTGCTTTAATTGCACTTGCTGCCTTGATCCATTTACTAGTATCACCACCGTAAATGACGTCATCATTTCCAACGGCGAACCCACCATCACTTCCAGCTACAAGTGAAGAACCTGAAGCAAGAAGATTGAAAACTTCTGTATAGATCGATTCTTGACTATCAAATGTAGGATTAACTTCCTCAATACCTGTTGCAGCAGTTGTATAAGGAATACTCCCCCACCAGTCTGTCATATCTAACAAAGCAGCAGCTTTCTGAATCTGACCAATACCAGCATAGTGGTTATAACCATCTTCAGAAGCATCAACAATCATTGAGTTGACTTCAACTAGTATGTCTTCGTAGTAAATGTCCCATACAGTATTAAAACGTACAGGCTGCAATCCTGAGTAATCATTAAATGAAGACCACTGTCTTGCAACGCCCTCAGTTTGTTGAGCAAACATTGAGTTAACCCTTGAAGTTTGACCGCCATAAACATCAATATGTCTAATCTGGATACTTGGTAATATTGCATTGTAAGATACCGAACTTGGATTGTTAGGATCTAAGTTTATGTCATCTGCAATAAAAGACTCACAAGCACTAAAAATTATTATGCTAAGTGATATTACAATAAAATAATTTAATCTTTTCATGATTTTATAAATTTAATTTTAGTTTGGCCAAAACTGATCTAGTAGCTGGCATGTTGAAGTAATCAACACCTTGCCCATTACCAACACCAGTAAGCGATGTTTCTGGATCTACACCATTATAGTCAGTAGAATACCATAGGTTTCTCCCTACAACACTAAGATTTGCGCTATCGATAAAATCAATTCCAATACTTGATAAAGGAATGTCATAACCTAAACTAACTTCACGTAATCTTATCCATCCACCGTCTTGAACGAATTGCTCCCATACTGAACCAAAACCTCCAACTGAAGACTGGTAGTAGTACTGGTCTCTAACAACAGGTATGTTATTTGGAGAGCCGTCAGGCAATACACCAGGTATCGGAGTTGGTGCTTCAGTTCTTGTATCTGCAGTTAATTGCGACCTACCAAAGAATGAAAGAGCCCAAGCAACACCATTTAGCATGTCTCCTCCTTCTCTCCAGTCAAGTAAGAACCCAACATTTACAGGACCTAATTTGACTTGGTTATTCCAACCTAAAATAAAATCAGGGTTTGGATTACCAATCGCTCTTTGAACTGGATCAACTGCTTGGAAACCATATTCATTTGAAGATGCATCAGCATTAATTACAACATCACCTTCAGGAATGTTAAGTCCATCATCATTTGGTCCACCAGAACCAGTTCTCAAATATGTTCCACCTACAACTGCACCGTATTGGTTACCAGCTATAAGATATGAACCAGCACTTGAGAATCCAGCTAAGAATAATTTGTCAAGACCAGGCGCTAACTCTTCTACTATGTTTTCATTACTAGTAAAGTTGATTTGAGAATTCCAACTGAAATTTTCAGATTCAACTATACCTAAGTTTAACGTAGCTTCAACACCTCTACCTGTCATTCTACCTGAGTTTAACCATACATTGTTATAACCAGTAGATGGAGGTAATGATGCGTTTAATATAGCATCACTCATTTTTCTTTCGTAGTAAGCAACGTCTAACCCTATTCTATTATTGAAAAATCTAAAGTCGATTCCAAATTCTATTTCCTCTGTAAGCTCAGAAGTAAGCTCACTGTTTCCAAGAATACTATCGATTTCAAAACCGGTAACACCTTGAATTGGCCAAGAAAGTGAATCACCCCATCCGTCTCCAACACTTGTAATAGAATAACCAGAAGTAGTTAAGTAAGCAAAAGGAGGTGGACCACCCACTTGTGCCCATGATGCTCTAATTTTAGCAAAACTTAATGCATCACTTTGTGGTAATAATTCGCTAAGAAGAATTGATAAAGATGCCGCAGGATATACAAATGAGAAGTCACCAGCGTTAAACTCTCTTCCTGGTACACCAAGTCTTGAATCATAATCCTGTCTTGCAGCAAGTGTTAGATAGAATGTACTATCCCAATCCATTTCTATTTGTCCAACAAAA
Source organism: uncultured Bacteroidota bacterium (assembly GCA_902561795.1). GTDB lineage: Bacteria > Bacteroidota > Bacteroidia > Flavobacteriales > Flavobacteriaceae > MS024-2A. Next base: position 38,260 of record CACERG010000010.1, on the reverse strand, counting down.
CCCATTTGAGTAGTTCTTAAAAAAGATTCGCTACCCGCGATGTTTGATGCATTTGCAAGATTAACAAATCCTTGGAAAGCAAAGTTAGAACCATTTGAGTTAAGAGCAGAACGTGTTCTGTCAAATGCGTTAGCACTAACAAGGTAGTTTAAATTTAACTTGTCAGTAATGGCATCACCACCACTAATATTTAAGATCGCATCAGTTAAAAATGAATTGTATTGAGTTAGGGATACATAACCAGTTGATCTTGTTCTAGAACCCAACTCAAAGTTTTGCTTACGACTATCACTGGTAAAGTCAGCCCCAATAATTAGCGAGGCATTTAACCACTTACTATGAGTCCAATCAGCAGTAAAACTACCATAAACACGGTTTACAGTCTCATCTCTAAGAGCGTTATTTATTAACCAATATGGATTATCGTAACCACCACCACCACGATAGTTTCTTTGTCTACCGTTGGCAAATATGTAAGATGACGGTTCATCGACAGCATTCTCGGGACTAAAACCATTTGCATTATCAAACGTTATAGGAGTTCTATATAAACCTAATAATAATCCAGATGTGTTTGAACCTTGCTGAATTCTTGAATAGTCAGACCTAACAAAGTTAAAAGTAGTAGCTAATTTTAATTTGTCACTAGCCTGAAGAGTTCCAGCTAATCTAAAAGTTTTTCTCCCATATTCTTCATTAGGCACTATACCCTCATTTGTTAAGAATGAAGTTGAAAAGGCATATGTAGCTTTTTCTGTACCACCTTGAATACTTAAGTTGTTTAGTGATTGTATAGCTTCTCTAAAGAATCCACGGTAATTATCCTGATAATTATTTGCAGGTGTACCGTTTCCAGTTCCTCTAGTTACTAAGAAACCATTTTTGTCCCAAATATAGTTACCATCACCATCGAAGTCACTAGCTGAGGGTGCTTCTGGGTGGTTAGGGTCAGTTGAGTATTCTAAGTCTGTAAATCTTGGACCATAAGAACTTGATTCACCTGTACCGGGAGATCTCCAATACGGAGTTCTATCACTTCTACTCCTATTTCTACCCTGAGCAAACTCATCTTGTAGATTAAAAGTTGTAGATAACCAATCAACACCTGTTGAGTGAGTGTAGGAAACTCTCATTTCACCTTCCTCACCTTTTTTGGTAGTTATAACAATAACACCAGGCGCACCTGCAGTACCATAAAGTGCAGTTGCTGCAGAACCTTTAAGAATATTGATACTTTCTATATCATCGTTGTTTAAGTCCATTAAACGGTTTGAAGTAGCAGTACCTGCTGTACTCGATCCAGAGTTTAATGTTTCGTTGTTTGTAATTATACCGTCAATTACAATAAGCGGTTGGTTGTTACCAATCATCGAAGTAACCCCTCGAATCAGAATCCTAGAACCACCACCAGCAGAACCCGCAGATCTTGTAATTTGGACCCCGGCTGCTTTACCTACAAGTGCATCAAGAGCATTGTTAGAACCAGAGTTAACTATGTCATCGCTTCCTACTGTTTGGATTGAATATCCTAGGGCTTTTGCTTCCCTTTTAATACCCAGCGATGTTACAACTACCTCATCCAGCTCATTAGCTTGTTCTAGTGAAAAGTTTAATTGGTCTTGACCATTAACTGCTAGAGTTATTGTCTGATAACCAACAAAACTAACGGCTAATGATGCATCATCACTAACTGAGATAGAATAATTTCCATCAAAATCAGTTGTTGTACCATTATTAGTCCCAACTTCCACGACAGTCGCTCCAGGTAGAGGTACGCCTTGGTCATCAGTAACATTTCCTGTTACGGTAATTTGTGCGAGAGCTACTTGAATGCTCAACAAAAAAGCCGCAAATAAATAGATTTGTTTCATATTAAAATTAGTTTTTAGTGGCGCAAAATAAGGAATAAAATACACATATGTTAAAAATTTGTGAAAAAAGTTTAAAAAAAAACGAAAATTGTTAAACAATGTGCTCACTTCAATATATTTACGCTACTGGGTTTAAATAATATCGGTTGTTTTGAAATTATTAATTCACTTTTTCCACAGCAAACATAAATTCTGATCTAAAGAATTTCGTTCCTGAAAAACAAAAAAAAAACTTTTTTGCCGAGTTTTTAAAAAACTTGTTTATAAATAAAATTTTTAATAATTATTACTTCTGAATTTTATGAAATTATTAAAAAATGTGTTTTAGAGATAAAGAGCCCTAATCATCATAAAATCTTTTCGACCTCTATCAAAATTAATTTTAAGTCCAAAGGCTGTTTGAATTTTAATTTTCTTTCCTTGATAATTTTTTTAATTAGCCCCTCTTCAATACCTAAAAAATCAATTATATTTTTCTTGTTGAGTTTTACTTCCTTTTTAATAGCGTTGTTTTTTGAAATAAAATATTTATGTTTTTCAACAAAACGTGGGGGAAAGGACCTCTCTAAGGATGTTTTTGCATTGGATCCTTCCATAAAAATTTTCAGTTTTTTTTCATAAAGTACATATTTCTTTCCTGAAAATAATTCGATCAAATATCCTTTTTTTCTAGAATCATTTTCATCGATATAATCAGTATAGATATATTTCTCCCCTTCAATTTGACATGAGATATTTATATTTTTCATCAATATTTTGTCTGAGCTTTGAGTTTTTGGATTATTTGTAAATTCTAGTTCATCACTGTATGCGTTATATCTCAAAAAAATATTTTGATTTAAGTCTTTATCAATATACTTAACGTCAGCAGGTTTAAATTTTTCATCAAAATACTCACTCCCTTTTATTTCTGCATTAGAATAGGAATTCTTGCTGACTTTGTTTTTTATTAGTTCAAATAAATCATTAATCCTAGAATCAGATTTTATACCATTTGATCCAATATTTTGTGCAAATGATACACACGTGTTTAAAATAAAAAAAGAATAGAAAAAATATTTCACAATAATTTAGATCTATGCATGAGTACTAATTTAAAATTGAAAAATCTTACTAATGTACGGAACATCAAAATTTGATTTAAAAACAAAATTTTGGATCTATTGGTAAAGTTGATTTTTATGATAATTTTAGTGGTATTGTATGTTGAATATCCTGTAGTTTAAAGTTCACAATAAATCCATTACAGACAATTTTTGTCAAAAGGTTAAATTTTACAATAATAGGGTTTGAAACACCAAAAAAAAACTATACATTTGCACGCCGTTAAAAACGGCTTTATTAAACAAATTTATGCCAACTATAGCACAATTAGTTAGAAAAGGAAGGGTAAGCATTTCTAAGAAAAGCAAGTCTGCTGCTCTTGACTCGTGCCCGCAAAAGCGCGGTGTTTGTACTAGAGTTTATACCACAACTCCAAAAAAACCAAATTCTGCAATGCGAAAAGTTGCGCGTGTTAGACTAACAAATGGTAAGGAAGTCAATGCATACATTCCCGGTGAAGGGCATAATCTACAAGAACATTCAATAGTACTAGTAAGAGGTGGGAGGGTAAAAGATCTGCCCGGTGTTCGTTATCATATTGTACGCGGTGCATTGGACACAGCTGGTGTAGAAGGACGTCTTCAAAGACGTTCTAAATATGGTGCAAAAAAACCCAAAAGCAAGTAAAAAATTTTCCTAGAGTGAGAAAAAAGCAAGCCAAAAAAAGACCATTAGAACCAGATCCTAGATTTAAAGATCAACTTGTGACAAGATTTGTTAACAACATGATGTGGAATGGAAAAAAATCAGTTGCTTTTACAATTTTCTATGATGCAATTGAAATAGTTGATCAAAGAAAGCAGGATGACGAGAAATCGGCTTTAGAGGTTTGGAAAGAGGCCCTTTCAAACGTTATGCCACATGTTGAAGTAAGAAGCAGAAGAGTGGGAGGAGCAACATTTCAGATACCAATGCAAATAAGACCGGATCGAAAAGTTTCTTTGGCGATGAAATGGTTGATAAGCTTTTCAAGAAAGCGCAATGAAAAAACTATGGCTCTTAGACTAGCAAGCGAAATCTTAGCCGCATCTAAAGAAGAGGGTTCAGCTGTCAAAAAAAGGCAAGATACTCATAAAATGGCTGAAGCAAATAAAGCTTTTTCTCACTTTAGATTTTAAAATACTTATCACTATGTCTCGAGATTTAAAATACACTAGAAACATTGGAATTGCAGCCCACATTGATGCCGGTAAAACAACTACTACCGAAAGAATTCTTTTTTACACCGGTGTTAGTCATAAGATAGGCGAAGTCCATGATGGCGCTGCAACCATGGATTGGATGGAACAGGAACAAGAACGTGGCATTACAATAACATCTGCTGCCACTACATGTATTTGGAATTTTCCACAGGAACAAGGCAAACTAACGTCAGATTCCAAGCCTTACCATTTTAATATAATTGATACCCCAGGACACGTAGACTTCACGGTTGAAGTAAATAGATCGTTAAGAGTTTTAGATGGACTTGTTTTCTTATTCTCAGCTGTAGATGGAGTTGAACCACAATCAGAAACAAATTGGAGATTAGCTGATAACTACCGTGTACCTAGAATTGGGTTCGTTAATAAAATGGATCGTCAAGGTGCAAATTTTTTAAATGTTTGCACGCAAGTGCGTGAAATGTTAAAATCTAATGCAGTTCCTATTGTTTTAAATATTGGCGAGGAGGAAGATTTTAAGGGAATTGTAGACTTGGTTACTAACAAAGCTATAGTATGGCACGAGGAAAGATTTGGATCTACATTTGATGAGATACCAATACCAGATGATATGGTAGACGAGGTTGAAAAGTATCGTGCAGAATTAATAGAAGCAGTGGCGGAATATGATGAAAACTTATTAGAAAAGTTTTTCGACGACCCAAGTAGTATTAGCGCGGATGAAATCCATGGTGCATTAAGAGCAGCAACTCAAGATATGAGTATAATTCCTATGATATGTGGATCATCTTTCAAAAACAAGGGTGTACAGTTTCTTTTGGATGCTGTTTGTCGTTACCTACCTTCCCCTGAGGATAAAGAAGCAATAATAGGTACAAATCCAAACAGCGATGAAGAAATTTCTCGTAAGCCTATGGTTAATGAGCCATTTTCTGCATTAGCTTTTAAAATTGCTACAGATCCTTTTGTTGGCAGGTTAGCCTTTTTCAGAGCTTATTCAGGTCACCTTGATGCAGGATCATATGTATTAAATAATAGAACTGGCAATAAAGAGAGAATATCAAGAATTTATCAAATGCACTCAAATAAACAAAATGCTATTGATTTTATCGAAGCAGGAGATATTGGGGCGGCAGTCGGATTTAAAGACATTAAAACAGGTGACACTTTATCGGCTGAGAAATCACCAATAATACTTGAAAGCATGGATTTTCCAGATCCTGTTATCGGAATAGCTGTTGAGCCCAAGACAAAAGCAGATGTAGATAAACTTGGTATGGCATTAGGTAAATTAGCTGAAGAAGATCCTACCTTCCAAGTTAAAACTGACGAATCTTCAGGGCAAACTATTATCTCTGGGATGGGAGAATTACACCTTGATATAATTGTTGATCGACTGAAACGGGAATTCAAAGTAGAAGTTAATCAAGGAAAACCACAAGTAGAGTATAAAGAGGCACTTACGTCAAAATCAGATCACAGAGAGGTATATAAAAAGCAAACAGGAGGTAGAGGTAAATTCGCTGATATTGTTTTTACGATGGAGCCTGGTGAAAATGGTAAATCTGGACTAGAGTTTGTAAACTTAATTAAGGGTGGTAACATTCCTAAAGAGTATATACCTTCTGTTGAAAAAGGCTTTAAGGAAGCTATGAATAATGGACCACTTGCAGGATTTGAATTAGATTCAATGAAAATTACTTTGCAAGACGGTTCTTTTCATCCTGTAGATTCTGATTCTCTATCTTTTGAATTAGCAGCTAAACTTGGATTTAAAGAGGCTGCACATGGCGCAAGTCCAGTTATAATGGAGCCAATAATGAAATTAGAGGTCCTGACACCAGAGGAAAACATGGGAGATATCGTAGGAGATTTAAATCGTCGCAGAGGTCAAGTTAATTCTATGGATGATCGTGCAGGAGCTAAGGTTGTTAAAGCTGAAGTACCCTTATCTGAAATGTTTGGATATGTTACCTCTTTAAGGACTTTATCGTCAGGAAGAGCAACTTCAACAATGGAATTCGCACATTATTCTGAAACTCCATCTAGCATCTCTGATACTGTAATTTCGGAGGTAAACGGAATTTCAGATAAAATATAAAAAAATGAGTCAAAAAATTAGAATCAAATTAAAATCCTACGACTTCAATTTAGTTGATAAGTCAGCTGACAAAATTGTAAAGACAGTAAAAAATACAGGTGCAGTTGTAACTGGTCCTATACCCTTACCAACACATAAAAAAATCTTTACTGTACTAAGATCTCCTCACGTAAATAAAAAATCACGTGAACAATTTAAATTATCATCATATAAGCGGCTACTTGACATTTATAGCTCCTCTTCTAAAACTATAGACGCACTAATGAAGCTTGAGCTGCCAAGTGGTGTAGAGGTTGAAATAAAAGTTTAAATAATTTACTATGTCTGGTTTAATTGGAAAAAAAATAGGTATGACAAGTCTTTATGACAATTTAGGTAAAAATGTTGCCTGTACTGTATTAGAGGCTGGGCCTTGCTTTGTTTCTCAAATAAAAACTAACGAAACAGACGGATACCAAGCTATTCAACTTGCCTATGATGACAAAAATGAAAAAAAAGTAACTAATTCTGAGTCAGGTCACTTTAAAAAAGCGAGTTTAAACGTCAAAAGAAAATTAGTAGAGTTCAAAAATTTTGACGGGGATATAAATCTTGGAGACAAAATCAGTGTTGAGAATTTTACAGAAGGAGAATTTGTTGATGTATCAGCAATTTCTAAAGGAAAAGGTTTTCAAGGTGTTGTAAAAAGGCACGGCTTTGGTGGTGTAGGTCAAGCAACTCATGGCCAACACAACCGGTTAAGAGCTCCTGGTTCTATTGGAGCCGCTTCTTATCCTGCGCGTGTATTTAAAGGTATGAGAATGGCTGGACAGATGGGAAACCAAAAAGTTAAAATTCTAAATTTGAGAGTAATTAAAGTTCTCCCAGAAAAAAACTTACTAATTCTCAGAGGATCCGTTCCAGGTCCAAAAAATGCATACGTAACTATTCAGAAATAATGGAATTATTCGTACACAAAATAAATGGTAAAAAAACTAGCAAAAAAATTAAGCTAGATATTTCTGTTTTTGGAGTAGAACCAAATAATCATGCAATTTATTTAGACGTAAAGTCTTATTTGGCAAATAAAAGGCAGGGCACACATAAGACAAAACAACGTGCAGATATTAAAGGCAGCACAAGAAAAATAAAAAAGCAGAAAGGAACAGGAACAGCAAGAGCCGGTAGCATCAAAAACCCACTTTTCAGAGGAGGAGGAAGAATCTTTGGTCCTACCCCAAGAGACTATTCTCAGAAAGTAAATAAAAAGGTTAAGCGATTAGCTCGTAAATCCGCATTAAGCATTAAGGCTAAAGAAAAATCAATTTTTATAGTTGAAGACTTTCAAATGGAAAAACCCAGTACAAAAGAATTTATAAAAATGCTCTCAGCCCTTGGCCTAGCTGGTAAAAAAAATCTTTTAGTCTTGGAGGAATTGAATAAAAATGTATATTTGTCGTCGCGCAATTTAAAAAATTCAAATGTTGTAATTAACTCTGAGTTAAATACTTATGGAATTTCAAATGCTAACAATCTAATTATTAGTGAGGGAGCAGTTCCAAAAATTGAATCACTTCTTAACCGTTAGTTATGAATATTTTATTTAAACCTATAATTACTGAAAAAGCTTCAAAAATTAGTGAGAGGCTAAACCAGTATACTTTTTTGGTTGATAAAAGGTCAAATAAAATTCAAATCAAAAAAGCTGTTGAAGAAATATATGACGTCAAAGTTGACAATGTTTCTACTATAAACTATGGTTCGGTGAGAAAGAAACGCTACACTAAAAATGGGATACAAAATGGCAAATCCAATTCTATAAAGAAAGCAATCGTGAAGCTTTCTGAGGGTGATAAAATTGATTTTTACGATAATTTATAAAAGATTAAAATGCCAGTTAGAAAATTAAAACCCATCACACCTGCCCAGCGTTTTCGAGTTGTTAACGGCTTTGATGCTATAACAACTGATAAACCTGAAAAAAGTTTATTAGAGCCTAGGAAAAGCACTGGTGGGCGAAATAATAAAGGGAAAATGACCTCGCGTTACATTGGTGGGGGTCACAAAAAAAGATATCGTATAATTGATTTTAAACGCAACAAGTTTAATATTCCAGCTGAAGTAAAATCTATTGAGTATGACCCTAATCGATCAGCATTTATTGCACTGACCGAATTTGAAGACGGTGAAAAAAGATATATTATCGCACCAAGCGGTTTGAAAATTGGACAACCTGTAGTATCTGGTAAAAATGCAACTCCTGAAATTGGTAATGCTTTGTTTATATCAGACATTCCATTGGGAACAATAATTTCAAATATTGAACTAAGTCCAGGCAAGGGAGCCTCAATTGCACGAAGTGCCGGAGCATTCGCTCAACTAATGGCTAGAGATGGTAAATTTGCAACTATTAAATTACCCTCTGGCGAAACTCGTTTGATATTAGTTACATGTATGGCTGTAATAGGCTCAGTGTCAAATTCTGATCATCAACTTTTAGTTTCAGGTAAAGCGGGGAGAAATAGATGGCTTGGTAGAAGACCAAGAACTCGTCCAGTTGCTATGAATCCTGTTGACCACCCAATGGGAGGTGGTGAAGGGAGAGCTTCAGGAGGACATCCCAGATCCCGTAAAGGAATTCCTGCAAAAGGTTTTCGAACTAGAGCAAAATCCAAGTCAACAAATAAGTTTATAATTGAAAGAAGGAAAAAATAGATTGATATGGCACGTTCATTAAAAAAAGGTCCATTTGTTCATCATAGTCTTGAAAAAAAACTGATGAAAAACGTTGAGGATGGTAAAAAAACCGTAATCAAGACATGGTCACGCGCTTCATTAATAACCCCAGATTTTGTAGGTCAAACTATAGGCGTACATAATGGTAAGACTTTCATTCCTGTTTACATTACTGAAAACATGGTTGGGCACAAGCTTGGGGAATTTTCTATAACTAGAAATTTTAGAGGACATGCGGGAGCAAAAAATAAGGGAAATAAATAAATTTTGACATGGGAAACAGAAAAAGACAGTCTGCTTTAGCTATCAAGGAATCAAAGAAATCTCTCTCGCTTGCTATGCTTAGAAATTGTCCTACTTCACCAAGAAAGATGAGATTAGTTGCTGATCAAATCAGAGGTAAATCAATAGATAGTGCACTCTCGATATTGAAATTTAGTCCTAAGCAATCATCAAAAAAATTAGAAAAACTTTTACTATCAGCAATTTCAAATTGGCAACTAAAAAATGAAAAAGAGGACATTGAAAAAGCTAAACTTTTCATTTCTGAAATTAAAGTTGATGGAGGAAAAATGTTAAAGAGGCTTAGACCAGCTCCTCAAGGAAGAGCTCACAGAATTCGTAAAAGATCTAATCATGTCACTGTTATACTACAATCAAACTTAATTAAAGCATAAAATGGGACAAAAGACAAATCCAATTGGTAATCGTTTGGGGATCATAAGGGGATGGGACTCAAACTGGTATGGTGGAAGAAACTACGGAGATAAAATTGCGGAGGATGAAAAAATAAGAAAGTATATTCATGCCCGCCTTCACAAAGCGAGTGTCTCGAATGTTATAATTGAAAGGACGCTAAAGATAATTACGGTTACCATAACTACAGCTCGACCTGGAATTATAATTGGAAAAGCAGGCCAAGAAGTAGATAAATTAAAAGAAGAATTAAGAAAAATAACTTTAAAGGAAGTACAAATCAATATTTTTGAGATTAAAAGACCTGAACTTGACGCCCAGTTAGTGGGTTCAAGCATTGCTAGACAAATCGAAAGTAGAATATCATACAGACGTGCTATTAAAATGGCTATTGCAGCTGCTATAAGAATGAATGCCGAAGGAATCAAAGTACAAATTTCTGGCAGACTGAATGGTGCTGAAATGGCAAGATCTGAGTCCTACAAAGAAGGTAGAATACCCTTATCTACATTTCGAGCTGACATTGACTACGCAATTGTTGAGGCCCATACAACATATGGGAGGTTGGGTATTAAAGTTTGGATTATGAAAGGTGAGGTATATGGGAAAAGAGAACTTTCTCCTCTTATCGGTATTGCTAAAAAAACTCAGACAGGTGCAAATTCTACAGCTGGAATTGATCGCCAAAGACGTCGGAAATAATATTATAATTATACATGCTACAACCAAAAAAGACAAAATATCGAAAAGCTCAGAAAGGTAAGATGAAAGGACTTTCGTCTCGAGGAAATCAGCTCTCTAATGGAATGTTTGGAATCAAAGCTCTTGACTCAGTATTTATTACCTCCAGACAAATTGAGGCTGCTCGAATTGCAGCAACTAGATACATGAAAAGAGAAGGACAGCTTTGGATAAAAATTTTTCCAGACAAACCTATAACTAAAAAACCTCTTGAGGTTCGTATGGGAAAAGGGAAAGGAGCTCCAGAGTATTTTGTTGCGGTTACTAAAGCTGGACGAGTCATTTTTGAAGTTGCTGGTGTTCCATATAGCATTGCAAAGGAAGCTTTGAGACTTGCAGCACAAAAACTTCCTGTCAAAACGAAATTTATAGTTGCTCGAGATTTTGAAAATTAAAAATAGAAATGAAAAAAACTGAAATAATAAAACTATCAAATCAAGATCTTAGGGATAAATTAGTTGAGTATCAGAAAAAGTTACTAGAATTGAAAATGTCGCACGCTATCTCGCCAATTGAAAATCCCATACAAATCAAAATAACTCGACGTATAATAGCTAAAATTAAAACAGCTATTTTGAATAAAAAAGAATAATAGGTAATCATGGAAACAAGAAATTTGAGAAAAGAAAGAGTAGGAGTTGTTGTTAGCAACAAAATGGAAAAGTCTATCGTAGTCTCAGAGGTAAAAAAAGTTAAACATCCTATGTATGGAAAATTTGTATTAAAAACAAAAAAATATGTAGTCCATGATGATAAAAACGATTGTAACATTGGAGATACAGTTAAAATTATGGAAACAAGACCATTAAGTAAGTCAAAGTGTTGGCGAATGGTAGAAATAATTGAAAGAGCAAAATAAATGGTACAACAAGAATCTAGACTTAAAGTAGCAGATAATACAGGTGCAAAAGAGGTATTAACAATTCGTGTATTAGGAGGTACGAAAAGGAGATATGCATACATAGGGGACAAAATTGTAGTATCTGTAAAAGAAGCTTCTCCATCTGGAACAATAAAAAAGGGCCAAGTATCCATTGCCGTAGTTGTAAGAACTAAGAAAGAGGTTAGGCGTGCTGACGGGTCTTACATAAGATTCGATGAAAATGCCTGTGTTCTTCTAAATCCAACTGGTGAAATGAGAGGAACAAGAGTTTTTGGACCAGTAGCACGAGAGCTTAGGGAAAAGCAATTTATGAAGATAGTTTCATTGGCTCCTGAAGTATTATAAATTAAAAGAAAATGAGAATTAAAATTAAAAAGGGAGATAAGGTAAGAGTAATTTCTGGATCCAATAAGGGTTCTGAAGGTGAGATTATAAGTATCAAAAAAGGAACTAATAAGGCTATAGTGGAAGGTGTTAATATAGTTAAAAAGCACAATAAACCAAGTGCTCAGAACCCTCAAGGAGGTATATCTGAAAAAGAAGCTCCAATACATATATCCAACTTATCTTTGGTCACCCCAGACGGAAAAACAACACGAGTGGGTTTCAGGTACGATGAAGGAGTTAAAGTACGTTATTCAAAAAAAACAAACGAAGTTATTTAAATCATGTCATATACCCCAAGACTAAAATACGATTACAACAGTAGAATTATTGCAAGCCTTAAAGAATCTTTTAGTTACAAAAGTGTTATGCAAGTTCCAAAACTTCTTAAGATTGTTCTTAGCAGGGGAGTAGGTTCAGCTGTAGCAGATAAAAAACTTATTGATCATGCAATTGAAGAATTATCAATTATTACTGGTCAAAAAGCAATAGCAACAGTTTCAAAAAAAGATGTTGCATCGTTTAAACTTAGAAAAGGTATGCCTATTGGAGTAAAAGTTACACTTCGTGGAGAACGCATGTTTGAATTTATGGATCGCTTAGTAACATCTGCTCTGCCACGCGTACGTGACTTTCAAGGTGTAAAAACAACTGGTTTTGATGGACGTGGCAATTACACTTTAGGTGTAACTGAGCAAATAATATTTCCTGAAATTGACATCGATAAGGTAAATAAAATAAACGGTATGGATATAACCTTTGTAACCTCAGCAAAAACAGATCAGGAAGCAAAATCGTTATTAACGGAATTGGGAATTCCTTTTAAAAAAAATTAAAATGGCTAAAGAATCAATGAAAGCACGAGAAAGAAAGCGTGCAAAAACAGTCGCAAAGTATTCAGAAAAAAGGAAGAAACTCAAAGAAGCAGGTAATTTTTTGGGTTTGCAAAAACTTCCTAAAGATGCCTCTCCTGTTAGGATGCACAATCGTTGCAAAATAACTGGAAGGCCGAAGGGCTACATGCGTCAGTTCGGTATTTCAAGAGTAACATTTAGAGAAATGGCAAATAAAGGTTTAATACCTGGAGTCACAAAAGCCAGTTGGTAATTATAAAAAAATTATACCTATGTTCACAGACCCAATAGCAGATTATTTAACCCGTATAAGAAACGCAAATCTTGCTTCTCATCGTATAGTTGAAATTCCTTCATCTAAAATGAAAAAAGATATCACAAAAATTCTTTTTGATCAAGGTTATATCTTAAGTTATAAATTTGAAGAAACTACCAACAAGCAAGGAGTTATAAAAATTGCTCTCAAGTATGACAAGCTTACTAAGGAGCCTGTCATAAAAAAATTACAAAGAATAAGTACTCCCGGTTTACGAAAGTATTCCTCATCTGACACAATACCCAGAACATTAAATGGATTAGGGATCTCTATTGTTTCAACTTCAAAAGGAGTAATGACAGGAAAGCAAGCTACTAAGGAAAATGTAGGAGGTGAATTAATTTGTTATGTTTATTAAAAAAGTTCGTTTATGTCAAGAATAGGGAATAGCCCAATCAAGGTGCCAGAAGGAGTAGAAATAGATATTCAACCATCACACATAAATGTGAAGGGAAAGCTCGGTGAACTTTCGCAAAAATATAGTGACGTGAAAATAAAAATTCAAGATAATGTAATTACAGTTTTAAGATCTTCTGAAAGCAAAAATGTAAAATCGAAACACGGACTATACAGATCATTAATATACAACATGGTACAAGGAGTTAGTTTAGGTTTTACCAAGGAACTAGAGCTTGTAGGTGTTGGTTACAGAGCAAGCAATCAAGGTCAAAAACTTGACCTTGCACTTGGGTTCTCACATAACATACTTTTTGAAATAGCACCTGAGGTCAAAATTGAGACAATATCTGAAAAGGGTAAAAACCCAATCGTCAAGTTAACCTCCCACGATAAACAATTGGTTGGCTATGTAGCTTCAAAAATACGTTCTTTCAGAAAGCCAGAGCCATACAAAGGAAAGGGAATTAAATATGTTGGAGAACAGATAAGAAGAAAAGCTGGTAAGTCAGCATAATTTATTTTATTATGAGTTTAACAAAATTAGAGCGCAGAAATAGAATTCGAAAACGAATTCGTAAAGTTATAATTGGAACAGCATCCATACCGAGACTTTCTGTATACAGAAGCAATAAAGAAATATATGCTCAACTAATAAACGATAATTTGGGTAAAACAATTGTATCTGCTTCTTCACGAGATAAAGAAATATCTAAAGAAAAATCATCTAGTAAAACTGAAACAGCATCTTTCGTTGGTAAACAAATAGCTGTTTTAGCTTTAAAAAATGGTATTTCTAAGGTAAAGTTTGATCGAAATGGATATTTGTACCATGGTAGAGTTAAGGCACTGGCTGATGGAGCCCGTGATGGAGGAATAAAATTTTAATTTTCTTATGTATCAAGACTATAAAAACATAGAACTAGTTAAGCCAGCTGGACTGGATTTAAAAGACCGTTTAGTCGGAGTCCAACGTGTAACGAAAGTGACAAAAGGAGGTAGAGCTTTTGGATTCTCAGCTATTGTCGTAGTTGGGGATGAAAATGGTGTAATTGGCCAAGGCTTAGGTAAGTCTAAAGAAGTTTCTGAAGCAATTGCTAAAGCAGTTGAAGATGCTAAGAAAAACCTAATCCGCATCCCTATTCTTAATGGGACTCTTCCTCATGAACAAAAAGGTAAGTATGGTGGAGCTCGGGTTTTTCTTAAGCCAGCTTCAGAAGGAACTGGTGTTATCGCAGGTGGTGCTGTTCGAGCTGTACTTGACGCAGTTGGTATTCACAATGTATTGTCTAAATCCCAAGGGTCCTCAAATCCTCATAATGTGGTTAAAGCCACCTTTGATGCACTACTTAAATTAAGAAATCCACAACAAATAGCTAAGCAAAGAGGGATTTCTATTGATAAAGTTTTTAATGGATAAATATTAAATATGGCACAAATCAAAATTAAGCAAGTAAGAAGTAGGATCAAACGTTTACAAAAACAAAAGTCAACGCTTGATTCCTTGGGTCTCAAACGTATTGGTAGTGTCGTCGTGCATGAAGCAACACCAAGTATATTGGGTATGGTAAATAAGGTAAGGCATTTGGTCACTGTAAAAGAATTATAAAAATATTAGTATGAGTTTAGATAATATTTCACCTTCAAAGGGATCTAATAGATTGGCCGGAAAGCGACTTGGAAGAGGACAATCCTCGGGCAAAGGAGGAACTTCATCAAGAGGGCATAAAGGAGCCAAATCTCGTTCCGGTTATTCAAAAAAAATTGGTTTTGAAGGTGGGCAGATGCCCCTTCAAAGAAGAATTCCAAAATATGGATTTAAAAACATAAATCGTGTTGAATACCAGCCCATTAACTTGGATAAAATTCAAAATCTAGCTGAAAACAAAATGTTTAAAAAAGAATTAAATATTGATCAAATGGTAAAATTAAATTTGATTCGTAAAAACGATTTAGTCAAAATATTAGGTCGTGGGAAGCTAACCGTACCCATCAAAATTACAGCTCACAAGTTTTCAACTTCTGCAAAATCAGCAATAGAATCAGCTGGGGGTGAAGCTATAACTTTATAAATCGTTTTAATGAGAAAACTATTAGAAACCCTTTACAATATCTATAAGATAGAAGAATTACGTGATAGGGTTGTTTTGACTCTAAGTTTACTTTTGGTTTATAGACTTGGAGCTCAGGTTGTGCTACCTGGGATAGATCCAATTCAACTATCTGAGCTTAGTGAAAGAACAGATGGTGGAGGTTTATTAGGTATTTTGAATGCTTTCACTGGTGGGGCATTTGCAAATGCATCGATATTTGCTTTGGGTATTATGCCCTACATCTCTGCCTCAATTGTTGTTCAGCTTATGGGAATAGCAGTTCCATACCTCCAAAAACTACAAAAGGAGGGTGAAAGTGGAAGAAAAACAATAAACCAGATAACCAGATGGCTTACTATTGCAATATGTGTGGTACAAGCCCCTGCATACCTTTATGGTCTAAGTGCTCTTGGTGTACCTGAAAGTGCATTTATATTAGGGAAGGGACCTTTATTTATATTTTCATCAGTAATTATTCTAGTTACGGGTACTATTTTTGCTATGTGGTTGGGAGAAAAAATAACAGACAAGGGAATAGGGAATGGTATATCGTTGTTAATCATGGTTGGAATAATTGCCAATTTACCTCAATCTTTCACACAAGAATTTGTGTCCAGAGTATCAGAGAATAATGGAGGTTTGATGCTAGTTTTGATTGAGCTAGTTCTATGGATAATCATTATTCTCCTTTCAATATTACTTACTCTGGCAGTCAGACGGATACCAGTTCAGTACGCTAGGAGACAAGCTGGTGGCTCTTCTACCGACAGAACAGTCTATGGTTCTCGCCAGTATATTCCTTTAAAGTTAAATGCATCAGGAGTTATGCCCATTATTTTCGCACAAGCTATAATGTTTGCCCCAGCCTATATTGGTGGAGCACTTGGTGATTCTAATGCAGGACAATGGATGCAAACAAATTTTTCAGACATATTTGGTTTATGGTATAACGTTCTTTTTTCAGTTCTTATAATTGTTTTTACATATTTTTATACAGCTATAACAGTACCTACAAACAAAATGTCTGATGATCTAAAACGAAGCGGCGGATTTGTTCCAGGAATTCGTCCTGGGAATGAGACATCAGAATATTTAGATAGAGTAATGTCACACATAACCTTTCCAGGTTCAATTTTTTTAGCTATTATTGCAATTTTTCCTGCAATTGTAGTTAAACTTCTAGGCATTCAGCAAGGATGGGCCCTTTTTTATGGCGGGACATCACTACTAATTATGGTTGGAGTTGCTATTGACACAATTCAACAGGTAAACTCATATTTGTTAAATAGACATTATGACGGTTTAATGAAATCAGGAAAAGTTAGAAGAACTATAAATTAGAATGGCAAAACAATCTGCAATAGAACAAGAGGGGACAATAATTGAAGCATTATCTAATGCTATGTTCAGAGTTGAACTAGAAAATGGTCATGTTGTAACAGCACACA
This sequence comes from uncultured Bacteroidota bacterium, assembly GCA_902561795.1. Lineage (GTDB taxonomy): Bacteria > Bacteroidota > Bacteroidia > Flavobacteriales > Flavobacteriaceae > MS024-2A. The sequence continues at coordinate 21,495 of CACERG010000010.1, read as the reverse complement.
TTTCTGGAAAGATGAGGTTGCATTACATTAAACTTCTTCCAGGTGATAAAGTCAAATTAGAAATGAGTCCTTACGATTTATCTAAAGCAAGAATAACCTTTAGGTTTTAATACAAAATTAAAGATATGAAAACGAGAGCATCAATAAAAAAACGAAGTTCAGATTGTAAAATAGTTAGAAGGAAAGGTCGTTTATATGTAATTAATAAAAAAAATCCACGGTTTAAACAAAGACAAGGTTAATTATGGCAAGAATATCAGGAGTAGACATTCCAAAACAGAAAAGAGGTGTTATCTCTCTTACCTACATTTTCGGTATAGGTAAAAGCCGTGCACAGTCAATCTTACAAAAAGCAAAAGTTGACGAGGAAAAAAAGGTTCAAGATTGGACTGACGATGAAACTTCACGCATAAGAGAAGTTGTTGGAACATACAAGATTGAAGGAGAGTTACGTTCAGAAGTTCAGTTAAGCATAAAAAGATTAATGGATATTGGTTGTTATCGTGGTATAAGGCATCGAACAGGTCTGCCACTTCGAGGACAAAGAACAAAAAATAACTCTCGGACTAGAAAGGGGAAGCGAAAGACGGTTGCAAATAAGAAAAAAGCAACTAAATAATATTTTTAATTATGGCAAAAACAACAGGAAAAAAAAGAAAAGTATTAGTTGAAGCAATCGGGGAAGCCCACATAAACGCATCATTTAATAATATTATTATTTCATTGACAAACTCAAAAGGAGATGTCATTGCTTGGTCATCTGCCGGGAAAATGGGCTTTAGAGGATCAAAAAAAAATACACCCTACGCAGCTCAAACCGCCGCTGAAGATTGTGCCAAAACTGCCCAAGACGCCGGCTTAAGAAAAGTAAAAGTATTTGTGAAAGGTCCTGGGAATGGTCGTGAATCTGCGATACGAACTTTACATAATAATGGTATAGAAGTTTTAGAAATTGTTGATGTAACACCACTTCCACATAATGGTTGTAGACCTCCTAAAAGAAGAAGAGTTTAAGTGATTATAACTAAAAAAACAAAATAAATGGCAAGATATACCGGTCCAAAAACTAAAATTGCTCGAAAATTTGGAGAACCTATCTTCGGAAGTGACAAAGCTTTTGAAAAAAGGAACTACCCCCCCGGGCAGCATGGTGTCTCTAAACGAAGAGGTAAAAAATCTGAGTACTCAATTCAGCTTATGGAAAAACAAAAAGCTAAATTTACTTATGGGATTTTAGAGCGTCAGTTTAGAAATCTTTTCGAGAAAGCAAGCAGAAGTAAAGGTGTAACAGGAGAAGTCTTACTTCAACTATGTGAATCTAGACTTGATAATTTAGTCTATCGCTTTGGATTGTCACCTTCTAGAAGTGGGGCAAGACAATTAGTTTCTCACCGTCACATAACAGTAAACGGCTCCGTAGTAAATATTCCATCATACCAAGCTAAAGAGGGAGATATTATAGGGGTAAGAGAAAAATCTAAAACCCTAAATATTATTCAAGAAACAAAGACAAAAAATGAATCCTTATATGAGTGGTTAAGTTGGAACAAAAATGAATTTATTGGGACATTTGTTAGTATTCCTGAAAGAATTCAAATCCCTGAAAATATAAAAGAACAATTAATAGTCGAACTATATTCAAAATAAAAAAACAGAACTTCTAAACTATGGCAATATTGAATTTTCAAAAACCAGATAAAGTAATAATGATAGATTCCTCTGAATTCGAGGGTAAATTTGAGTTTCGTCCTTTGGAACCTGGATATGGGTTAACCGTAGGAAATGCATTAAGACGTGTTTTATTATCCTCCTTGGAGGGATTTGCAATAACCTCAGTAAAAATAGAAAACGTCGAGCATGAGTTTTCTACTATACCTGGTGTAGTTGAGGATGTAACTGAAATAATTTTAAATTTAAAACAAATCCGTTTTAAAAGACAAATTGAGGAATCTGAGGAGGAAAAAGTCACTATTTCTTTGGGAGGACAAGATCAAATAAAAGCTGCTGATTTTCAGAGATTTATATCTGGATTTCAAATATTAAACCCTGATTTAGTTATATGTAACCTTGAAAAAAAGGTTCAAATTAATTTGTCTATTACAATAGAGAAGGGCAGAGGATATGTCCCTGCAGAAGAAAATAAAAAAACATCTAGTGAATTAGGTGTTATAGCTATCGATTCTATTTTCACACCAATAAAAAATGTGAAATACAGTATCGAAAATTATCGTGTAGAACAAAAAACAGATTACGAAAAATTAGTATTTGAAATTATCTCTGATGGATCAATACATCCTAAGGATGCACTAACAGAAGCTGCAAAAACACTAATTCATCACTTTATGCTTTTCTCTGATGAAAGAATTACACTTGAAGCTGATGAAATAGCTCAGACAGAAACTTATGATGAAGAGTCTTTGCACATGCGACAACTCTTGAAAACCAAATTAATTGATATGGATCTATCAGTACGGGCATTAAATTGTTTAAAAGCAGCTGAAGTAGATACCCTAGGTGATTTAGTTTCATACAACAAGAATGATCTTATGAAATTTAGAAACTTCGGTAAAAAATCACTTACAGAACTGGAAGAATTAGTTGTCCTCAAAGGTTTGTCATTTGGTATGGATCTGTCAAAATATAAATTGGATAAAGATTAATTTACATAAAAATAAATGAGACACGGGAAGAAAGTCATCCATTTAGGGCGTAAAACAGCTCACAGAAAATCAATGCTAGCAAATTTAGGTTGTTCTTTGATTGAACACAAAAGGATAAACACAACTGTGACAAAGGCAAAAGCATTGAAGCGCTTCATTGAGCCTATAATTACTAAATCAAAAACGGACTCTACTCATAATAGGAGGATTGCATTTTCTTTATTGAGGGATAAAAAAGCAATTACAGAGCTCTTCAGAGAAGTAGCTTCTAAAGTTGGTGATCGTCCAGGAGGATATACAAGAGTTATCAAACTTGGTAATAGACTTGGTGATAACGCTTCGATGGCTATGATTGAATTGGTAGATTTTAATGAGATCTACAATAAAGAAAAAATAACAAAGAAAAAAACAAGAAGACGCTCAGGTACCAAGAACAAGGTCATAGAAACTATAAAATCAAAAGACAAAGTTTCTAATGAGGAAATTATTGAACCTGCCGACGATACAACAAATATCAATTCTTCTGAAAAAAAAAGTGAATAGTAAATTGAATAGATAATAATATTATTCTCTTTATTTAATATTAAAGGATAAACCTTTTTGTTTATCCTTTTTTTGATTTATTTTGTAGTTAGAATCATGGCATACAGATCAAAAAAACAGGCTTTTGTTTTACTTGCGGATGGGACTCAATTCTTTGGAAAGTCAATAGGTATTGAAGGTGATGCTTTTGGAGAAATTTGTTTTAATACTGGCATGACCGGCTATCAAGAAATTTTTACAGACCCATCTTATTTTGGTCAAATTATGGTTACAACTAATACTCATATTGGTAATTATGGAATTGAAAAACATGAATCTCAATCAAAAGGTATATCTATTGCGGGATTAATATGTAAGGACTTTAGTTTTAACTTTTCTAGACCTAGCGGTACAGAATCATTATTTGATTATTTGAGGAGTCATAAATTAGTCACAATTTGCGATGTAGATACCAGGGCACTAGTTAATTATATTAGAGAAAACGGAGCTATGAATGCTGTTGTTTCCACTAACATTGGAACGGAAAAAAAACTTCTTAAAGAACTAGAAAGCTCTCCAAGTATGGAGGGTTTAGAATTAGCTTCAAAGGTGTCAACAAAAAAATCTTATACGGTCGGTAATCCTCACTCTAAGTATAGAATTGCAGCTATTGATCTAGGAGTAAAACAAAATATTTTACATAATATGGTTGAAAGAAACATGTTTGTAAAGGTCTTTCCATATGATACATCTTACAAAGAGTTGGAAGCTTTCAAACCAGATGGATATTTTATATCTAACGGTCCTGGAGATCCCCTACCACTTAAAGACGTTCAATCAGTTGCAAAAAAAATTATTGAAAATAACAAGCCTTTATTTGGCATTTGCCTTGGTCATCAAATAATAGCATTGGCTAATGGAATCCCAACATTTAAAATGTTTAATGGACATAGGGGAATTAATCATCCTGTAAAAAATATCATAACAGGTAAGGGTGAAATCACATCTCAAAACCACGGATTCGCTGTAGATATGAAAGCTGCTAAAAAAAGTTCACAAATTGAAATTACTCATGTTCATCTTAATGACGGAACACTCGCTGGAATGAGATTAAAAAATAAAAAGTGTTTTTCTGTCCAGTACCATCCTGAAGCTGGTCCTGGTCCTAATGATGCGACATATCTTTTTGATATTTTTAAAAAATATTTAGATAAAAAATAAACCAAATAAAAATATTTAGAACTCAATGAGTACAATAATTAAAATCCACGCAAGACAAATATTTGATTCCAGAGGAAATCCAACAGTTGAGGTCGATGCCATTACAGAAAATGGAATTTTAGGTAGAGCTGCTGTTCCCTCTGGTGCGTCAACAGGAGAACATGAGGCAGTTGAGCTACGTGATGGTGGAGAAAAATATATGGGTAAAGCCGTAGGAAAGGCTATAAAAAATGTGAATGAAATTATTTCAAAAGAAATTTTAGGCATTTCAGTATTTGAACAGGAAAAAATAGATAGCTTAATGATAAAATTAGATGGAACTCAGAATAAGGCGAAATTAGGTGCTAATTCTATTTTGGGTGTCTCGCTTGCGGTTTCCAAAGCTGCTGCAAATGAGCTCGGTCTTCCTCTTTATAGGTATATTGGGGGGGTTAATGCTAAAACTCTTCCAGTCCCTATGATGAATATCATTAATGGAGGATCACATTCAGATGCCCCAATTGCTTTTCAGGAATTTATGATTATGCCCGTAGGAGCAACTTCATTTACACACGCAATGCAAATAGGTTCTGAAATTTTTCATAACCTTAAAAAAGAGTTAAATAATCGTAACTTAAGTACTGCTGTTGGAGATGAAGGAGGTTTTGCTCCTAGGTTGAAAGGCACTGAAGACGCATTAGATACAATTATTGCATCCATAACTAAAGCTGGATACAAAGTTGGGTCTGAAGTAATGATAGCTCTTGACTGTGCGGCAGCAGAATTTTATAGAGACGGTATTTATGACTATACTATTTTTGAGGGTAAAAATGGTTTAAAACTTAGCTCTGAAGAGCAAGCGTCATATTTAGAAAAACTAGTAGAAAAATATCCCATAATATCTATTGAGGACGGAATGGATGAAAATGATTGGGAAGGTTGGAGATATCTGACAAAGTTGATAGGTAAAAAAACTCAATTAGTCGGTGATGATTTATTTGTTACTAATGTAAAACGACTCGCCAAAGGGATTGATAAAAAAATTGCAAACTCAATACTCATTAAAGTTAACCAAATAGGAACACTAACAGAGACTATTGCAGCAGTTGATATGGCACATAAGTCTGGATATACTTCAGTCATGTCACATCGTTCAGGTGAAACTGAAGATAATACAATTGCTGATTTAGCAGTTGCGCTAAACACAGGTCAAATTAAAACTGGCTCAGTTTCGAGAAGTGATCGTATGTCAAAGTATAATCAATTACTAAGAATTGAAGAAGAGCTTAGTAAATCAGCTTATTTTCCAAAAGAGAATGCATTTAAGCACCTTTAAATTAAGATGATTTTATTAACTTAATACAGTGTAGTTCTTAAAATAAATTTATAAATGAGAAATTCAGTTAAAATAACTTACGATAGAAAAGAATATGAATTTCCCCTTATCGAAGGTTCAGAGAAAGAAAAGGCGATCGATATCAAAACCCTTAGAGCCCAAACAGGACTGATTACTTACGATCCTGGTTATAAAAATACTGGCTCTTGTACAAGTGAAATTACATATCTTAATGGTGAAGAAGGAATCTTACATCACCGTGGATATTCAATTGAAGAGCTATGTGCTAAGGCAAGCTTCTTGGAGGTTGCTTTTTTATTGATTTTTGGTGATATGCCAACCAAAAAAGAATTAGAACTTTTAAATGATGAAATTAGAAAAGACTCACTCGTTGATGAGGATATAAAGTTAATTTTAAAGAGTTTTCCTAAGTCTGCACATCCTATGGGAATACTAGCTTCATTGACTTCAGGCCTTATTGCTTTTAATCCAAGTACTGTTAATATAAAATCAGAAGATGATATGCGTGAGGCGATAATAATGTTGATGGCAAAGTTTCCAATTTTATGCTCGTGGACACATAGAAAAGTTAAAGGCCTACCTCTGAACTATGCAAACACCTCACTTTCATATGTTGAAAATATAGCTCATATGCTATTCAAACTCCCGCACCAAGATTACTCACCTAGTCCAATTGTAGTTGATGCTTTAAATAAGTTACTTATTCTTCACGCTGACCATGAGCAAAATTGTTCAACGTCTACTGTAAGGATTGTGGGTTCGTCAGAAGCAGGACTTTTCGCATCAGTTTCAGCAGGGGTTTCAGCGCTATGGGGAAGACTTCATGGCGGTGCGAATCAGGGTGTTATAGAGATGCTGAAGGCAATTAAAAGAGATGGGGGGGACACAAAAAAGTTCATGGCTAGAGCCAAAGATAAAAATGACAGTTTCAGATTGATGGGGTTTGGCCATAGGGTATATAAGAATTTTGATCCTAGAGCCCGTATTATAAAAAAAGCTGCTGATGAAGTTTTGGGAGAGCTTGGAATTAATGATCCAATTCTTAAAATTGCAAATGACTTGGAAGAAGAAGCTCTCTCAGATCCTTATTTTATTGACAGGAAATTATATCCTAATGTTGATTTTTATTCGGGAATTATCTATCGTGCACTTGGAATACCAACAGAAATGTTTACAGTCATGTTTGCATTAGGTCGAGTACCTGGATGGATTGCACAGTGGGCTGAAATGAGAAGGAATAATGAACCTATTGGGAGACCTCGCCAAATATATACAGGAAAAACAAAACGTTCCATCTAAAAGCTAAATATTATTCATCAATTGAGGGTAGACTATTTTCCAATCTGTTTTTAATAATTTTTTTAAAAAACTTGTGTATAGATTTCTTATCAGCCAACACTTTAATATATAAATTGTCTTTATAAATTGAATACTCTTCGGCTTTGCCCTTGTAAATTTTGAGCTTAAAGTAGGGTATAATTAGACCATAAGTTTCTAATAAGCTTCTAAAAAAAACTATTATCCCTATCGGACGCAATTCGATATTACATTTATTTATATTATTGTCCAATAGAAGAAGATTTTGAATATTAACTGATGCACTAGAAATAATCAATTTTTCTGATCCTATTCCTCCCATCTTTAATCGCTCTTTAATTGAAAAAGGTTTTCCAACCAGTTTATCAATTTCTTTTTTTTGTTTTATATCATTATAAGAAATATTTAAAAGCATATTTAAAGTTAAGATATATATATTAAGAGCCATAATTGGACAATAATAATATTTATCTTTAACTCGAAAATAATTGATGAATACAAATTATAATAACTATTTTTCTAATTCACTAAAAACGTTCTTTAAATCTAAATTTGATTTAGAAATTAACACTTTTGAATTTCAAAATACAAGAAAAGAATTTAAGGGTAATGTGACTCTATTGGTATTTCCTATTCTCAAATATTTAAAAATAGACGTTGAAAAATTGGCAAAACTTATAGGGGAATATTTACATAAAAATAATGAAAATGTAGAGGGTTTTAATGTTGTAAAGGGTTTTTTAAATCTTTCATTAAGTGATGCTTTTTTTTTCGATTGTTTCTCAGCTATCTATAGGGATAAAAATTTCGGTCACAAGATTTTAAATAAAAATTCACCCAAAATGATGGTTGAATTTTCCTCACCCAATACAAATAAGCCACTTCATCTAGGTCACATTAGAAATAACCTATTAGGTTATTCTATTTCTAAAATTCTTGAGGCTGATGGCAAAAAGGTTATTAAAACTCAAATAATAAACGATAGGGGTATCCATATATGTAAATCCATGGTTGCTTGGATTAAATATGGAAAAGGAGATACACCCAAAAAGTCTGGTCTTAAAGGAGACCAATTAGTTGGAAAATATTATGTCATTTTTGAATTAGAATATAAAAAACAAATTGCAAGTTTAATTTCGAAGGGGAAATCAATAAAGGAAGCTGAGAAGACAGCTCCTATTATTTTAGAAGCACAAGAAATGTTAAGACTTTGGGAGTCTAAAGATTCTAAAGTAATTTCTTTATGGAAAAAAATGAATCAGTGGGTTTATGATGGTTTTGAAAAAACATATAAAAAACTCGGGGTTAATTTTGATTCATATTATTATGAAAGTAAAACATATTTAGTTGGTAAAAAAATTGTTGAGAAAGGTTTAAAACAAGGAATATTTTTTAAAAAAAATGACGGTTCAGTCTGGATTGATTTATCCGATGAAGGATTAGGAGAAAAACTTCTTCTTCGTTCTGATGGAACATCAGTTTATATAACACAAGACTTAGGAACTGCCTTATTGCGCATGGAAAAAAATCCAGAATTAAATGGATTGGTATTTACAGTTGGAAATGAACAAGATTACCATTTTAAAGTGCTATTTACGATTATAAAAAAGTTAGGGTTTAATTGGTCGAGCTCACTTTATCACTTAAGTTATGGAATGGTAGACTTACCTGGTGGTAAAATGAAAAGTAGAGAAGGAACTGTCGTTGATGCAGATAACCTAATTGATGAAATGACTAAAAAGGCTAAATCAATTGCAAAGTCTGTTGGAAAAATAGAGACTTTAAAAAAATCTGAACGTGAAAATCTTTACAATATTATAGGATTAGGAGCATTAAAATATTTTATTTTAAAGGTAGACCCAAAAAAAAGGATACTTTTTGACCCTGAGGCATCTATTGATTTTAATGGTAATACAGGACCATTTATACAATACACCTATGCACGAATCAAATCCTTGATTAAGAATATTAAAGATCAGACTACACTAGACCAGATAAGTTATAGTTTAGATGATAAAGAACGACAAATAATAACCCATTTAAGCTACTATCCAGAAATTATTTCCCAAGCAGCTGAACAGTATAGTCCCGCGATTATTGCAAATTATCTCTACGAATTGGTAAAAAATTACAATACCTTTTACCAAAATCTAAAAGTGCTTAGTGCTAACGAGCCATATAAAAAAGAATTTAGAATTGCTTTATCTAGAAAGGTAGGACATATTATAAAAAAGGCTTCGACTCTTTTGGGTATTAATCTTCCTGAAACTATGTAAAAAAAAAATCGCTCCGAAGAGCGATTTAATTCTTTTTCATAACAGTTATGTTATTTTGATTGAACAGCTAGGTTATAAACTACTAAACCAAATCCAATTTTGTTGATAGCATCGCCAACATTATATACGACATCCATAGGAAGGCCGCCGAAAATGCCACTATACCATCCTTCAGTTCCAGCCATATATCCAATTGGATAGATTGCCCAACCTACTAATACAAACCAACATAATGATTTGTGTGCAGCTTGTACTGCACCTCCAGCTGACGCCGCTAGTTTTGAAGCTCCTCCAAGCCATATTTCATATACAACATAGAAATAAGCAATACCTGAAATAAGACCCCAAACTGCAGGACCAGAACCAGAAGTATAAACAGCTTCACCGAAGTAACCGCCAACTAACATTATAGTAGATGCAAATATCATTTTCCACATCAATTGTTTAGTTGCACCTGCTGCTTTGAGTATTAAATAGAATTCAACACACATTAGAGGGACAGTAAGAACCCAGTCAACATACCTAAAGAAAGTTGGGGATGTTGCATTAGTTGCCCAATAGTCTCTCATATACCAGTAGTGTACTGCTGCAATGAACGTAATTAAACCAGATACTAAAATGGAGGTTTTCCATTTACTATCAAAAGAGTTCATTGAAAGAAAGAAGAACGCTGATGCTGCCATCATCGCCATACATCCTACGAAGAAAGTAAATCCAACGTAGTCATCTGTGGCCATCGCTGGCGCTACAGTCATTAAGCTAAGAATTTTTTCCATGATTAAATCAATTATTTATTTTTGTTTAGGTAAATTTAGAAAAAATTAAACTTATTTACTTTATTTTTATAAATATTTTTTTTTGAAAGCTATAACTTACTCAAAATCAGTCATTAATAAATTTTCAATAACCCATTATTTAACAGTATTCTGTGTGTTTTTCACTCTATTTTGTCCAGATAAGGCCCAAAATATCATCTCTGCAATAGGTATACTTTCCTTTGGAATACTGCATGGAGCCAACGACATAAAAATATTAGTTAAAAAAAATTCTACTTCTAAGCCATTTTTGAAATTCTTTTATCTAATATCTTACGTGACTGTTGTATTATTAGGAGTTTCAATTTTTTATTTTCTTCCAGCATTAGGTCTCGCAACTTTTATATCTGTAAGTTGTTATCATTTTGGAGAGCAACACTGGGAAAGTAAGCTTAACAAGATTAAAGAAAAGAGAATATTTTTCTTAACATATGGGGCTTTGATATTTTCAATTCTCTTTATTTTCAACTATAAATCAATAAATGAGATTATATTTCAAATTTCAAGTTATGATTTATCATATGTGGATTTAAAAAATATTTTCATTTTTTCAACCATTTTATTGCTGTGCTTAGTTATTAAAAATTTACAAAAAATTAAAAATTTGTGGATCGAATTTATGATTATAGTTTTTCTTGGAATCATATTCTCTCAAGGCTCTTTATTATTTGGATTTGGCTTCTATTTTATAATATGGCACAGTTTACCATCATTAAAATCTCAAATTAGATTTTTATATGAAGGACAAGTTGTTAACCCTTATATAAAGTATTTAAAGTCTGGTTTTATTTATTGGATATTTGCAATAATTGGATTAGTAGGATTTTATTTTTTAGGTGTTTTGCCTGAAGAGCAATATATATCAGTTTTTTTCTCTTTTTTAGCGGCTATAACATTTCCTCATGTGGTTGTTATGGGCTTAATGTTTAAATCATCTGATTAGTTAGAAATAATTAAAAGCCATTCATTAATTTTGATAATCAAAAATTTATTTAAATGTTCGATAACCTTAGCAGCAAACTAGATAAGGCATTTCAAATACTCAAGGGGCACGGGAAAATAACTGAAATTAACGTTGCCGAAACACTAAAGGAAGTAAGAAGAGCTTTACTAGATGCAGATGTTAACTATAAGATTGCCAAAGAATTTACATCAACTGTTAAAGAAAAGGCGCTAGGTCAAAAAGTATTAACAAGTCTGCAGCCTGGTCAATTGATGGTCAAAATTGTAAAAGATGAACTCGCAAGATTAATGGGTTCAGATGCTGTAGGTCTAAATTTAGAATCTAAACTTTCTGTGATTTTAATGTCCGGACTTCAGGGTTCAGGTAAAACAACATTTACAGGAAAGTTAGCTTTACATCTAAAAAAGAAGCATAAGAAAAATCCTTTATTAGTTGCATGCGATGTGTATCGTCCAGCAGCAATTGACCAATTAGGAGTTGTAGCTGAGCAGGTAGGTGTTAGTTGGTATTTTGATAAAGAAGAAAAAAATCCAGTAAAGATAGCCAAAGCCGGCTTAAAAAAAGCAGGCGAAGAAAAGCATGATGTTGTAATTATTGATACCGCTGGAAGATTGGCTATTGATGATGTTTTAATGAATGAAATAAAGGAGATTCATTCTGCTATAAGACCTTCGGAAACTCTATTTGTTGTTGATTCTATGACAGGACAAGATGCTGTCAATACTGCTAAAACATTTAATAGTGTTTTAAATTTTGATGGTGTGATTTTGACAAAGCTGGATGGCGATACAAGAGGTGGAGCTGCGTTATCAATAAAATCAGTCGTAGATAAACCGATTAAGTTTATTGGCACTGGTGAAAAAATGGAAGCTATCGATATCTTTTATCCTGACCGTATGGCTGACAGGATCTTAGGAATGGGTGATGTAGTTTCCCTAGTTGAGCGGGCTCAAGAACAATTTGATGAAGAAAAAGCCAAAATAATAAGCAAAAAGATTGCAAAAAATCAGTTTGGTTTTGATGATTTTCTTTCACAGATTCAACAAGTAAAAAAGATGGGTAACATGAAGGACCTTATGGGGATGATTCCAGGTGTTGGAAAAATTACAAAAGACATTGATATTGATGACAATGCATTTAAAGGAATTGAGGTTATTATCGGCTCCATGACCCAAAAAGAGCGTTCCCAACCTCAATTAATGAATCATAGTAGAAAAATGCGAATAGCCAAAGGTTCTGGAAAACCGATTGAGGAAGTAAATCAATTGATAAAGCAATTTGAGCAAATGAGTAAAATGATGAAAATGATGCAAGCAGGTAAAGGAAAACATATCATGCAAATGATGCAAAAATTCCGTTAAAGACATGATTATTTTAGATGGAAAAAGAACTTCAGATCAAATCAAACTTGAAATTAGAGATGAAGTAAATAAAATGAAATCAAAAGGGAAAAGGGTTCCACATTTAGCAGCTGTTCTAGTGGGTAATGATGGGGCAAGTCTCACATACGTGGGGAGTAAAGTTAGATCATGTGATTATGTTGGTTTCAAGTCTAGTTTGATAAGACTGAATAATGATATTTCTGAAAAAAAACTTTTAGAAGAAATTAAAAAATTAAATGACAATCCTATTTTGGATGGTTATATAGTCCAATTACCACTTCCAAAACATATAAACGAGCAAACAATTTTATTAGCCATCGATCCAAAAAAGGATGTAGATGGTTTTCATCCAGAAAACTTTGGAAGAATGGCACTACAGCTTAACTCCTACATTCCGGCAACTCCGTTTGGAATTATTCAATTGCTGGAGAGATACAAAGTTCCTACTAGCGGTAAGCATTGTGTAGTTGTTGGGCGAAGTCATATTGTAGGGAAGCCTATTAGTATTTTGATGAGTCAAAAAAGATCTGCAGGAAATGCTACTGTTACATTAGCTCATAGCAGAACTGAAAATTTAGGTGCTATCACACGTCAAGCAGATATATTAATAATGGCACTAGGAATACCTGAGTATTTAAAAGCAGATATGGTTAAAAATGGCGCAACTGTAATAGATGTTGGAATTACTAGAGTAATTGACAAGAGTAATTCTAAGGGGTATCTAATTAAAGGTGATGTAGCTTTTGAGGAGGTATCAAAAAAAGCAAACTTTATAACACCTGTTCCTGGTGGCGTAGGACCTATGACAATTGCAATGTTATTAAAAAATACCTTATTGGCTAGACAGTGGAACCAATCTTAGCGTCTTCGATCGCATTATAAATTTTCAAAATTAAAAAAGCAAAAGTTACTCCAGTTAAAATAAGGATCATTGTCAAATATCCAGTTGCTGAAAAAGAAAGACGAATTAATATTGTTGCTATTATGAACCCTGTATTTCTTATTAGTTTACTGTACTCTTCTGTGTAACGAAATGATATAAGTAAAATTACTACATCAGCTAAAATTAAAAGTGTAAAGAATTGGTTAAAAAAAAGGCTGTCTATTTGGGGTACTGATTTTTGATTTAAAATGTCAGCTATCCATTGAAAGAAAGTTGAAGATAACATAATAGTTAGAACTCCAAAAAGAATAACACTCACAGTTTTTTTTGAGTTTATAAATCTAACAAGTTTTGGTTCTTCAACAGGTTTTTTAGGGATTCGGTTTTTGTTTTTATTAAATAAAAAGATCAACATAAATAAAAATAAAAACCCCAACAAATCAATCATTAATTCCAGGTTATGACCACTTAACATCCATTTATCATCTAAATCCATTTGAGGAATATCTTTAAAAATTTTACGAATTACTATAAGAGAGATAATTTCAAATTGTTTTGAAACACAAGATGTAAATGAACGAGGTAAATAAAACAATAATAAGTAAACCTCATAAATTAATATGAGTGAAAATGGAGTGTAAATTGCAGCAATAGGGTCATTAAGTAATTCAGGATAGATAGACGATATAGTTACACTTTTTTGTTTATTCAAGAAAATCAGTAAAAGATGAATTCCAAAGCCAAGGCCTGCTGAAATCAAAATTATTTTCTCTATAATTTTTTGTGTTTTTGAATCAAAAAATGAATTAAATAATTTATTAAAAATTGAATAAAATGATCCCATAAGATTATTTGGCAAAAATTTGATCTATATTTTTGAAGCTTTTAAATTCAAGTGCATTTCCAGAAGGATCATAAAAGAACATAGTCATTTGTTCTCCAGGCTGATCCTTAAAACGAAGGTAAGGTGAGATTTGGAATTCAATATTTTTTTCTATCAATTTACTGCTAAAGAAATTAAAATCATCCCATTTCAACACAACTCCAAAATGTGGAATTGGAACAGCCTTGCCATCAACTTTATTAAAATGCTTTTGACCCTCGTATTTCTTGTCTTCATGTAATACTAACTGATGACCAAACAAGGAATAATCGGCCCATTGCTCTGAAAAGCGACCTGGAGTGCATTCTAAAGTATTCTCATAAAAGTCTTGAGCGATAGCTAGATTAGATACAGGAATAGCTAAATGAAAAGGTGTTAAAAGACTCATATTTAAAGGTACGTAAATTTAAAAAAAGGGAAGTATTATATACTATATTTACATTTTAATAAATATGGTTTTAAACGATAAACTATCAGTTGGAAAAGTACTCCCTTTAATGGAATCTTTTCATTCACTTCAGGGTGAGGGTTACCACAGTGGATTACCTGCCTATTTTATTCGTTTGGGTGGTTGTGACATTGGTTGTCATTGGTGTGATGTCAAAGAGAGCTGGGATTTTCAAAAGCATCCACTAACACCTATTAAAAATATTATCGAAAATGTTGTTGATAACGTTGAAAATGTTGTGATTACAGGCGGAGAACCTTTGATGTGGAACATGGATCTATTGACCAAGGCTTTAAAGTCAAAAAATAAAAAAACTCATCTTGAAACATCAGGAGCATATAAAATATCTGGGATTTGGGATTGGTTTTGTTTGTCACCAAAAAAAAATAAACTTCCTACTGAACAAGCATACACCCAAGCTGATGAACTTAAAATTATAATATATAATAAACATGACTTAGAGTTTGCAGAAAGTTGTGCTAAAAATGTAAAAAAAGATTGTTTACTTTACCTTCAACCAGAGTGGGGTAAAAAGGAATTTGTAATGTCACTCTTAGTCAAGTATATTATGCAAAATCCAAAATGGAAAATTTCTCTACAAACTCACAAATACTTAGATATACCCTAGTTATAGATCAAATATTTTTTTCTGATCTTTTTGAATAATTTAAGTTGTGGTTCCCAACTTTTTCTAATTTCCTTCTCGCTTGAAAAAGATATCAACTGCTGCTTTAATTTATCATTTCCAGCAATCCGATTAAATCCTTTTAAAAAAAAGATTTCAGGCTTGGGAAAATACCTGTAAGCTTCGATAAGCCATTTTAATTCAATTTTTTCAGGTTTTGGAACTTTTGATAAATTTTTCCCAAAACAAACATTACCATTATGTTTAGGATTTTTTGAGCCAAAATTTGGTAATGGTTTAAAACTATACTTATTTATTTTTAATTCAGGATGTCCAAATATTTGAAATTGATTTTCGGTTCCCCGACCTATACTTATTACTGTTGGTTCTAGCAAGCAAAGGCTGGGGTATAAAGCTATAGATTGGCTATTTGGAAGATTTGGTGATGGCCTTTTTGGCAACTCATATATAGAAGTTCGTGAGTAGTTTTGTATGGGTATAATTTTTAATTCTGTGATAAGTCCGTTATCGAGCCATCCCTCACCATTAATCATTAACGCATATTCTCCAATGGTCATTCCATAAACAATTGGGACGGGGTGCATACCTACAAAACTTGAATATTTTTTTTCTAATACAGGTCCGTCCACATAGTGCAAGTTTGGATTTGGACGATCTAAAACTATAATTGGAATTTTCATTTCTGCACAGGATTGCATAACATAGTGTAGGGTTGATATATAAGTGTAAAATCGAACGCCCACATCTTGAAGGTCAAAAATAACAATATCAATATTTTTTAAATTTTCTTCAGATGGTTTTTTATTTTTTCCATAAAGAGATACTATTGGTATTTCTGTTTTATTATCATGATGGTCACTAATTTTTTCACCTGCATCAGCCTTCCCTGTAAAACCGTGTTCTGGAGCAAATATTTTTTTAACATCAACATCATTTTTTATTAAGAAATCTAAAAGGTGTTGATTTTTAGATTTATTAAAAAGCAAACTTGCTTGATGGGCAACCACTCCTACTTTTTTATCTTCAAGCATCGGTAGGTAAATTTTAAAACTTTCTGCACCTGGAGAAATTTTCATTTGTCCAATTATATGACTATTAGAAAATATTAATACAAAAAATAATAATGTACTTTTGATCATAAATCTTACAAAAGACCGGTATATTGAATCTTGTTTCATTGTTTGTGAGCAGAATGAGAAGCTTAAACAGCAATAAAAATAATGTTTCTGCACGAATTATCAATATTGCAACACTTGCAGTTTCAATAGGTGTTGCAACCATTTTAATCGCATTATCAGTAAGTAAAGGTCTTCAACACGAAATTGAGAATAAAACAGGTATTTTTAATGGTCATATCCTGGTAACGTTGTTTGAAAATAATGAATCAAAAATCTCTTTATTACCAATTAACGATACCCCTCTAATAAAGGAAAAATTTCTTAATAAAAGTAATGTGTCAAGATTTCACCCAGTTGCTCTAAAGGCTGGAATTTTGAAAAATAAATTTGATTTTGAAGGTATCCTTTTTAAAGGTGTAAATTCAGATTTTGACTCAACAAGTCTGAAAAGTTTTTTTATTCGAGGTCACTTTCCAAATCTTACAAAGGGTTTAAGCAAAGAGATTTTGATCTCAGAGACATTATCAAAAAAATTAAGTTTAGATGTTGGAGATAAAACAGATGTTTTTTTTCAAAATGATTTAAAAAATGGAATGCCGTCTGTTAGACGTTTTAAGGTTTCAGGAATTTTTTTATCAGGATTTCCTGATATAGATGAAAATTTAATTTATGGAGATATTAGACACGTACAAAAAATTAATAAATGGAGAAAAAATCAAATTGGTGCATACGAAGTTTTTGTTAAGAATTTTGATCAACTTAAAGAAACTAATGAAAAAATTTATGATGATTTACCTGCTGAAATTAACAGCATAGCTATTACTGAAAGATACACAAGTATTTACAAATGGATTGCTTTATTTGATTTTAACGTTTTAATAATTTTAATAATTATGATATTGGTTGGCCTAATTAATATGGCAACTGCATTACTTGTTATAGTTCTAGAAAGAACAAAAATGGTTGGGTTATTAAAAGCAATTGGCTTTCAAAATAATACAATTAGAAAAATCTTTTTACTCAATGGTATGGTAATTTTGGGTAAAGGGTTATTTTTTGGAAATATATTTGGATTGGGTTTTTATATTCTTCAAAAAAACTTTGGATTGATAAAGTTGGATCCAGCAACCTATTTTGTAGAGTTAGCTCCTGTAAAAATAACTTTTTTTCAAATAATTTTTGTTAACGGACTTTTCTTAATTATTTCTGCTTTTATCCTTTGGATACCTTTAAAAATTATACTCAATATTAATCCATCACAAGCATTGAATACCAGGTAGATTTCAATTAAGAATGAATATCTTTATAACGATTTTTTTTTACAATGAAATATGCTAAAACAATACTCGAAACGATTGGAAACACACCTTTAGTTCGACTAAATAAAATTACAGATGATATTCCAGCATTGGTTTTGGCTAAAGTAGAAAGCTTTAATCCAGGAAACTCTGTTAAAGACCGAATGGCTTTAAAAATGATTGAAGATGCAGAAAAAGACGGTAGATTAAAAAAAGGTGGTACAATTGTAGAGGGAACTTCTGGAAATACTGGAATGGGACTAGCTCTAGCAGCAATTGTTAAAGGATACAATTTAATTTGTGTTTCAACTGATAAACAGTCAAAAGAAAAATTCGATGTTCTAAAAGCAGTTGGAGCCAAGGTAATAGTATGTCCAACTGATGTGACTCCTGAGAATCCAAATTCATATTATAGCACATCAAAACGGATTGCAGAGGAGACTCCAAATAGTTGGTACGTAAATCAATATGATAATCTATCCAACACACAGGCTCATTACGAAACTACTGGGCCAGAAATCTGGGATCAAACAGATGGGAAAATTACAGATTTTGTTGTAGGTGTTGGCACGGGTGGAACTATTTCGGGAGTGGGAAAATACTTAAAAGAAAAAAATCCTAAAATTAAAATATGGGGCATTGATACTTATGGTTCTGTATTTAAAAAATATCATGAAACAGGAATTTTCGATAAGAATGAGATTTATCCTTATACAACTGAAGGGATAGGAGAGGACATTTTACCAGAAAATGTTGATTTTTCTATAATTGATCATTTTGAGAAGGTAACAGACAAAGATGCGGCACTTTACACACGAAAGTTGGCAAAACTTGAAGGGATATTCGCTGGAAACTCTTGTGGTGCAGCCATCAAAGGAGTTTTACAGCTTAAAGAGAATTTCAAAAAAAATAACATTGTGGTTGTTTTATTACATGATTCAGGTAGTAGATATATTGGAAAAATCTACAATGATGATTGGATGAAAAAAATGAAATTTTTATAGGTTTTTAAAAAATTGTTAATAAATCTTTTAATAACACTGTTCATAACCTGTTATTAAATATAAAGTTTGTTTTTTATTATCACTAAATTTGTGATTGAATGAATAATATTTGACATATTTTTACGTTTAAATTTAAATGTAATTTACTGCTGTTTTGTTAAGAAAAATATCATTCCTGATCCTATCCATTTTTGCGGTAGGGACTCTTTTTTCCCAAGGACAAGACATCTCTATTGGTTCAATCTCCATTGTTGGAGGTGAACCCTTGTGCCCTTCAAACTCAGTAAAGTTCTCTGTAGATATTAGAAACAATGATGGCGGGATAAATAATGATGTTAATAATGATCTCTTCTACTTTCAGGTCAATGGCCCAATTGCAAGAGCCCCAGCTCTTTATCGCATTGATGCTACAAAATTTGCGGGAGATGCAATTATTGAGGCAGGTACATCTCAGGCATTTATCTTTCCTGATCATTTTAAATCCGAAGGAGGTTCAAGCCTTGCCCCCCTTGATTTGTCAACCCCTGTAGGACCATATACGATTACAGCAAGTATTACTATACCAGATGATCCTGATTTATCAAATAACGTTAGTACTTCACTTGATATAGGCGTATTTACTCCAGCAGTTCCCTCACTATCAAGTAGTGCAGATCCAGATAATATAATTTGTGCGGGTGATCCCATTACTTTCACAATCACGCCCTTTTCAGCAACAGCAACTTATACATTTAAAATAAATAATGGTATTGTGCAAAGTCTTTTTGGTGTAAATTCCATAACATTTACTTCGGGAGCTTTGGGTAATATTGCTAATGGTGACGTAGTCACCATTGATATGATTGATGGTAATGGTTGTGTAACTAGTTCAGCAACTCAGTCAAGAACAGTAACTGTAAGTGCTTTGCCTACGGCAGGTCTCTCTTCTTCTGCTCCAGATGGTCTTTTTTGTAGTGGAGATGTTGTCAGTTTTGAGGCGATAGGTGGGGTTAGTTACAAATGGTATGTTAACGGAACGGAACAATTCGGGGCTACATTTTCAAATTTTACAAGAGCATTATCAAATAATGATATAGTATCAGTCAGAGTATTTAATGCAGCTGGTTGTTATGATGAGAAATCTTTAACATTCAACCAAATGTCACTTATTGACAATGGTGTCATTGCACTCGAGAACTCGGATGATGTTGATATCTGTGAAGGTGATTCACCTGTTGGGCAAATCCTAGGAGACGGAACTGGAGGGAGTTCGTTAGCCTCAGCCACCTTTGGAACGATAAGTTATCAATGGCAGAGCTCAACCAATAACGGTACTAGTTATCAAGACATAGTTGGTGCAACTGCATCGAACTATACGCCAACCAGCATTACCACAACAACACTTTTTAGGAGAAATGTTGTAATATCCTCATCTTCAGCATCCTGCACCTTTACAGGTGACGATATTGTAACGATGAATCTTCGTCCCAAATTTGATATTAATTTGACTACTAATAATCCAAGTAATACATTTTGCCAAGATCAGGATATCATTGTTTCAGCAGATACAGGAGCTGCAACCTACACATTTATTATAAACGCAACAACAATTTCTTCTGGAACTTCAACTACATTGAACTTAAGATCAGGCGCAGCAAGAAATCTTGCAGCAAGTCCCCCAGTAATTCAGAATGGCGATAATGTTACTGTCCAAATAGTCGATAATTTTGGATGTAGTAATCAACAAACTATACCAATAATTATTGATGAAATTGGATTAAATCCTGGAGTATCAACTGATGCCCCAGGAAATATTTTGTGTTTAGGGCAAAATGTTGAAATACAAGTAACAGGTGGAGTAAGCCACAGTTTCTTTATTAATAACACAGGAAATCCAGCACTTCCAGCAGAAGTCTCAGGTAATAAATTCACTACAAATAGATTAAATGATGGCGATAGAGTGATCTCAAGAGCTTTCAATGCAACAGGATGCTACAAGGATGTAATTGAAACTTTCACTGTTTTGTCTTTATCATCAACTGGTTCAATTACACTCCAAAACCCTGGAGATGAGAATATTTGTTATGGAACCACAATGACCGGAGGTATTGATGGCGGTACATTGGGTGTTGGAGGAGGAGCAGCTAGTACTACTATAGCTTCAGCCACAATTGGATATCAATGGCAATCTTCTATCGACGGAGCCCCATTTGGTGATATTGCTGGGGCAACAACACAAACATACAGCCCAACATCAAATTTTACTGTTTCGACCAGATTCAGAAGGATTTCTTTTGTTTATTATGATTCAAACGGTGATGGGATCTTCAATGAACCACTTTCGTGTGGAAATTTAACATCAAATATTGTTTCTGTTAACGTTAAGGCTAACTTTGATCCTACTCTAGTAACTGGTGTCACAGATAATTCTTATTGCGCTGGTGATTTAATTAATGTTACAGCTCCAGATGGAGCAGACACTTACAGATTTTTTAATAACGGTGTACCTTTAGGCGCAGCTGGTCCATCAAGAACTGTTACTGCAACAGCAGGAAGTGGAGCAGGACAGTTTGACAATGGAGACCGAATAAGTGTTGAAATAGTTGCTGATGGATGCACATTCACTGATGAAATAACAATTTTAGTTGACTTTTTTGGTGAAGTTTCATCTGCTTCAATATTTTCAAATGCACCTGGAGATACAATATGTTCGGGGGAACAAGTAATCATTGAAGCAAGACCA
>CACERG010000009.1 GCA_902561795.1 uncultured Bacteroidota bacterium | reverse complement strand
AGTAAAGATGTTAAACCCCCCTTTTTTTAAAAATGATACAACATTTTCATTAGATTCGATGGCAGTAGGTATTTTAAATATATCTCCAAGGCTAGATCGTATGCTGTTTGGGTTGTAGAAATCGGTTTTTGGATTAGAAATTATAATTGCATCAATTTTAGCTGCAGCTGCAGTTCGGTATAATGCCCCAATATTTCCAGGTTTTTCAGGTTCTTCTAGAACAACAACTAAAGATTTTCTAGTTAGCTTAAGAGTATTTAATTCATGTGATTTAATTCTTGCTACAGCTATGATTTTTTCACCACCTGATCTAATACTTATTTTTTTAAAAGTTTTTTTTACTACGACTGAAGTTGGTGTGATATTGATTGCATTTTTTATGTTATCATTTTTAAATTCAACACCTTCCTCTAAAAAAATTCTTTCAAGTATATAATTAGATTTTAGTGCATTAATAATCTCTCTTTCACCTTCAATAATAAATAAGCCCTGTTTTTTTCTTTCTCTTGCTTTTTTACAAAGAAGAAGCATTTTTTTAAGTTCCAAATTATTAGCACTTCCTATAACTTTCACAAAAATATTTTAAAATTATTGACATTAAATTAATCAAATTTGTATTCAATCAGATTATTTTTTTTAATATACCCTATGACTAAACCCACCATTCCGTCATAGCTCTCAATTCCCATTGATTGGCCATTAGCTTTTAAATATGAATCGTAACTTTTTTTTATTATTGGTTCAAATGGATTCTTATATTGATTCCAAAACCTTGATATTTCCTTGTAGTTCTCAAGTATTCCAGGATTTAACAATTTCATATATTTTTTTGCTTTTATAGGATCTATTTTTAATAGAGTTGAATAACAATAGTTTAGTGCAAATGTTAGTCCAGCATATCGGATGTGGGGGTCCGAATTTTTAAAACAGGTAATAAAAGCAATAAAATTTGCCTCACTTTCAGATGCAAATCCTACTTGGTGTGCCATCTCGTGGGCAGCTGTAACAATAAAATTTAGCTTTGGAATATTTAGATTGATATTCGATTCTAGTGTAAAAGGATTAAGGTAGCCTGCAAAACCCATATAATTTAATAAGTTACTCCATAGAGATTTTTTTAAAAACACTTTTTGCTCAAATTTTTGAAAGAAATGAAACTCTTTAGAAATCATCTCTATAATTTGATCTGATTTATTTGAAAATTTTACGATTCTATTTCTATCTTTTGTAAGCTTTAGATGCAACAAATTTGTTGATTGGACAAGATATTTGAGTGTATTTATTAATTCAGTTTTGTTATACTCTATATCTAAATTTATTTTTTTTCTAAGAGGTAAACGATAATAATTTAATCCCCAGTTAAGATTGAAAATTAAAAAGACTAATGAAAAAAATGAGATAATATTTATAAAAATTAAACCTATTGACAATTTTTTTTTAAACAATTTTAAAAATAATATTGGAATAAATATTATGCCAATACCGTATAATAAATCTCCTATTGGATAAGAAAATCTTTCGAAAAAAAAGTAATGTGCTTTGTAAATATGAGGATACAAATAAGCACTGTAATATTTTTCTACCCATATCGGGTTATCATTAAAAAAATTTAATACAACGAGTTGAATAGGTATTAAACAAAGAAGGGTCAAATGAATTTTTTTTGACTTCAAATTCTTAAAACCCAATTCCAAAAAACTAATCTTCTAAAGATTTAATTTCAACTTCAAAAATTAAATCAGACATTGGCGGAATACCTTGTACACCATTTTCACCATAAGCTATTTGGTAAGGTAAAAATAGTGTCGCTTTATCACCTTCTTCAAGTAATCGCACACCTTCCTTAAAGCCTTCAATCATACGATCATTTTGCCCCACACTTGCTAATATAGGTTGGTATCTTCCAGAATTCTTTCTTTGGACGCTATAGACTCCATTGAAATTTGCTACTTCTTCAATACTTGTTTCTAATAGAGATCCATCTTTGAAAAATACTGAGTAGTTTAATCTTGCTTTATTTGAAATTTTTACAGCTCTTCCATTGCCTCTATAGGTAATGATATATTTTAAACCTGATTTTGTTTTTTTAGCTTGTTTTTCAAGTGAAGTAAATTTTAAATAATTTTCATTTGTCGCAATGGATTTTTTTTCTTCATTTTTTTTTGCTAATATTTCTTTGTTTACAAAATAATTTCCGAAAATTTTTGGTGCATCAAAATTTTTCGCTTCATCTCCATTTCTAATTATTTTTATGCTTTTAATTAGGTCATTTTGTTCAATACTATCAACAATCTTTTGTCCCTCTACAACTTCTCCAAAAACAGTGTGCCTGCCGTCCAACCAAGGGGTTGCTTTATGTGTAATAAAAAACTGGCTTCCATTTGTGCCAGGACCACTATTAGCCATAGACAGAATTCCTGGACCTTTGTGTGTTAACTCACTAAACTCGTCATCAAATTTATAGCCTGGTCCTCCCGTTCCATTTCCTAATGGATCTCCTGCTTGGATCATAAAATCATCGATTACCCTATGAAATTTTAATCCATTATAGAACATCTTTGATTTAAATTCTTCATTAACTCTGGGATTATCACCCTCAGTTAGAGACACAAAATTGGCAACAGTAATAGGGGCTTTGTCAATGGCTAATTTCAAAATTATAGGACCTTTACTTGTTTCTATTTTTGCATATAGCCCATTATCTAGGGTAGCATTTTGATCAGCACAACCTATAAAGAAACAGATTGCCAGAAGAGTTAAAATATTTTGTTTTGTAATCATAATTTATTTAAATAGCGTTATAGTCTTTCGATAGTGTAGCGGAGGGGTTGACTTACCCCAACCTTATTTCCATCACCTTGATACCCATAACAAAGGTATGAAGGAAAAAGAAATACAACAATCTCTTTAGGTCTCATTAAACGAACACCTTCTCTTAAAGCAGGTAATATATTGTCTTTGTCAACTACATAATCAACAATTCCTAAATCATTTTTGGTGTAGAGTGTTTTTTTATTTAAATCTTCAATTTTATAAGTAAAACGCAATTTTGTTCCCTTTTGAGGGAGAGGTTGATTTTCAGAAACCTTTTTAACATATGCATATAGAAAACCTTTTTCTGAATTATAGAAGGTAAATAGACTCTCTTCATCAGCAGATTTTCTAATCATTAACTCCTCTCTAGCCAAAAGTATTTTATTTCTAGTTGCTGAGTTACTTAAGAAAGTTTTTTTTCCTTTATTCAGTGGATAGCGAATGTTATTTTCTGAACAGGAACAGAAAATTACGATTAGGAGATAAAATAAATTCAGCTTCATAGATAAATTAGCTATATCAATTCAGATATATGATTTTTCAAAGCATTTTTAAAACGAATTATGGTTTTATCTAAAGATTCTGTCGATAGTCCACCTGCAGCGTTTAGATGACCTCCTCCATTAAAATAATTTCTAGCGAAATTTTCAACAGAAAAATTGCCCTGTGATCTAAAAGACATTTTAATTTTTCCCTCAGTTTCATTTTCAATCATCATACAAGAAAAATTTACTCCTTTCAAACTGAGACCGTAGTTTACAAATCCTTCAGTATCCCCTTTTTTATACCTACAGGTCTTTAATTCTTCTTTTGAAAGAGTGATGTAAACAACTGGTAGGTCAGGAATTTTCACTAAATTCGAAAGAGAAATCCCCAGTAATTTTAATCTGCTCATTGAAGAACTATCAAATATTTTTTGATGGATGTCACTACCATTTGCTCCAAGACTTATAAGATGTGATACAACTTTATGGGTCTTAGCATTTGTAGAGGGGTATCGAAATGAGCCTGTGTCAGTCATGATACCGGTGTAAAGACAACATGCAATTTTTTTATTAAGTAATTTAGAATCAGATGCATTTATAACATTGTATACCATTTCACATGTTGAGCTCATATTAGGATCGGAATAATTATGATTTGCGAAAAATTCAGGCGATTCATGATGATCTATCATGATTTTATCAACTTTAGTTCTTCTTACAATTTCACTCAGATCTTGTATCCTTGAAAGGGAGTTAAAATCCAAACCAAAAATTAATTCTGCATTATTAATCTTATCCCTTGCAGTATTAGGTCTTTTTGAAAATTTTATTATTTCCGACTCTCCAGGTAGCCATTTTAGAAAGGTTGGGTAATCATTAGGGGAAACTATGTTTACTTTATGTTTTTTTGCATCAAGAAAGTGTTTTAAGGCTAGTGCACTTCCAAGAGCGTCACCGTCTGGATTTCTATGAGGAATGATAACAATTTTTTTTCGTATCGATATTATTTTCTTAAAAGCTGATAAAAAATTATTTTCCATTTAATACAAAGATAGTACTTTAGTAATTGTTTGATTTAATAGGAAATTTATTTTATGAAGCAAATAAAACTCTTTTACAAATAAGCGATGCATCCAATTTACTAATTTTACAAAAAAAAATGGAAAATATTACTTTTATGATGATTAAGCCAGATGCTGTTGAAAATGGTTTAATTGGTAATATAATTGAAAAAGTAACATCTGCTGGATTTAAATTTAAGGCTCTTAAACTAACTCAACTTTCAAAAAAAAACGCTGAGCGATTTTATAAAATACATAAGGATCGACCTTTTTATGATGACCTTGTAAAATTTATTTCTAGAAGCCCAATATTAGTAGCTGTTTTAGAAAAAGAAAATGCAGTCAGTGATTTTAGAACTTTAATTGGAGCGACTAATCCAAATGACGCTGCTGAGGGAACAATAAGGAAACTCTATGCTAAATCTGTGGGTGAAAACGCAGTACATGGTTCTGATAGTAACGAAAACGCATTAATTGAGGCTTCTTTTCATTTTGCAAGTGTTGATCTCTATTAACGAATTATTATTTTATTGATATATTCTCCATTTAAGTGTTTATTCATTTTCTCTTTAATTATCTGTTTTTTATAGCTTAATTCCATTCCTAAGGCTGCTGATTTAATTACAACGATAAGTGTTTTTCGAGAAAATCTAATCTGGGCGGTATACTTAGAAACATTCTCTCCCATAACATCTTTCCATGCATTACAGACCCTGACATTTGTCATACCTTTTTGTAATGACTTTTGCGAAATAAAACTTTTTAAAATATATTTTAATGAAATAGGATTAAAATTCCGTTTCGCATTTTTCATTGTATTACAATTTAATTTTTGGCCGTTTATAGTAAAAAGTTCTATTTCCAATTTCAAGAATAAGCTTTTGGCTATCTAAAAATTTTATTCTTGACTTCCATTCATCCCATCGCGATTTATAATTTAAATAATATTTGTCATTATTCTTTTCAATTTCAAAAGATGTCTTGTCATTTGATGTCTTAAATGAGTCATCTAGTTCAAGGGTGACTTTATTTAAGAATCCTTTTGGATATTGAATTTGATAATGGTCAAAAGTTGATTTAGATAATTTTGGAATAAATTTCTCTCCATTTTGATAAACAAACTCAATCTCCCAGTACCCTTCCAATTTATCTATTTTTACTCTCTCAGAAGAACAATTAATTAAAAGAATTAATAAATATTTCATAGCTATTTTCTTTTTAAAGTCTGAATATCTCATAACTTGATTTTATTTTTTTTAAGGCTTTTATTATTCTCTCTTCATGAGTATCTGTAATAAATATTTGTCCAAAATAATTTTTGTCAACTAAAGATAGAATCTGAATTACTCTTTTTTGATCTAATTTATCAAAAGCGTCATCAAAAAGGAGTAATGGACTATAGCCATTTAAATTTTCTAAAAAATCAAACTGTGCAAGCTTTAATGCAATAAGAAATGTTTTTTGCTGTCCTTGACTTCCAAATTTTTTGATTGGTTTGCCATTTAAAAAAAAAATTATATCGTCTTTATGAGGACCTGTTGTTGTATATTGAAACATCTTATCCTTTCCAAGGCTTTCATAAAGAAGATTTGAATGACTTTCATCCTCTAATTGACTAATATAGGATAATGAAACACTTTCATTTCCTTGACTAATATTTTTGTATATTTTACTAAAAACAGGAATAAAGCTATCCATAAAATCTTTTCTTTTATTGAATATTATCTGGCTTCTCTCCACTAATTGTTCATTATAGACTTGTAGTGTATTAGCGTTGTAAGTATTGTTTAGTGCAAAATATTTAAGTAGTGAATTACGTTGAGACAAGATTTTGTTGTATTCCAAAAGATTATTCAGAAAAATTAAATCTGTTTGACCTATTACACTATCAATAAACTTTCTTCTTGTACTACCACCGTCCATGATCAAATCGCTATCTGCTGGAGAAATAATAACTGTTGGAATCAAACCAATATGTTTAGATATTTTCTTGTAGGCTTTACCATTTCTTTTAACAATCTTTTTCTGTCCTTTTTTGAATGAACAGATAATTTTTTCTTCACGTAAGTTTTTTCGTATAAACCCTTAATTACAAAAAAATCATTACCAATTTGGATGTTTTGCAATGAAATAGGATTAAAATAACTTTTACAAAATGATAAATGATAAATGGCATCGAGAATGTTAGATTTCCCCACACCATTGTCACCAACAAAACAATTTATATTGGGGTCAAAATCAAAAGTCTTAGAGCTGAAATTTTTGTACTGTGTAAGTGTTAATTGTTTTAAATGCATTATGATGCAAAAATAAAAAGTTCAAATAAGTGAACAGTTTTAATTTGGAATAAAAAGATTAATTTTGTTCATAAATAATTTTCAAATGGCAACTTACAAAAAAAGGGGTGCGAAAAAAACATTAGGATCAACAAATAGATCAGAAGAGCTTAACGAAAGTAAGACAGCTGAGGTCTTTGATAAGCTTGATGTTACGGCTAATAAGACAGAGCAGTGGGTGGTAAAATATCAAAATATAATCCTAATTTTTATTGGGACAATTGCAGTCTGTGTTTTAAGCTATTTAGGTTATCAGAATTTCGTCTACATTCCAAAAGCAAAAGAAGCAACAAGTGAGTTGAATCAAGCTCAATACTATTTCGATCTTGCTGTGAATAATAACGAATCAGATTCTTTATTTAAAAAATCTTTAACAGGTGGTGAGGGGAAATATGGATTTTTAGATATAATAAAAAATTATAAAGGTACACCTGCTGAAAAGCTTGCTAGGTTTAGTGCTGGAATGGCTTATTTGAATTTAAAGGATTATAAAAATGCAATAATTTTTTTAGACGAATTTTCATCTGACGATGTTCTTTTAAGTGTATTGTCTAAGGGGGCTATTGGAGATGCTTTCGCTCAAATTAATCAACCTGAAGATGCCTATCAATATTATTTAAAAGCCGCAAAAATTAATAATAATAAATATAGTACCCCAAAATATTTATTTAAAGCAGCGATGATTGGCTTACAATTGAAAAAAAATAGTCATTCACTTTCTTATCTTAAAAGAATTAAAATAGAATTTCCTGAATCAGAAGAAGCTAATTTAGTAGATGTCCAAATTGCAAAATTAGAAGCATTATTGCAGTAATTATGGCAACTGTAAATAGTAATATTTCAACAAAAGATTCTAAAATTTTACCAAACGGAGAGAGTTTTACTATTCACATTGTAGTTTCTCAATGGAATAAAATAATTACAAACTCTTTATTAATAGCTGCAAAGGAGACACTTATTAAGGCCGGTGTGAAAAATGAAAATATTATAGTTTGGGATGTTCCCGGTAGTTTTGAGCTTATTTATGGATCAAAAAAAGCACAAAAAAATAATCCGAACGCTGTAATAGCAATTGGTAGTATTATTCAAGGTGAAACTAAACATTTCGAATATGTTTGCCAAGCGGTTGCAAATGGAATAAAAGATCTTAACATAAATTTTGATGTACCTGTAATTTTTTGTGTACTAACAGACTCTAATATTGAACAAGCAAAAGCAAGAAGTGGTGGTAAATACGGAAACAAAGGTAATGAAGCAGCTTTTGCTGCTTTAAAAATGGCAGAATTAAGTAGAAATGCTAAAAAATAAAATTTACTATAACTTAAGTTAAATTTTAATATCTATATACGTTAAATTTGAATAATGTTCAAATCAAACTTATTTAAACTTCGAAAGAATCGAAGATATAACTATACTCCAAGATATTTTGATGGAAAGGAAGTGGATAATATTTATGACTTCGATTCAAAATTTTCTAAATATCGTGAAACATACAATAGGAACGATTTTGGACAACAATGGAAAAGTAAGCGTATGGAAATGCGTGTTCACAGTAACCGACATTTTTCCATAAGACTTATAATTATAATTTCACTTTTAATTTTCCTAGTACTTTATATCTTGGATTTTGATTTAAGTATTTTTATATAATCAAATTGATGAGTCCGAGGATAAAATTACTACCAGATAATATCTCAAATCAAATTGCTGCTGGTGAGGTGATTCAACGGCCTTCTTCAGTTGTAAAAGAACTCTTGGAGAACGCTGTTGATGCAGGGGCAAAAAATATTCAGCTCATTATTAAAGATTCTGGAAAGACATTAATTCAGGTTATTGATGATGGCTCTGGTATTATGAGCGAGGATTTGAATTTAGCTTTTGTTCGTCACGCTACTTCAAAAATTAGAAAAACAGCTGATCTATATACACTAAGTACAAAAGGGTTTAGGGGAGAAGCACTTGCTTCAATTGCAGCAATCTCAAACGTTGAGGCCCATACCCGTACTTCCAAGGACGAAGTTTCTCATTATTTAAAAATTGAAGGAGGAAAAATTACTGAACAAAGTTTATCTACTCAACCAAATGGAACGTCAATTCTAATCAAAAATTTATTTTTTAATGTGCCAGCTAGAAGAAATTTTTTACGATCTGATACTGTTGAGCTCAAACATATAATAGATGAGTTTCATAGAGTTTCACTTGCTCATCCAGACATAAATTTTTCATTTTTTAACAATGGGAATGAATTATTTGATCTTTCAATTAAGGAAACAAGAAAAAGAATTTGTTCCATATTTGGCTCAAAGTGGGACAACTACCTAATACCAATTTCAGAAACTACATCACTCACAACTATAGAAGGTTTTGTTGTTAAACCTGAATTTTCAAAGAAGACAAGAGGGCATCAATTTTTTTTTGTTAATAATCGCTACATCAAAAGCTCTTTTCTGCATCATGCAGTTAATAGTGCATTTGAGGGTTTACTGAGAACTGGTTATTACCCTGGTTATTTCTTGTATTTAACAGTTGATCCAAAGTCAATAGACATAAATATACATCCTACAAAAACTGAAATTAAATTTGAAGAAGAACAAAGTATTTATTCTATTTTGAGAGCTGCAGTAAAGCACAGTTTAGGAATATTTCAAGTAACTCCTACATTAGATTTTGATCAAGATAAATCTTTTGAAATACCTTACTCTTTGCATCAAAAAAAACCATCTTTCCCGACAATTGAAGTTGATTCAAGTTTCAATCCGTTTTTAAATACAAGCGTTACTTTCAAAAAACAAAAAGAAGAATCTTGGAGAACTGAGTCATTGAATAAAAAAATAGATATTAACTCAAATGATAATAGTAGTAATAATAATAATGAGTTAATTGATGTTCCAAAAAAGAAAAGAGTTTTTCAATTATTTTTAAAATATATTGTTTGTCCACTTCAAAGTAGTATGGTTATCATTGATCAAGGCAGAGCCCATCAAAGAGTATTATATGAAAGATTTTTATCTTCAATTACGTCAAAAAAGAGTTTGAGTCAACAACTACTATTTCCTTTAGAGATTAAATTAAACTCAAAACAGATAAATGAGTATCAAGAAGTAAAAGATATAATAGAGTCGTTGGGATTTAAAATAAAACAAAAAAAAGAGTCAATATTCTTAATTGAGGGTTGTCCTGAAAATTTTCCTCATTCAAAAATTGAGGAGTTAATTGAATCTATACTTTCTAGTGACTACAATGAAAAAATAAAAGAAAATTTTAGCCAAGCTGATAAAATTGCAAAAATTTTAGCAAAAAAATTATCAATAAAAACTGGGAAAAATCTTGAATCTGAAGAGTTGCATTCTCTTTTAGATGATTTTTTTGGTTGTAAGGAGACAAGAGTATCACCATTTAATAAACCTATATTTATTACCTTAGAAAAAAGTGAAATAGATCACAAATTAAATTAAATGAGAAATATTACTGATACTGTTAAGCATCTACTGATAATAAATGTGATTTTTTTTATAGCCTCTCTTTCTTTGGGTGAATTAGTTTATGACTTATTTGCACTTCATTATCCCTCAAATGACAAATTTCAATACTGGCAACCACTTACTCATATGTTTATGCACGGAGATTTAGGACACATTTTTTTTAACATGTTTGGACTTTATATGTTTGGCACTCCCATAGAGCAGATGTGGGGTAAAAATAAATTTATTTTTTTTTATTTATCTACAGGTTTTGGAGCCGCTGCACTTCAATTACTTCTTTATAACTATCAAATCAATAATATTTATTCTTCACTGATAAGTGAGGGGTTGACTCAAAATGACATCAAAAGTTTTTTTAAGTCTGGTGATTTATCATTTTCATATATAAACAGTGTTGGCAGGGATAATCTCATTTCCGCTCTTTCAGCATTTAATGGAGTTATGGTCGGAGCATCTGGGGCTTTATATGGTGTTTTAGTTGCATTCGCATTTTTATTTCCAGATGCACGACTAATGTTATTATTTCCACCTATACCAGTAAAAGCAAAATATCTTGTGCCTATTCTCATACTGGGTGATTTATTTTTTGGCTTTACGTCTTATTCAATAGGACCAATTGCTCATTTTGCTCACGTTGGTGGGGCTATAACTGGACTTCTTATGATGTGGTATTGGAAAAAAAATCAATTTGGTAATAATAGGTGGGATTTATGACGTTAAAAGATCAGATACAATACAGAATTCAGCAACTTAACATAGCAGAAAAGATAATTTTAATAAATATAATTTGTTTTGTATTACCGCTTTTTTTTAGAACCATACTTTTTTTATTCAACATACCTTCAAGTTATTTTATAGGTCTTTTTGAACTTTCTTCTTCATTTAAAGATTTAATTTTTAAGCCTTGGACAGTCTTTACCTATGGTTTTTTACATTCAGGGTTTTTTCATCTTTTCTGGAATATGTATTTACTTTATTTTTCCTCAACTCTGTTGCTGAACCTATTTAATCAAAATATATTTTTAAAATTATATTTCTTGGGAATTTTTATTGGTGGCTTTACGTTTATATTAAGCTATAATTTTTTTCCAGTATTTCAAAATGCAAATCCCTACATGGTAGGAGCTTCAGCAGGTGTTATGTCAATATTAATATTTATATCTACATATAGTCCTGATCTAGAAGTAAGACTAATTTTATTTAATATAAAGTTGCGTTACCTCGGTATTGCATTTGTTTTACTTGATATAATTCAAATTCCATATGGTAATTCGGGAGGACATATTGCTCACTTGGGAGGTGCTTTTTATGGATTTATTTATGCACAACGTCTTCAAAAAGGTGTCGATATAGGCCTACCATTTGAGAAGTTGATAATTAACACTTACAAATTATTTTATTCTAAATCAAAATTGAATATTGTAGACAAAAAAGAAGTAATATTAAGGACAAAAAAGAACAATATTTCTATTGAAAAAAACCAAAAAAAAATTGATGAAATACTAGATAAAATCAGTCAATCTGGATATGAGAGTCTTTCAAAAGAAGAAAAAGATTTTCTCTTTAAGGTAGGTAAGAAATAACTCGTATTTATGAATGAAAGTAAAATTTTATTAAAAGTAAAAATTTTAATCAATATTTTTTTTTTAATTCTACTTTTTATTGGTGTAGAAAGCTCAAGTTTTAATTTAAATTTTCCAGTTATAACCTTATCTACACCTTTTCTTATTTTAATAAATTTTGTTTTTTTTATTTTTTGGCTTTTGAGATTTAAATGGCCAGCAATACTGTTCATTATTTATCTGATAATAGGATTTGACTCGTGGAAAATGTTTTATCAATTTAAATCAAATGCTATTATTACTTCTAAAGGGCTTGATGTCATGAGCTTTAATGTTCGTTCATTTAATCGTCTAGGATGGATAGAAAATAAAAATATTCCGAATTTAATTGCTTCATTTATAAAAACTATTTCACCTGATGTTATCTGTTTCCAGGAGTTTGCAAATAATTCTTCCCCTAAATTTAAAGATTATCCTTTCAAAGTATTTAAACCTTATACTTTAAATGGACAAATAGGATCATGCATAATCTCTAAGTACCCTTTATTAAACTCTAAAACTATTTCATTTGAAAAATCATCAAATGGTGGAATGCAAAGTGATTTGATTTGGAAAAGAGACACATTAAGATTATACAACTTACATTTTGAGTCATTAAAATTTGACGGAAACGACAACATACTTTCTAAAAGTAATTTCAAAAAATTTATAAGTAAAATAAGACAAGTTTTTGATGTTCAAAAAAAACAAATCTTTCAATTTAGAGATTTATTAAAATCAAATAAATATCCGGTTATCATATGTACTGATTTAAATAATAATGTTTTTTCAAAAAATTATGATTATTTAGCTGAAGGTCACCTAGACGCATTTATTGAAAAGGGTAGCGGTTTTGGTGCTACTTACAAATTCCCATTCTTACCTATGAGAATTGACTTTATTTTAACCTCAAAAAGAATTAAAGTTGTTGACTTTAAAGTCCATAATATTAATTTATCAGATCATAAACCCATTTTAGCTTCATTAAAATGGCCTTAATTTAAGTTTAGTTTTATATTATTTAAATACCTCTTGGTATCTGGGCCTAGATTAAATAAAAGGTCTAAAATACTTAGGTTTGGGATAAATCCATATTTATTTCTAAAAACTTGAATATATGTTTTGAACTCAGTTTTGAAAACTTTTTTAGCTGAAATCAATGAATCGAGTATGTCCAATTCGTTAGGGCCACAATTTACGATTTGGTAATCAAAAGAATGTTCGATTAATGACATCAGCTTTTCAATTAAAATAATATTAAAATGAAAAAGAGCCACTTGCTTTTTTTGAAAAAACGGATACAGCTCAAATTCATAATATTCAAAATATGGAGATGACCTATATGCAGAGCATATTGATTTCCAATGAATTTTCTGCCAATTCTTACCATAATCAATACTCACATTTTTATATGATTTTCTGATAACTCCTTTCGAATGTTTGATAGGTATAGTAAGTTTCAACTTTCCATTTGCACCATAAATTTCTGCTCTATTTCTAAAACTTTGTTTCTGATAACTTAATTCACCATAAAAATAAACTTTTGGCTGTTTTATCATCCATGAAAAGTTTACAACATTTGGTAGGTAAGCAGGACATAAAACAAGTTTCATACTACTTTTTTATTTTTCTTTCTTCGATAAAAAACAAATCCTTGCCAAATTATTATCGCTCCTATAAAGTAAGGAAAATAAGAAGTTCTCTTTCCTGGACCATCTACAGTTGTAAATACTCTATCCCAGCGAATTTTCCAATTTTTAATTCCATCATTTATACCTTTAATACTAAACCATATGAAAACTGGTTTACCAACAATATGGTCATCTGGAACAAAACCCCAAAAACGGCTGTCTTCAGATTTATGTCTATTATCCCCCATCATCCAATAATAATCTTTTTTAAATGTGTATTTAGAAGAGCTTATTCCATTTATTTTTACTCCAGACGGAGTTAATTCAAGTATATTATCCTCATATTCACCAATAATTTTTTTGAACAGAGAAAGATTTTTTCGATTTAATTCAACAGTCATTCCTTTTTTAGGAATTACAATTGGCCCAAAGTTGTCTTCATTCCAATCAAACGGAATTTTATTTGGAAAAAAAGCTTCATTTGGAACGTTTATTTTGTTAATCCTTCTTACAACACTGTCAATTCCAGGAAGTTTTCTTAAAGTTTCAGCTTCTCCCAAAGTCAAAGTAATTTCCTTTTTTAATTCAAGTATTTCACTAACCTTAAGCCCAGTTTTATATATTACCTTGCTTGGAAGTCCTTTACTTTCTGTTATTACTTTAAAATCCTCCCGAGTATTGCCTTTTCTTCCGATAATATAGGGTAGTATTTGCTTATAACTCTGTTCAGTGATATTTTCAATTTTGTATAAGCGAGTGTAATCTGAATAGCCTTCGACACCCAACTTCCTAGATGAGACACCATTTTGACTGTAGGCATAATGAATGTATTGTATCTTTGCTCTTTCGGGCAAAACATTTTTGGATCCATTAGTAAAAACTAAACCATCTATAATTTCAAGAGTATCCCCAGGGACTCCGACACAACGTTTAACATAATTTGATTTTTTGTCTATTGGTTTATCAACCCTTTTTTCCTTGACAAAGAATTGACGAACTGTGTCGGCTGGCCAACTAAAAACTACAATTTCGTTACGTTTTATTTTTTTTATGCCAGGTAATCTCAAATAAGGAAATTGTGGTTTTTTTAGATAAGAACGAATTTTTAATATTGGTATAGTGTCGTGAACCATAGGAAATGATACAGCCGTCATTGGAACCCTAGCTCCATAATGAAACTTACTAACAAAAAGGAAGTCTCCTATAAGTAAAGATTTTTCTAATGATCCTGTGGGAATAATATACGGCTGAATTACATAATTGTGGACTATTGTGGCTGCAACAATAGCAAATAATATAGAACCTACAGTTTCTCCAAAATTTGTTCGCTGTTGTAAGCTTCTATTTGGAATATATTTCTGATTTTTACTGTAATTTAATGTATAAACGTAAAGTCCAAGAGTTATAATTATTAATGCATTATTTTTTAGTGAATTCCATCCAAAACTTCGAAGAATTTCTACCCAGATGACTATGAACATAATTAGGTTAATTGTAGGAATAAATAAAAGTAAAACCCACCAGGTTGGCCGTCTAATAATTTTCATCAAGATATATGCGTTATATACTGGGATTAGAGCTTGCCAAGAATGAAACCCTGCAATCTTATATAGTTTCCAAGTACCTAAAAAATGAACTATTTGTAAAAGAAAAAAGGATAAAGTCCATTGAAGTAAAGTCATATTGGTTTTTTTTCAAAGATAATAGTGATCATTACAATTCTATCCAAAGTATTGTTAAATTTTTAAGACATCATTCATACTGAATATACCCTTTTTATTAACTAACCATTCTGCTGCAATTACTGCACCTAATGCAAATCCATCTCTTTTGTAAGCCTTATGTTTAATTGAGATTTCATCTAGCTTAGAAAAATAATTAACTGAGTGGGTTCCAGGATTATCCCCATCTCTAATTGATTCTATTTTTAAGGATTTTTTATTTTGTGTTCCTAACTCCCATTTTTCATATTCTGAACTATTAATGATATCTTCAGCCAAACTTATCGCGGTTCCACTTGGTGAATCTAATTTTTCAGCATGATGAATTTCTTCAATTGAAGCTCTGTAACCAAGTGTTTCAGGACTCATCAATTTTGCTAAATATTTATTCACTTTAAAAAAAATGTTGACACCTATACTGAAGTTTGATGCATATAAAAAACCACTATTATTTTTAATACAAAATTTTTCAACTTCAGAAATTCTATTAAGCCATCCTGTCGTTCCACATACAACAGGAATTTTATTTTCTAAAGCAAGTTTGATATTTGAAACAGCTGATTCAGGAACACTAAAATTTATAGCTACATCTGCTTCAATCAATGATCCCTTTTCATAGTCTCTATCAAGAATAAAACATATTCTGTGCTTTCTTTTTTTGGCATATGAATCAATCATTTTACCCATTTTCCCATATCCTAACAATGCAATTTTCATGATCTAAAATTTTAAAGCTAAACGAAGACCTCTTATTTCTTCATCGATAATTAAATTTGGTGTAACTGACAAATCCTCGCTAACATTAAATTGAAGTAAATGCGCACTTACATTTGCTTCCAATATATTAAGCATATAGGAAAGTGCAGCTAATACTAGTGCTATATCTCGATAGTTTTTATGAAATTCCATACCAAGGAGAAGTTGTTCTGTAGTTATAGGTATTGCAAGTTCTAGAAATCTATCATCAAAAAAGCCATTAAGTCTCCTTTTGTAAGCATTTCTATATTCGTTCATCTCTTTGTTATTCAAATCAAAATAATAAAGAGATGCGCCTATTGCGGAATAAATAATTGGAATTTTCCAGACCTTTCCTAAATATGCCTGGCCTAAACCTGGTATAATTGCTGAGTAAAATGCTGCTTTGGATGGTGTTAGTGGGTCGTTAATCAAACGATTTAATCTCAAAGAACGCTTAGACTGATCAAAAA
Organism: uncultured Bacteroidota bacterium; assembly: GCA_902561795.1. Classification (GTDB taxonomy): domain Bacteria; phylum Bacteroidota; class Bacteroidia; order Flavobacteriales; family Flavobacteriaceae; genus MS024-2A. Next base: position 51,316 of record CACERG010000009.1, on the reverse strand, counting down.
TACTATCCTTTATTGTAAGATTATTTTGAATTCTTTGTGAAAAATTTATGTTACAAATTAATAGTAAGATGAGAAAAAAATCTACCGTTTTAACTTTCACCTTTAATTTTATTTAAAATATCCTGAAGTTTTTCTTGAGAATCAAATAAAATTTTCATGTAACCTTTCCCATTATCATTAGAAATTACGGAAACTGATGTTTCAAAAATTTCTTTTAGTTCAATAGCTGATTGTTTTAAAAATGGTGAGGAGTAATTATATGATTTTTCATTCGGATTTTTAATTTCCTGAACTAATTTTTCAACTTGTCGAACTGAAAGTCCTTTTTTTATGATTTTCTTATATAATCTGACTTGAACACTTAAATCGGAAATGTTTATGAGTGCTCGACCATGGCCCATTGAAACAAATTTATCTCTAATACCTGTTTGAATTATTGGATCTAATTTTAGCAATCGAATATAATTTGCTATGGTTGATCTTTTTTTTCCTATCCTATCACTCAGCTGTTCTTGAGTTAAATTAATTTCAACTAAAAGCCTTTGATAAGATAATGCGATTTCAATCGGATCTAGATCTTCTCTTTGAATATTTTCAACTAATGCCATCTCCAACAACTCTGAATCATTAGCTAATCGAATGTATGCTGGAATTTTATTTATGCCAGCCAGTGTAGTTGCTTTGAGTCTACGTTCACCAGATATTAGTTGGTATTCGTCAGCTTTCATTTTCCGGACTGTTATTGGCTGAATTATTCCAAGTTCAGCTATTGAAATACTTAACTCTTTTAGAGATTCTTCATTGAAATTACTTCTGGGCTGTGAAGGGTTGGTTTTAATACTAGATACTGGTAAATTAACTATACTAGTAATTGATTTAGGAGATTTTTTTTCTAGTATTGTTTTATCTGAATCTTTAGGATCATTTAATAAGGCAGAAAGTCCTCTTCCTAAAGCTTGCTTTCTATTGGATTTTGCCACTGTTTATTTCTTTTAATTATTTCATTTCCTAATGATAAATAACTTTTTGCACCTCTGCTTGAAACATCATATTTGATTATATCTTCACCAAAACTTGGGGCCTCACTAAGTTTTATATTTCTTTGGATAATAGTTTTGAAGACCATTTTACCAAAGTGTTTTCTAACCTCTTCAACAACCTGATTGGACAATCTCAAACGCATATCGTACATTGTGAGAAGAAGACCTTCAATATCAAGTTCATTATTGTGAATTTTTTGAACACTTTTTATAGTATTTAATAATTTCCCTAGCCCTTCAAGGGCAAAATATTCACACTGAATTGGAATAATGACTGCTTGTGCTGCAACAAGGGCATTTAGTGTAATTAAACCTAGAGAAGGAGCGCAATCAATCATGATGAAATCATATAGATCTTGAACTTCCTGGAGTATTTTCTTCAACATATATTCTCTATCCGCCTTATCAACCAACTCAATTTCAGAAGCTACCAAATCAATATGAGAAGGAACTAAATCCACATTTGTACTTTTTGTTTTAATTATAGTTTCAGAAGCAAGAGCAGTATGTTCTAAAAGTTGATAAGTACCATTTTTTCTATTGTCCAAACTTACACCTAATCCAGATGTAGCATTTGCCTGGGGATCCGCATCAATTAACAATATTTTTTTTTCTAAAACACCAAGAGCTGCTGCAAGGTTTACCGCAGTTGTAGTTTTACCGACACCTCCCTTTTGGTTTGCAATAGCGATTATTTTACCCATATTTTAAAAAAAAACTTTTTAAAAATACAATTATTTAATCCCTAAAAAAAGATTCTTTTAATATCATTTAATAAATATTCAAAAGAAAAATTTTTAATTTGAAGATCAATTTTTAATCTTGTGTTTCAATAATAAAAATAGTTTCATTTTCTTTTTTGTGACCATAATTCTCTCTCGCAAACCTTTCAAGACTATCAATATTATTAAGCTGTTTTATGGTATTTTTATCATTATTTATAATTGATTCGAGTGCTTTTTTCTCGCTCTCAAGTTTTTTGATCTCCCTATTGAGTTCACTATGTATTATTAGAGAGTGCGAATCTATAAAAACCATCCATATAATGAACCCTAACAAAATGCCTCCATAAATATAGTATGAACGCTTGAATGAGTTCAGGCTATTCCAATTAAAATTATTTTTGATCATTTAAGAATAGACTTTTCGACTTTATCGACTCTTTCGAACGTAATAAATTCCTCTGAATTATTTCCCCACTCATTTAAAATATAATTCATAATATCAGCTATCTCATCATTTTCTAGTCCTTGATATGCCATATAACTGTTGTATGATTTACCGTTCACAATTATCTCACCTTTTAAACCATATTTTAATCCAGCAATTGAAAGATCAATATTATTGAGTAAATAATCTGAAGACTTTAATGGTGGTATCAAATCTGTTTGACCTTCTCCATTAAATCCATGACATCGATAACAAAAATCACGATATAATTCAGAGCCATTTTTGATACTTTCAGATTTACTTTTCTGTATTCCTAAATTTAAAAATGCAATTAAACAAAAAGATATATATATTAATATTGCAGATTTCATTTTTTCGGCAATACTTTTACAATTCCAGTCCCTTCGATACCAAGATATAAATATCCATCTGGCCCTTCAACAACGTTTCTGACCCTGCCAATTCCATCTAAAATTTTTTCTCTTTTGACAACCTTATTTTCTTTTATTACTAAACGCTCTAGATATTCGAATTTCAGCGATCCTACAAACAAATCACCTTTCCATTCATCATAAATATCTGATGTAGAAAAGGTCATACCACTGGGAGCTATGGAAGGAATCCAATAATATAAGGGCTGTTCCATTCCAGGAAGACTTGTGGTCTTTCCTAAAGGACTTATTCCGACGTAGTCAATATAATCCTTCCCATAAGTTATTTTTGGCCATCCATAGTTTAATCCTTTTCTTATAATATTAATCTCATCACCTCCGCGCGGACCGTGTTCATGTTCCCATATTTGACCAGTTTTTGGATGAATTGTCATTCCTTGTGGATTTCTATGTCCATATGAGAAAATTGCATCCTTTACGTTGTTAATTTCTGTAAATGGATTATCAGATGGAATTGAACCGTCGAGGTTTAAACGATAAATTTTACCTGCATCTCTTGTTAGATCTTGTGGATTTAAATCTCTTTCTCCTCGGTCACCAATACTAAAGTACACGTGACCTTTTTTATCAAAAACTATTCGAGACCCCCAATGTTGAGAAACTTTTGTGTTTGGTGTTGCTTTGTAAAGTTGTTTTACATTAATTAATTTTGTACCATCTATAATAGCTGAATATAGAGAAGTATTTCCTCCTTTTTTATCATTTTCTGTATTTACTCCCAACGTAAAAAATATAGTTTTGTTTAATTTAAAATCTGGGTGAAGCGCAACATCCAAAAGACCTCCTTGTCCTCTAAAATATATATTTGGAAGACCGTCAACTTCCTTTTTAATTCCATTTTTTACATGATAAAGGATTCCTGATTGCTCAGTCACTAACAATTCTTCTGAGTTAATAAATGCCATACCCCATGGAACAAAAATCCCATCAACAACTACATCATAAGAATAATTTTGCTCTTGCCCCAGTATGGGTGGTTTGTTTTCTTGAGAACACGCAATTTGAAAGCAAACAATTATTAAAGTGAATATCAGGATTTGTTTCTTCATAATTTCTTTTAATCTACAAAAATTTTTGTTTTAAATTATGATTTTATTTTTAATTGCATGAGCCGTTTTTTTGATAAATTAGGTTTTTAGAAAATGTCGGGATGACAGGATTTGAACCTGCGACCCCACGCACCCCATGCGTGTGCGCTACCAGGCTGCGCCACATCCCGAAAATGAGACTCAATTTTAGTCGGGGTGGCAGGATTCGAACCTGCGACCTCCTGCTCCCAAAGCAGGCGCGATGACCGGGCTACGCTACACCCCGAAAATTGAGGGCTAATATAACATTAAATCAACTGACATCAAATCTAAATTATGTATTCTTATTCTTGAATAATTGATTAATAAATTCAGAATGAATATTTGAAGTTATTGAATAACAAACCTATCATTTTTATAATAAAAATTGATCTTTAAAATAAAATATTAGCAATATATTTTTAACATTTCTACAACATTTTAAATTCATTATTGTGCATAAATTGTAGCTCTTATAAAATGAAATTGAACATGTCGAAGAATTTAAACTATTACAAACAAATATTAAAAAAAGTTAGTTTTGATGTTACTCTTTTTAAAAAAGAGCTTGAGAAGGCATTTAACTATTTAACGCCTAACGAACAGCAAGCACTTCGTAGATGGGTCAACGATTTTGTATCCAATAGAACAGAACTTCAAAGAGAAATTTTCTCAATTTAAAGAAGTTTTATTTCGGTGCAATCAGTTGAATATTATCAAATTTAATTGCGCCCCTAATTATTCCTTCAATTTGATTTGATAGAGCTTCAATTATTGGTAATTTAAGTTGACTTTTATTGTAGACAATACTAATTTCTCTAGCAGGTTCAGGATCTTTAAAGTACCTCAAGTTCACTTTATCTATTGATGACATTTTAAGGGTTTGCAAATAGGGCAAAATTGTTACCCAAGGTCCTTCATTTACCAAGTTTACTAGAGTTTCAAAACTCCCACTTTTCAAATCAAATGATTTTGAAATGGTAGTTGTTTTGCAAAGCTTTAATACATGATTTCTAAAACAATGACCATCCTCCAAAACAAGTATCTCTAATTCTTCGATATCTATTGGTTCAATAAACTCTAACTTTGATAGAGGATGTGATTTTGGGATATAACCAACAAAAGGTTCATAGTATAAAGGTTTTTCAATTAACTTATTGTTTTCAAGTGGAGTTGCTGCGATGCCTGCATCCAGCCTACCACCCAATAGTTTTTCTTCAATCGAGGAAGTATTTAAATCTTCAATTTTGAGGTTTACTTTAGGATATTTTTTAATGAAGTTATTTAAAAACATTGGTAACAAAGTTGGCATAACAGTAGGGATAATACCGAGTTTAAACTCTCCTTTTACTTCACCTTTTTCCATTGAAACAATATCATCCATCCGTTTTGACTCTTCCACGATCGTTTTAGCTTGAGTAAGAATTTTTGAACCAATTGGTGTTAAACCTATTGGTTTTGTATTTCGATTGAAAAGTTTAACTCCAAGTTCATCTTCAAGTTTTTGAACCTGCATACTTAGTGTGGGTTGAGTTACAAAACATTTTTCAGCTGCCAATGTAAAATTACCAACCTCAGCGACTGCTAGGGTATATTCCAATTGTGTCAATGTCATAAAAACTATTATTTGTGTAAATTTAATAAGAAAAATTTATAATTCTAAAAGTAATTAATATCAAAATAAATCTCATTTTGAGCTCAAAAATTAAATTTTAATTAATGATAGAAACCTCCATGAAAACGTTTGTTAAAGGAGTTTCTCTATTGTCAATTTTTTGATTATTAATTTTGTCTACCACATCCATTCCTTTTATGACTTTTCCAAAAATAGTATAATTTCCATCTAAATGATATGCCCCAGGATTTTGCTGAACAATGAAAAATTCATAAGGAGATGCAAGTTTATGTGGATTTTCAATTTCACTACTAGGCATAGAAACTACACCTCTATGATGTCTATAACCTTTTTTAGTATCTGGGGGAAGAAGATATTTTCCTATTTTTCTCCTTTTTTCAGCTGTTTCATATCTATCAGAATTTCCGCCTTGGATAATAAAACCAGGAACAACACGATGGAATGTAGTTTTGTTAAAGTATTTGGTTTTAGTTAAATAAATAAAGTTTGCACGATGATATGGGGTCTTTTTAAAAAGTTGTATGTCAATATTACCGAATCGTGTAGTAATACGAACTTTGTCCTCTAGATTCTCCTTTCCGTAATTAAAAAAAAAGGGTATGGCGTTTTTATCATCAAGTTTTATTATTTTTTTTTGATCTATTGAATCTGCTTTTGTGTTTTCTTTAATAACATCTTTTTTTTCTAAAATATTTCCCCTTAAATCTTTATGCACTTTTTCACTTTTCGTCGTTGATGAACTTTTGTCATTATTTAAAAAATTGCAATTAGTAATTGACAATTGAAAAGTTAAAACATATAGGAGTATTTTTATTTTTTTCATGTTTTGTAAAAATTTAATCAAAATTGTTTCAAAAAATAAACTTAATAAAATTCCAACCTTTAAATATACTGCCAATCAATTTTATAATATATTCCTTTTAACTTATGAAATTTTCACTTTATATTTTTTTAACCAATTAAGATAGCTGTATTAATTGAGTATCCGATTACTGAACTTTTGAAATCAAAAATATAATTAGAAAATTATTCTGTAGAACTTCAAAAAGCGTGGAAGTACCATTTTTTAAATTTATAAATCAAATAATCTGTAAAGCAAAAGCTATAATTTTATATGAATTAAAGTTTTATTTAGCTTTTCTTAGAGCTAATTAATTATATATTTGAGTTTCTGTTTTATAATTTTATGCTTAAGAAAAATCCATTTGGTCATTACTTGATTTTAAAGAAGTGGTTGATCCGATATATGGGTTTCATGACTCATCGTCGTTACAGGGGATTTAATAAATTAAAAATCGAGGGGTCTGAGATTATAAAGAGTCTACCTGATAAAAATGTATTATTTATTTCAAATCATCAAACTTATTTTGCTGATGTTGTGGCTATGCTACATGTCTTTAATGCGAGTCTTAGTGGAAGAATTGATAGTATAAAAAATGTTGGTTATTTATGGAAACCAAAATTAAATATTTATTATGTAGCTGCTAAGGAAACTATGAAAGCAGGAATTTTACCTAGAATCCTTGCATATGCTGGTTCAGTTTCAATTGAACGAACATGGCGGGAGAATGGCATGGACATCAATAGACAAGTAAAAATGAGTGATATTTCCAATATAGGTGTTGCACTAAATGATGGTTGGGTTATTACATTTCCACAGGGAACAACTAAACCATTTAAGCCAGTTAGAAAAGGAACGGCTCACTTAATTAAGCATTTTAAACCAAAGGTCATACCAATTGTTATTGATGGGTTTAGAAGATCCTTTGATAAAAAAGGTTTAATGATTAAAAAAAGGGGAATTTTACAGTCAATGATAATTAAAAATCCACTTGAAATAGATTATAGTAATGACAGCGTAGAATCTATTATGGAAAAAATTGAGTATGCAATTGAGCAACACCCGTCATTCTTAAAAGTTATACCTGAAGAGGTTTTAAAGGCTAAAGAAAAATTGAATGTCACACGTCAATGGGATTTTTAACAATAATATAAATGTAAGATCTTCACAAAATTTGTTAGTTTCACCCAAATAATTTTCATTAATTAGCCGTAAAATAAATTTTTAAGTAATATAATTTAAAAATTAGTTTCGAAAAATGAAAAAATATATTTTAATAACCTTTGTTTTAATTGCTTTTGCATCATGTGATAATGTTAAAAAAATTTCTCTAACCAAACTACAAGGTTCTCCTGATTATGATGAAGCAAAACTTACATTAAATGGTTTTGATGAAAGCAATAGTGAATTTAATTTCGAAGTAGATAACTACGAATTAGGAATTCAAACTGACACTGAATTTAAATTTAAGCTTGCAAATTCTGCTAAAGGTCAACACATCCATTTTATAGAAAATAATGGACCATATTCAGCTTATTATTCAAAAAATATTAAAAGCAATTTAAAAGATGGCAATAATGTAATATTAGCCTTTTTATCAAGATCTCATCATGAGTCAGTTAAAAATCCAAATGCTTATGTTTTTACCCAAATTGGTGAGGGTGAAAAAATTGACATAGAAAAACAGTATTTATTTTATAGTAGACCAAAAGGAACCTATACAGGAGAAGACACAGAAAAACTGTTACTAGACTTTTATTTAGTTAATACTAGTCTATCTTCTGATGGAAATAAAGTAAAAGTTACAATTCAGGACTCTGAATTTCTAATTTATGAATGGGCCCCATATATCATCGAGGGTTTACCAAAGGGAGAAATTACAATTAAACTAGAATTATTAAATTCTACAGGAAGGCTAATTGAAACCCCTTTCAATCCATCAGTAAGAAAAATTACATTAAAATAATAAGCGTCTTAATTTATTAGCTGAATTTAAAGAACGAATACTTGAAAAAAACTATCTTGTTTTTTTTGTTAATATCTGCATCCTCATGCAAAACAAACTATAATACTGTTGAGTTTAGGCTTAAAGATATACCTCCGGCCCCTGATTATTCCAAAAATGAAAGCTGGGCAGTACTACCCAATCTCTGGAATAAATCACTTGAACAGGTGGCTGGAACTCCAGAAAAAAAAAGAGCAGACGTTTTTTATATTTATCCAACATTATTTTCAAATAAAAAAAATAGCTGTTGGAATGCTAATATTTTTGATCGACAAATAAGAAAAGATGTTATTGAAAAAGCGGTAACATATCAAGCTTCAGCTTGGGTTAAAGCGGCAAATCTTTATGTTCCGTTTTACAGACAAGCTCACTATAGAATTTTTGTTGAACCATATGCAACTCAAGGGAGAGAAGCAGGTATTGTCGCATATCAGGATGTAAAAAATGCATTTTTATATTTTCTTAATAACTATAATAACTCGAGACCAATAATTATAGCATCACACAGTCAAGGCACCTTGCATGCTAAAAAAATTATAAAGGAGTTTTTTGATGGAAAGCCATTACAAAAGAGACTCATAGCTGCTTATTTAATAGGAGCTAGAGTTACACCAAACGAATTCAAAAATATTTATGAATTAAATAGTCCAAAGTCATTTGGTGGTTTTGTCAGCTGGAATACTTATAAAAAAAATCATTTACCTTCAAAGTACAATGAATGGTATAAAGGGGGAGTAGTTTCAAACCCAGTAACTTGGGATAAAAGTCTTGAGTCCTCTATAAGTTCTCATTTGGGTGTATTAGGAAGAGATAAAAAAATATATCCCAAAAGTCTATATACTAAAGAAATAGACGGAATTTTATGGTCTTCGTTACCAAAAATTAAAAATCGATTTTTATTATCATTTATAAAAGACTACCATTTCGCAGATATAAATCTTTTTTGGAAAGATATAGAAAGAAACGCAATTTTAAGAACACAAAACTGGTTAATACATAATTAAAAATGACATTAGAAAATATATTAATTGATTGTAAGAAACAGCTAACAGGAGCATTAAATCATAAAAAACATCCTTTCCGATATTTTACATTAGCCTCAACATCTAAAGATGGCACCCCAAGTCTTAGAACCGTTGTTCTTAGGGAGTTTTGTGCAGATGAATTTAGTTTAACCATATTCACTGATGCTAGATCAAAAAAAGTTGAAGAATTTAAAATAAATAAGTGGGGAAAATTTTTATTTTACGATACGTCTAGGCTTGTCCAAATAATACTTCATGTTAAAATGATTGAATTTATTGATTTAAATAATGATTTTAAATTACTTCCTAAACCCAGCAAAAAGGATTATACATCAATACCAAAACCTGGTACAAAAATCCAATCTCCAGAGAAAGTTAAATATGATTATTCAAAGGACTATTTTAGAAAGATTATTTTTCAAGCAGTAAATCTCGAGTATTTAAAACTTGCAAGACCTACCCACATCAGAGCATTCTTTAGTTACGAAGACAAATGGAAAGGCACCTATTTGGTTCCATGAAATTTGCTTATTAGCATTTTATTTTTTTAATTTAGTGCTGGATTTTAATTTGACAAAAATAATGAAGAAAAAAAACTCTTTAAAGAAAACAAAAAGAAGAGAATTTCTAAAGAATAGCTTTGCAGCTGGCTCAGTACTTATTTTACCACGACACATTTTAGGAGGAATCGGTTACACCGCACCTAGTGATCAGCTAGCCATTGCTGCTATTGGAGCAGGCGGTCAAGGTGCAGGCGATATCAGAAATGCATACAATAAGGGGAAAAATAGAGTTGTAGCTTTATGTGACGTGGACAGTTCTGGAGGAAATGGAATTTCAAGAACTATAAAATCCTTTCCAGAAGCAAAGTTCTACTCAAATTTTAAGAAAATGCTTGATAAGCGCAATGATATCGATGCAGTTACAATTGCAATTCCTGATCACAGTCATGCTACTGCAGCTTCCTATGCTATGAAAAGAGGAGTTCATGTATATGTTGAAAAGCCATTAACTCACAATGTTTATGAAGCAAGATATTTAACTAAAATGGCTAGAGATAATAAAATTGTAACACAAATGGGAAACCAGGGTGCATCTAACCCTGATCAATTACAAATACAAAAATGGATTAATAATAAAGTTATAGGTACGATTACTGAGGTCAATGTTTGGACTAACAGACCCATCTGGCCGTCTGGAATAAACAAACCCGAAGCCAATAAGTCTCTCAAGCCAAAAGGATTAGATTGGGATTTATGGTTAGGACCTGCAAAAGATACTGAATATATACCAAATATGCATCCGTTCAATTGGAGGGGTTGGTGGGATTATGGTACAGGTGCCTTAGGAGACATGGGCTGTCACCTTATGGATGTTCCATTCAAAGCTTTGATGTTAAAATACCCTACATCAGTTGAATGCAGTATTGGTAAAATTCACACTAAAATGTGGCAACAAGATTATTCACCTGATGGATGTCCACCTTCGGCTTCTATTGCATTTAATTTTGAAGCTACTCCAAAAAATGAAAGTAACATAAAATTTACTTGGATGGATGGAGGAATCAAACCGTTTCATCCCGATTTATTACCACCTGATGTAATGATAGATGACGGTGGGGTAATTATGATCGGTGAGAAAGGTGTAATTACTTGTAATGACTATGGATATAATCCAAAATTATATCTAAAAGGTGAAGATGTCATAGAGGGTGAAAAATTTAATGTTAAAGAGCCAAGTTTTGGGCATCACATTAAGTGGGCTGAAGCATGTAAAGCAGGGTTTGATAGTCCAGAGCATAATGCATTAACCTCGTCATTTGATTTCGCAGGACCGCTAACTGAAACTGTTTTGATGGGTAATATAGCTATTAAAAGCTATATGCTCGAATCAAAAAATAAAATTAAAAGGTATGGTAGAGACTTCCCTAAATATATTGGAAGAAAAAAGCTTCTTTGGGACGGGGATAATATGAGAATTACAAATCTAGAGGAAGCTAATCAGTTTGTAGGGAAAATTTATAGAAAAGGTTGGGAGCTTAGTTAAACTTCATAAAACATTGAAAATACTTGTTACAGGTGGTTTAGGATATATTGGATCACATGTAACAGTATTGCTTTTAGAGCAAAACATAGAAGTCCTATGTATTGATAACCTTGATAACTCAAGATTAGAAGTTCTAGAAGGTATAAATAATATTACTCGAAAAAGACCTTTATTTAAAAATTTAGATTTAAAAGACAGGGGTGAATTAGCGGATTTTTTTAAAGAGCACGAAAATATCCAGGGTATCATTCATTTTGCTGCACATAAATCTGTATACGAGAGCTCTGAGAAGCCATTGGATTATTACAATAACAATATTATAGGACTTTTAAATATTTTGAATTTTTCAGTTGAAAAAGATATTCCTTTTATTTATAGCTCTTCATGTACAGTATATGGAGATGTAAAAGTTTCTCCAATTAATGAAGAGGCTGCAACTAATGACCCTAAGTCTCCATATGGTAATACAAAATTGATTGGAGAACAGATTTTAAAAGATTGTTTCAATGCATCTAATAAGTTTAAAACAGTTATTCTTCGATATTTTAATCCTATTGGAGCACATCCAAGTGGGAATATAGGAGAATATCCATTAGGAACTCCTCAAAATTTAATTCCATATCTAACTCAAACGGTTATTGGTAAACATCCTTTTTTAAGAGTATTTGGATCAGATTATGAAACTAAGGATGGAACATGTATTCGTGACTACATATATATAATGGATCTTGCTGAAGCTCATATTGAAAGTATAAATTACCTGAAGTCTTTCAAGAATAAAAAAATGTGTGAGATACTCAATGTCGGAACTGGAAAAGGCTACAGTGTATTAGAAGTAATAAAAATATTTGAAAAAGTTACTGGAGAAAAAGTCCCATTCAAAGTTGTTGGCCCAAGGGAAGGTGACGTCCCAATCACATTCGCAGATGTAAAAAAAATTTATACAAAAATGGGATGGAAAGCAAAATTTACATTAGAAGATGGATTAAAATCTGCTTGGAATTGGGAGAAGCATTTAGCAAAAAATTTTTAAAATCTTTTTATATTGGATGAATATTTAATTTTAATATGTCAGGGGAAAACTCAAAACTTAGTCGAAGGAGCGCTATAAAAAAAATAGCTGTAGGAACTACTGCCTTAAGTTTTCCAGAAATTCAAAATAATAATTCTTCGAAAAAAATTGAGACAATTTTGAAAGGTAAAATAAAGCAATCAGTCTGTCAGTGGTGTTATTCTGACATTCCTCTTGATAAGTTAGCAGAAGAGTCAAAGAAAATAGGTCTTGTTGGGATTGATCTCATAGGAAAAGAGGGATGGGAAACTTTAAAAAATTATGATCTAATATCAACAATGTGTTATGGAGACTTGGAGGGAAGGTCAACAAGAAGTTTAACTAATGGTTGGTGTGACAAAAGATTTCATAGAGATTTGATTGCGAATTACGTACGTCATATTAAGCAAGTCTCTGAAGCAGGTTGGACTAACTTAATCTGTTTTAGTGGAAATAGAAGAGGAATGAGTGATGAGGATGGCTTAAAAAATTGTATTAGTGGCTTAAAAAAAATAATCACAGTAGCTGAAGATTATGGAGTTGTGTTACATATGGAACTATTGAACTCAAAAATTGATCATCCTGATTATATGTGCGATAATACAAAATGGGGTGTTAAACTTTGTAAATCAATAGATTCAAATAATTTCAAATTATTATATGATATTTATCATATGCAAGTTATGGAAGGTGATATTATGGATACTATTAGAAAAAATCATAGATATTTTGGTCATTTTCATACTGCCGGTGTTCCAGGGAGAAATGAAATAGACGAAAGCCAAGAGCTTTTTTATCCTGCAATTATGGAAGCCATTAAGCAAACTGGCTTTAATGGTTATGTAGCTCAAGAATTTATTCCTTTAGATAAGGCCAAATTTGGATTGAACTCACTACTTAAGGCTGTAAAAACTTGTGATATCTAACTCAATACTTTGCTGGAAAACCTTTAGTTTGGGTTTTCAAAATAAAGTTTCTTAAATCTTCATTAGCATTTTTAAGGTCTTCATTCCTTAAGTACATCATGTGGCCACTTCTATATCCCTTAAATTTGAATCTATCTCTTAACTTTCCACTTGGATCAACCTGCCACATTGTGTACTTAGCATTGAAGTAGGTGGTAGCTCCATCATAATATCCTGATTGAATTAATATATTTAAATAAGGATTTTCTGCCATAGCCCTCCTTAGATCCTCACGAGTGTTATCATTTTCGTTATTCCATGGATGTACAGGACCAAACATATTATATTTGACATCTGTCTCAAATTTTAAGTCTTCTCTTATATAGTGATTTATTGCTGGTGTAAATGAATGAAGCCATGAGGTTAGTTCTGCGCTATAATCTGGTCTTGTTCCAATATCTTTTCGATCAATACCTAGATATCTAGAATCTAATCTACCGATTGTTTTCCCCTGATCTCGTAATAATTCTTTCCAGAAAAAGTAATTGGGAACATCTAAGTTATTTGATAAAATTGATTTCTGACTTAGGCCAGAATAATATGACATTTTTGAAGAAATTTCTTGTAGCTCATTTTCTAATATAAATCCTCCTTTAGCTAGAGCTGGGATTAACTTGTTTATGGCAAATTTCTCAACTTCAGGCAATATATCTTCCAAATCCTTTTGTTGTAATTCAGGATTTAGTTTTTCATGAAACCAAGCCGCTGCAGAATAATATGGTAAATTTAAGGCAGAAGAAACAGGACCTCCCACTCTTATTACCTTATAATCTGCAGGAGAAACCATAATGACTCCATTTAGATACATCCATTGTTTTTCTTGAAGTTCAGCAGATAATCCCATCACCCTTGTTCCACCATAACTTTCACCAATAATATATTTTGGTGACTGCCAACGAGCTTTTCTTGTAACAAAAGTATTGAGCCATTCAGCTAGGTATTTAATATCTTCATTAATTCCAAAAAATTGTTCTCGTTCAGCTTTTTTACCATCTATTTCTAAAATCCTTGAGTATGCAGTATTAACAGGATTAATAAAAACAATATCTGCAACATCTAAAATCGAATAAGGATTATTTTTGTAACCGTAAGGTTGAATGGGATATCCCTCATTATCAATTTTTAATATTTTAGGACCAGTATATGCGATATGCATCCACACAGAACCTGAGCCAGGACCTCCATTGAATGAAAAAATCAATGGTCTTTTATTATAATTTTCTACGTCAATTCTCCTGTAATAAGTATAAAATAAGGTTGCAATAGGTCTTCCTATTGTATCCCAAACGGGCTGTGTTCCGGTTTGAGCTTGGTACTTTATAACTTGTTTTTTAATCTTAGTAATATGATTTGTAACTACTATTGTGTCAGATGGTATTTTTCTTATTTGACCATTTAAATAAAACAAGAATAAAAAGAAAAAAAGGGTTGCTATTTTTTTCATTTGATCAAAAATTTTTTTTGAAATATTTATCCATTAAATAACAAAAATGATAAAATTTTATCAAGTTATTTTAAAATTGTGTATAAAAAAAGCCTCATCGTTTTGATGAGGCTTTCTATAAAAAATTATATAGTTCTAATTTACTTTAATCTGAGCACTTCGATTTAATTGTACTCTACGGTTTCTTGCTCTGCCTTTAGTTGTGTTATTAGGTTCAACTGGTTTAGTTTCACCATATCCTACTGTACTTAATCGATCTGCATTAATTCCTTTATCAACAAGAGATTTTTTTACCGCAGCGGCTCTTCTTTCTGAAAGTTTTTGGTTGTAAGCTTCACTACCGTCGCTTGAAGCATGACCTTCAATTGTGACTGTTGTATCAGGATATTTATCCAAAAGTGATTTGAATGTATCAATGATCATAAGGTCGCTAGAATCTAAAGTACTACTATCTGCTTTAAATAAAATCCTACTCTTTTGACTATTAATGAATGAAAGTAAATCTGATGGCTCGTCAGGACAGCCACCATTTGCTAAGTCACCAGAAACTTGTGGACATTTATCATCTTTATCTGGCACACCGTCACCATCGCTGTCTTTTAGAGGGCAACCGTCATTATCTAAATCACCTTTTTGTTCAGGACACTTATCTACATTATCAGCCACACCGTCACCATCAGTATCTGGACAACCATCCATTTCCATTAACCCAGCAACGTTTGGACATTTATCATCTTTATCAGCAACACCGTCTCCGTCAGAGTCGGGACAGCCTTGCAATTCCTCTGATCCTGCTTCTTCGGGACAATTATCTTTAGTATCTGGAATACCATCACCATCAGTGTCAGGACAGCCATTAAATTCTTTTAGCCCAGGAACGTCTGGACATTCATCTTTTTTATCTGAAACACCATCTCCATCAGCATCGCCTGCACCAAAGTTGTAACTTAACCCAATTATATGTTGCAAATGGTTGTAAGATCCATTGGTTTCTTGAGTACCTCTATATGAAGTACTAACACTAATATTAACCTGATCACTAATAGGGATATCGATACCAATTCCCCCAAAAGTAGTTCTACCACTCTCTAATGATGGGAAAACTCCCTCTTTGTCTTGACCGTCAGCAAAACGACTTAGTCCATAACCACCGAACAGATAGGGAATAATATTATTTTCTGAAATATTAAATCGAACAAAGCCATCTAAATATGAATAATCTAGATTCACGTTGTCTTGGGGACTCGCCTTTCCAAGACCATACCTAGCACCTATAGAAAAACCAGATGAAATATATCTTGACAAACTAAGTGCAGGTGCTCCAAAATTTAAGCCAGAATCAACATTATCACCCTGTAGGTTAATTAAATCTGCACCAACAGCGATAGCCCAAGGGTTTTCACTCGTTTGAGCATTTAATGCATATAAACTAGCAAAAAAAAGTATGTAATATTTTAAAAATTTCATTCAATTGAGTTTGATTAACAAATATAGTATTTTTCTCAATTTTTAAAACCAAATTTTATTGTTTTTTACGATTGATTTATTAAGTTAGAACTAATTTTAATTCACTAAAATGAACAAAAATCTTTCTTATTTATTAATCATTTTAATCAGTTCAATTTTTGTTAGTTGTAATACAAAAAAAACTGAAAAATCTGATTGGAATTACTTAATTGAAGAGCCTTCTATCAACTTGTGGAGAGCTTATAATGGGGAAAAAATGCCTCCAGGGTGGAAAATTATTGATGGCGTTTTAACATTTAAAACAGAACAGATACTCGAAGAAGATTACAATTATAAGGGTAGTAGAGATATAATTTATGGTGGCGAAATGTTTCAAGATTTTGAACTTTACGTTGAATGGAAAATACCTGTTGGAGGAAATAGTGGAATATTTTACCATATCAGAGAAGGATATGGCGGACCCCCCGAAGTCGCTCCTGAATATCAACTAATAGATGACGAAAATTATGCTTCAATTCATGATATAAAATCATACAATGAGAGTGTAGGTTTTGAAAACCCTTCAGAACTGCACCCGTTGCAGCAAACTGCTTCAGATTATGCTATGCATGTTGCTAAACCAAAACTAAAAAATTTAAATCCTCCGGGTCAGTGGAATAGTTCAAGAATTGTATTTACGGAAAAATTGGTTGAGCATTGGTTAAATGGTGTAAAAGTTTTATCATTTGTTCCTTGGTCAGAAGAATGGTACAAAAAGAAAAACTCAGGAAAATGGGATAATACGCCGGATTATGGTAAATTTAAATCTGGATACATAGGATTTCAGGATCATGGTAGTGATTTATGGTTCAAAAATGTAAAAATTAAAAAATTGTAATTTAAACTTTGAATGATATGAAAAAAAGAGATTTTCTTAAAACTTCAGTAGCATTGGCATCTGCAACTATAATTCCCTCTCCACTTTTAATTTCTACTTCACCTAAAAAAACAACTCTTAGAACTGCACATATCGGTGTTGGAGGAATGGGTGCGTCAGATTTGGAGTCAATATCATCCCACAAATCAGTTCAAGTAGTAGCACTTTGTGATGTTGATAAAAATAACCTTGATGATGCTCATAAGAAATTCCCAGATGCTCAAGTATTTAAAGATTATAGAATTATGCTTAAAGAAATATCGGAAAGTATTGATGCAGTGGTCGTCTCTACACCTGATCACAGCCATGCTCCAGCGTCAATTTTGGCAATGGAGATGGATAAACCGGTATATTGTCAGAAACCACTGACTCATTTTGTTTCTGAGGCAAGAGCAATGAAAAAAATTGCTGAAGAAAAAAAAATAGTTACACAAATGGGAATTCAGGTTCATTCATTTTATGACTATAAGTTAGCTACAGTTTTAATACAGGCAGGAATTATTGGAAAAGTTCATAAAGTAAGAGCTTGGTCTCCGAAAAATTGGGGATATGACGGTCCCGAACCAAAAGGAAAGGACGACATTCCAAAAAATTTAGATTGGAATTTATGGCTTGGAACTTCCCCTGATCGCCCATACAAAGACAAATATTATCATCCTTCAAACTGGCGTAAGTTGGTTGATTATGGATGTGGTACACTTGGTGATATGGGGGTACATATTTTTGATACCCCTTACAATGCCTTGGCTCTAGAAGTACCTCTTACAATTAAGAATAAATGCAGAAAACCTAATGGTTATGGCTTTCCAGTAAATAATAGTGTTGAATATACCTTTCCAGGCACCCCTTATACAGCAAATACATTAACATGGATTTGGTCTGATGGTCCAGGAGCACCAGCTAGTAATAAAGAATTGAAGCTTCCAAAACGTGATAAGCTTCCTCTCCAAGGAGCTATGTTTATAGGAGAAAAAGGTAGATTACTTTTACCCCATTTTATGGAACGCCCACGTCTGATAATTGATAATGAATATAAGGAAATTGATATAAAAAAATATGATCCAAATGACCTTTTAGGAAATACTGAAAATGACTACGAAAGGGATGCACCGAAGCATTATCATCAATTTGTAGATGCTTGCTTAGGAAAAGACAAAGTCTCAGCCCCTTTTTCATATTCCTCCAGATTAACAGAAACTATACTTTTAGGTGTAATTGCTGGACGTTTTCCAAATAAAACATTGCATTGGAATAATGAAAAGGCAAAATTTCAAGAGGAAGAGGCTAATCAATATCTTTCTGGGAACTACAGAGACTTTTGAATTTCAATCTAATATAAAAAATGCTTAGAAGAATAGCTTTAAAAAATATTGCTATAATAACAGGAAGTAAATTCATTCTTCCTTATGGATGTGATTTTGAAAAGGGAATTGTTTATTCTAATTTCACTGGTTTAAAAGAAAAGCACCTTAACCTTATTGCCTCTATTAGTGAGTTTATTTTACCTAGTGATATAAAGAACTTTCCCGTCCCAGAAAATAGGCTACATTTTATTATGACAATGGCTAATGATTGTTTATTAAAAAAGGAAAGAAAACTTTTTGAAGAAGGATTTGAGTTTTTCCAATTGTCACTCTCCTCTGAAAGAAATGAAAGATTTGAAAAATTACAAATAAATCAAAAACAAGAATTCATTTTGAAAGGTTTTGAAAATAATAAACCTGAAATAAAAATGTTTCTCAACTTTATAAAAGAGTTTTCAATATTACATTTTGAAACTTCTGAAAATTATATGAAAAACTATTTGAATTTTGAATTTATGCCAGGTCGCTATAATGGTAAAGTTCAAGTATAAAATTTTACTTTGAAAAATACATTTGATACTATAGTCGTCGGTGCAGGGATGTCAGGGGGATGGGCAGCTAAGGAATTTACTGAAAAAGGATTCAAGACCTTACTTTTGGAAAGGGGCCCAAATATTGAACATATATCAGACTATCCAACTTCAAATCTGCAACCTTGGGAACTCAAACATCGAGGTAGATTAACTGCACAAGAAATTAAAGAAAATCCTATAGCCAGCAGCTGTTACGCATTTAGAGAGGACGCAAAACATTTTTTTGTGAAAGATAAAGATCATCCATATAATCAAATAAAACCTTTTGATTGGATTCGTGGTTATCAAGTAGGAGGAAAATCAATTATGTGGGCAAGGCAAGTTCAGCGATGGAGTCCATATGATTTTGAAGGCCCTGCTCGGGACGGTTTTGCTGTTGATTGGCCGATCCGTTATAAAGACCTAGCTGATTGGTATTCTTACGTTGAACGTTTTGTAGGTGTTAGTGGTAATAAAGATGGTTTAGATATTTTGCCTGATGGTGAATTTTTAAAACCTTGGGAGTCAAATGTAGTAGAGGAGTATTTTAGTCAACAAATGAAAAAGTTTTATAAGGACCGCCATGTAATTTATGGTCGTTGTGCTCATTTAACTGAATCTAGACCAATCTTTGTTAAACAAGGACGCGGTTTATGTGTTAGTCGAAATGTATGTCAGAGAGGCTGTACACTTGGAGGTTATTTTAATGCTAATTCTACATTAATACCTTGGTCTTTAAAAACAGGAAATCTTACCTTAAGGCCAAACTCAGTGGTTCACTCAATACTTTACGATGATAATAAGCAAAAAGCAATTGGAGTAAGAGTAATTGATTCAATTACAAAAAAAACTAAGGATTATTTTGCGAGTATTATTTTTTTAAATGCATCAACCCTAAATACTAATTTAATTTTGTTGAATTCAATGTCGAGTCGATTTCCAAATGGTTTGGGGAATGATAATGGTTTACTCGGGAAATATATTGCTTTTCACAATTATAGAGCTACGATAAGTGCTAAATATGAAGGATTTCCAAATTACACCGTTCAAGGAGCAAAACCAACAACCCATTATGTACCCAGATTTAGAAATATACTTAAGCAAGAAACAGATTTTTTAAGAGGTTACGCAGCTGGTTTTCAGGCTTCTCCAGCAAGAGAAACAATTAGAAAGGGCATAGGAGATAAATTAAAAAAACAACTCTTAGATACAAAGGAAACAGGAGTATGGAATGTAGGATCGCACATGATGGGAGAAACAATCCCTAAAATTTCCAATTATGTGAGCCTCGATAATAATAAAAATGACGCCTGGGGCGTTCCACTTCTTAACATTAATGTAGATTATGATGATAATGATGAAAAGATGATAAGAGATTTCTATGAGCAATTTACAGAAATGTACACTAGAGCCGGTTTTGTTGACATTGAAATTAATGACAATAAGCGTCGTCCAGGTAACGACATTCATGAGATGGGTGGAGTAAGAATGGGTAAAGATCCCAAAACATCTTTATTAAATTCATGGAATCAATTGCATTTGTGCAAAAATGTTTTTGTTACGGACGGTTCATGCATGACTTCTACTTCTACTCAAAATCCATCATTAACCTTTATGGCAATTACTGCTAGAGCTTCCAATTATGCAATTAAAGAAATTAAAAAAGGAAATATTTAAGAACAAAACTTAATATTAATATTTTTAGATTATTTTGAAAATTAACTATGATAGTAAAAAAAGTTGTAACCTTTGGCGAAATTATGTTGCGCTTATCTCCACCGGGATTTCTTAGGTTTTCTCAAGCGAACAATTTTGACGCGGTGTTTGGAGGTGGTGAATCCAACGTTGCAGTATCACTTGCTAATTATGGGATACCAGTAGAGTTTGTAACTAGACTTCCTAATAATGAAATTGGTGACTCTGCTCTAATGGAAATAAGAAAGCACAATGTTGGGACTCAATTCATTGTTCGTGGTGGTGAGAGATTAGGAATTTATTTTTTAGAGACAGGAGCGGTGAACAGATCGAGTAAAGTAATATATGACAGGGCACACTCTTCAATGTATAATATTCAAAAGGGGATGATTGATTGGGAATCAGTTTTTGAAGAAGCTCAATGGTTTCATTGGACTGGAATTACTCCTGCAATATCAAAAAATGCTGCGGAAGTTTGTTTGGAAGCATTAGAGATTGCAGATAAAATGGGAATTACAACTTCTGTTGATTTAAATTACAGATCAAAATTATGGAATTATACAAATGAAAGAGAAAAAATAATGACAGAGCTTGTTAGCTATTGTGATATAATTTTAGGCAATGAAGAGGATTCTGAGATGCATTTTGGAATAAAGCCTGAAGGATTAAATGTTGTAAAACAGGGAGATAAAGTAAATGCTGATAAATTTCTTTCAGTATGTCAACAAATGCAAGATAAATTTCCAAGAGCAAAAAAAGTTATAACAACCTTACGAGGTTCAATATCAGCATCTCATAATAAATGGTCAGGTATTTTATATGATGGCAAGTCTTTATTTAAAAGTAGAGAATATGAAATAACCCATATAGTCGATAGAGTGGGGGGTGGAGATTCTTTTATGGGAGCTTTAATTTATGGGTTTATTAGTTATCCTGATGATAACCAAAAAGCTATTGATTACGCATCAGCAGCATCCTGCCTAAAACACACAATTAAAGGAGATTTTAATTTAGTTTCAATACAAGAAATTGAAAAATTAATAAGTGGAGATGCGTCTGGTAGAGTTTCAAGATAATTTAAAATTATGGCACAATATTCAAGAATACAAGTAATTAATAAAATGACGGAATCAAGGATAGTTCCCTTATTTTATCATTCTGATTTCCAAGTTGCAAAAAATATTTTACAAGCTTGTTACAATGGAGGTGCTCGCTTGATAGAATTTACAAATAGAGGTGATTTTGCAATAGAAGTTTTTTCTAAACTGATAAAATTTGCTTCTAACGAGTTACCAGGAATGATTGTTGGAATAGGTTCTGTTACTGACTCAGCAGCAGCTTCTCAGTACATGCTTCTTGGAGCGAACTTTATAGTAACCCCTGTTTTAAGAGAAGATATTGCAATTGTATGCAATCGAAGAAAAGTTCTTTGGATTCCAGGATGTGGCTCGCTTACTGAAATCGCCAGGGCTGAAGAAATGGGATGTGAATTTATAAAACTTTTTCCTGGTAATGTATATGGCCCAGATTTTATTAAATCAGTCAAAGCCCCTCAGCCATGGAGCTCTATTATGCCGACTGGAGGAGTTTCAATTGAGCAATCCAATCTATTGGAATGGTTTAAGGCTGGTGCTGATTGTGTAGGATTAGGTTCCAAATTAATATCCAAGGAAATATTAATAAATCAAGACTTTAAAAAATTAGAGAAAAATGTCTTAAACACTATCCAATTTATTAAAAAAATAAAGTAATTATTAAATTTTTCTAAAAATAAATTTTTTAAAGTTTTGTAAACCAATTAAAAACCCCTCAATTAAGAGGGGTTTTTATGATATTATTATTAAGAAACTATTCGGCTTTTTTCATTGCAGCAGCCATAACTCCCGAAGCATCAAAATAATCTTGTGCTATGTGAATTTGTCCTTTTCCATTAAAATCAAATGAATGGTAGGCATTTGTTTTAATAACATTACCGGTCATCGTATTTTTTGCAGTCCAAACTCCGTAGGTCCTAACACTGCCATTTAAAACTCCCAAAGAATCGGTTCCTGGTAGCCAAACGTTAGCTTCATATGTAATATCATCAAAATTATCCATCCAAGCTTTGGTATTAGCTATAAACCCATCATATTTGACTGGACTTGCACCGTGAAAGGGTGGGTAATGAGTAATACCTGGACATATAAGAGGTTTTTGAGCCTCCATATCTTCAGTTTTAAAAAGCTCAAAAAACTTTTGAGCAGTAGCGAGATTCTTCGCATAAAGAGCACTTGTGTCTGGCGCTGTATTTCCAGCCTTTTGATCGCATGAAGCGAATGCCAAAACAACTGCTAGTAATAAGGTTATTTTTTTCATAATTAAAAAGCTTTTAAATTTTAGTATTTGAAAATAGCATTTTTTTTAATTGATTCCTAAATAAAAAACCCTACTCACAATGATTTCATAAATCCTCCATCAATAGGAATATTTATTCCAGTAATGTAATCTGACTTTTCTGATGCTAAAAAACAAACCAAATTTGCATATTCCTCTGGATTCCCAAAACGTTTCATAGGAATAGTATCTTTAATTTTATTCTCAATCTTTGATATATTTATTCCTAGTTTTTGGGCTTTTTTGGAATTTAATTGCTTTAATCTTTCAGTATTAAAGTAACCAGTTAGAACATTATTTATAGTTATATTAAATTTTGCTATGTCAACTGAAAGAGTTTTAGACCAAGTCACTAGTGCAGAACGCAGACTATTCGAAAGTACAAGGTAATTTAATGGTTCTTTTACAGAAATTGAAGCTACATTAATAATCCTTCCCCATTTTTTATCTCTCATATTTGTTAATGCTAATAGACTAGTTTTAACAGCACATTTAAATAGAAGATCAAAAGCTGATTGATAGTCATCAATAGACTTTTCTATGGCACTTCCTCCTTCGGGTCCCTGAGTATTATTTACAAGAATATCAATATGATTTGTTTCAAAAAAGTATTTTATTGATTTCGAGAAAAGGTTGTAATTTGAAAAATCAACTTCTAAAAATTTATGCTTTTGGTTTCTAGATCTATCTAATTCATTAACAACTTTCTCCAGCTTTGACTTATTTCTTGCCATTATACATACACTAGCACCTGATGCAGCAAGCCTTATAGCAATAGCCTTACCTATACCATCAGTACTTCCACCAACTAATGCGAATTTTCCTGTCAAATCAATTTCCATAAGCTACTTATATTCATCTCGGGTAGGGCTAAAAACGTCCATTAAAAGACATGAAGTTAATGCTTTACCAGAATGTTTAGAATTTGAGGGAACATAAACAATATCCCCAGCACTATACACTTTTGTGACACCTTCAAGTTTAAATTCAAATTCTCCCTTTTGAACATACATTATTTGTTCATGTGGATGTTGGTGTTCAGGAACTATGGCCCCTTTTTTAACTGTCCAAAATGCCCATGTTATTTGGTTACCATGGACCATTTTTCCTTGAAAACCAGGCATTAACTCTTTACTAGCAAGAGATTTGAGATTCATTTTAGTTAAGTATAAAAATTTACATCATATTAATATACAAAATTATGTAGCCAAAATCTAGCGATACTTTTTGTTCAATTTCGCCAGTTACATTTTTACGTATACGTCACCGTCTTTGATAAATTCAGTAAAATCAGAGTTGAATCTGAGTATTTCAATATTAGTTCTAGATTCAATAGATCTTTCTGAAAGATCTACTGGAGAACATGTTATATAATTATTAATAAATTGGTATGTCTGTTGTGGAGCTAAAAAATCTGTGGATAGATTTGACCAGTCAAAGCCAGTTTCAGAGCGTAAGTAGCACGGGTCATCATATGTTGATTCATCTCCAGGAGCTTCAGAAATTTCACTTTCAGTAAAAACTGCTGTTCCGGTTCCATCATTATTAAATGTAAAAATTATCGATGCGTACCAAAACTGATCGTTTATTGTAGTTGTAATTCTGAATTGCCATTTTCCAAGAATAGGGTCTTCTATTAATTCTTGCCTTGAACACCCAAGGAGAGAAATAAAAATAAGTAATAAAAAAGATTTTTTCAAAGTATATTTTTTAACTCTTTACAAAATGAAATAATAAAAATTGAATGTAAATTCAAAAATAAAACAAGCCTTTAATAATCTATTTACAAATAAAAGCAATAATTATAAGTGAATTATTTATTGAATATAATTAAATATAATACACTTATAATTGTACACTATTGAAAATAAAAATAGTTGACTTAGAAAATAATTATAAGGGATGCAGAAATGTATCCCTATGATTAAGATTGTGACCTCGGCAGGATTCAAACCTGCAACCTCTTGAGCCGTAATCAAGTGCACTATTCAGTTATGCTACGAGGCCATTTAATACAGTTTTTATTCTTTATTTATTATGCAATACTAATAAGTATTTTAAATATTTAATCAAATATAAATATAAGTATGATTTGTAAAAATATTCTTAAAAGATTATGGAATTATAATTTCCTTTTTATTAAAAAAAATAAAAAGTTCAAAAACTTAAATGTAAATTGCACCTGTTTTTTTATATGGAATTCTTAGCAATTATATTGGGTTTATTCTTTCTGATTAAAGGAGGGGAATTCCTTTTTAAAGGCTCATTATCAGCCTCAATAAAATTGCAAATTCCTAGGTTCATTGTTGGATTAACTATAGTTTCTTTTGCCACCTCAGCACCTGAATTAGTTGTTAGTGTCCAATCTGCAGTAAAAGGATTTCCCGATTTAGCCCTTGGAAATATAGTAGGTTCAAATGTTGCTAACCTTGCTCTAGTACTAGGTATAGTAGCAATCATTACACCAATAAAAATTGAAAAAGTATTTTATAAGTATGATTGGCCAATTATGATTGTTGTCACGTTGTTGTTTTATTTTTTGATAAAAACAAATGACAACCTGTCCCGAATTGAAGGTGTAATTTTTATAATATTTCTTATGGCCTACCTAATTTTTTTAGTATTCTATCAAAAAAGCAGAATAACTCAAGATGAGTTTTTTGACGATGATAAAGCAATTGGTTATGTTAAAATATTTTATTTGATTGTGATTGGAGGTTTTTTACTATGGCTTGGATCCGAAGTATTAATAAAAGGGGCTGTGAGTTTAGCCTCTAAACTTGGTGTGAGTGAAAGGATTGTTAGTGTTTCTATAATTGCTTTTGGTACAAGTATTCCAGAGTTATCTACTTCTATTATTGCTATAATAAACAAAGAGCATAATATTTCTGTTGGAAATCTTATTGGTTCAAATATTTTTGACATGATTGGTGTTATTGGTATAACAAGTATACTATCACCTATTTATATATCAGACAAAGGATTGATTAACAGTGATCTAGTTTGGATGGTATCTTTAGCATTTTTGATTTTACCACTAGTATTTTTTCCAAATAAAATGAAGTTTGGCAGGTCTGAGGGTATAATACTAATAGTATTTTACGTATTTTTTATTAGTAGATTATTTTAAAAAAAAACCCTCCGTTTACAGAGGGTTTTTTTTAAGCAGATTTTACGGTTTTTATAATACGTGCTGCAATTTTGTAGGGATCACCATTCGAAGCAGGTCTTCTGTCTTCTAGCCATCCTTTCCAACCGTTTTCAACTGTCATTATAGGTATCCTTATTGACGCTCCACGATCAGAAACACCATAACTAAATTGATCAATTGATTGTGTTTCGTGTTCCCCAGTTAAGCGCTGGTCGTTAAAAGCCCCATAAACATCGATGTGTTCTTTCACAACAGGTCTGAAAGCTTCACAAATTTTGTCATAAGTTTCTTTGGATCCACAAGTTCTCAGAGTGTTGTTTGAAAAATTCGCGTGCATTCCTGATCCGTTCCAATCTGTGGCACCAAGAGGCTTAGGGTGATATTCTATTGCTAAGCCATAATTCTCAGCTGTCCTCTCCAATAAATATCTTGCAACCCACATTTCATCTCCAGCTTGTTTCGCCCCTTTAGCAAATGTTTGGAATTCCCATTGGCCTGCGGCCACTTCAGCATTAGTACCTTCAACATTTATTCCGGCTTCAAGACAAATGTCTAAATGCTCATCCATAATATCTCTTCCAAAAGCATTTTTTCCTCCTACAGAACAATAGAATTGCCCCTGTGGTGTTTGATCTTTTGGAAAGCCTAGTGGTAGATTTGTTTCAGGGTCCCACAAGAAATATTCTTGTTCAAATCCGAACCAGAAATCGTTGTCATCGTCATCTATAGTAGCTCTTCCATTTGATTCATGTGGACTTCCGTCTGCGTTTAGTACTTCAGTCATAACTAGAAACGCGTTTTTTCTAACTGGATCAGGGTAACAAGCAACTGGCTTAAGAAGGCAATCAGATGAACCTCCTTCAGCTTGTTGTGTTGAACTGCCATCAAATGACCACATAGGACAGTCTTTTAGTTTACCACCAAAATCGTCAACTACTTTTGTTTTACTTCTAAGATTAGCAGTAGGTAAATATCCGTCTAACCAGATATATTCTAATTTTGTTTTGCTCATAATTTTAAATTTTAACCTAAAATAACTTATTCTTTTTAGCTCAATAAAAATTATTATACAAAGAAGTTAACAATGTTTAATTTTTATTAACCCACCATTTTTTTTATCAAAAAATTTAATAATTATCATTCATTTTTATAAAACACAGAAAAAAATTTAAAAACAATAACATGTAAAATGATCGAACTTGTAGGATTGAAGTAGTAAATTGAGAAATACCCTTATAGATTTTTAAATTGATGAGCATTGAAAATTTTTATATCAGATTATCGAGATAAAATTGAAACTTAGTACTATTTAATATCTAAACAAAACTTATTTTTGTAAAAAATTTCTATGTCAAAGCTTTACATGCAAAGAGGTGTTTCAGCACAAAAAGAAGATGTACATAATGCCATCAGGAATATAGATAAGGGACTCTATCCTAAATCATTTTGTAAAATTATACCCGACATACTTACTTCAAGTAAAGATCATGCCTTAGTGATGCATGCAGATGGAGCAGGTACAAAGTCTTCTTTAGCGTATTTGTATTGGAAAGAAACAGGTGATATATCTGTGTGGAAAGGAGTCGCTCAAGATGCTTTGATTATGAATGTTGATGATCTTCTTTGTGTTGGGGTGACAAAAAATATAATGCTTTCCTCCACTATTGGAAGAAATAAAAACTTAATACCCAGTGAAGTTATTTCCGAAATTATTAATGGTACTGAAGAGTTAGTAAATGATCTTAGAAATTTTGGAATTACAATTTTTACAACAGGTGGCGAAACTGCAGATGTTGGAGACTTAGTAAGAACAATAATTGTTGACTCAACAGTAGCTTCACGAATTTCTAGACATGAAATTATAGATAATTCAAATATTAAACCTGGATGTTTGATAGTAGGTCTTTCATCTTTTGGTCAGTCAACTTATGAAAGTAAATACAATTCCGGAATAGGCAGCAATGGTCTTACTTCGGCAAGACATGATATATTTACTAAAATATTAGCTAAAAAATACCCTGAAAGCTTTGATCCAAATGTACCTGAAAAATTAGTTTATTCAGGCTCACGTTTACTTACAGAAAAAATTGAAGGATCAAAACTTGATATTGGAAATCTTGTGCTATCGCCTACACGAACCTACGCGCCTGTTGTACAAAAAATATTTGAAGAAGTTTCAAGATCGTCAATATTTGGGATGATACATTGTACAGGTGGTGCTCAAACTAAAATTTTACATTTTATAGATAACCTACACATTGTTAAAGACAATTTGTTTGAGCCACCAATAATTTTTGATTTGATACAAAAAGAGTCAGGAGCATCTCCTAAAGAAATGTATCAGGTTTTTAACATGGGACATCGTATGGAATTGTATGTAGAACCATCAATTGCCGAGAATATAATAGAAATATCAAAAAGCTTTTCTGTTGATGCTCAAGTAATTGGACATGTAGAATCCTCTAAAAATAAAAAACTAACATTAGATTCTGTTTATGGAACTATTACATACTAGTTTTAAGGTAAAATTTTTATTTTACATTTTTTTATTATGGTCTATATTATCTTTTAGTCAAGGAGAGGATTTATTTAATTCTCTACGACAGGAAACAGCCAAAGATGAATCACTGCTCCCAAATAGAATGATTTTTTCACAAAGAGCACTCTGGGGTAATAATGGTTTACTAAGGAAAGTAGGTGTTTTTCCATTAAATGTCGAACAAAGGGAAAAAGAATTAAAACTTAGAAGGTCAATGCTCAAAATTCATCAAGTTATTGGTTATTTGACTTTAGTTGGAATGGTTACCCAGGGTTTTTTAGGAGGTAAACTTTATAATAATTGGGAAAGAGGTTTGTATAACACACATAAAACTGTCGGCAACTTAACATCAATTAGTTATTTTACTGGTGCTGGATTATCTTTATTTGCACCTCCTCCTTTAATTAACAAAAAAAGTAAAGGTTTGAGTTCTATAAAAGCTCATAAATATCTTGCGTCTGTCCATTTTTCGGCAATGTTGGCAACTAATATTTTTAAAAATAGAAATCAACAAATTCACAAAATATCAGCATATACAGCAGTAGGAAGTTTTGCTGCTGCAGTTTTAGTTTTTAATTTTAAGTAATGAGGTATAATTTAATATTTACGTTTATAATAATTTTATCAAGACTTTCATATGGTCAAAGCGATCAGCTGAGGGTAAATACAAATAAATCTTACATTAACTACGAGGGAGATCATTTGCTGCATTCATGGGAAGGAACAAATGATAAAGTTAATGGTCTAGCTGTTTTAGATACTAATAGTAAGAGTATACAAAAACTAGCTATTCTTTTATATGTTAGGGATTTTGATAGTCAAAACTCAGGAAGGGACGCTCATGCTCTTGAGGTTTTGGAGGCACTCAAATACCCAGAAATTAAATTTTATTCTGAATCCATCAAGATTGAAAATGAAAATTTAATAATTAATGGAATTTTTGATTTTCATGGAAAGCAAATTAAAAAAACATTTTCTGCATCCTATAAAAATCAAGATTCCAAATGGATAATTTTTGGAGAATTTCAATTAACACCAACTGATTTTAATATTAATTTGCCTTCCTTTTTATCTATTAAAATGGAGGATCTACTTAAGATCAAATACAATATTGTGCTAGATAGTTGATGACATTTATAAATACTTTTACAATTTGTAAATTTGTAATGCAATGTTAGAAAAACTACAAATCGTTGAACAGCGCTTTGATGAAGTGTCAGACTTAATTGTCCAACCAGATATTATTTCTGACCAAAAACGCTATATCCAGTTAAATAAAGAGTATAAAGAGCTTTCATTGCTTGTAGAAAAAATTAAGATCTATAAGACATCTCTCTCAAACCTTAAAGAAGCTGAGTCCATATTAAAGATTGAGAAAGACTCTGAAATGATTACAATGGCAAAGATGGAAATTGATTCTATTAATATTGAGTTACCAAAATTGGAAGAAGAAATTAAACTCATGCTCATTCCAAAAGATCCAGATGATTCAAAAAATGTTGTTATTGAAATAAGAGCTGGTACAGGTGGTGACGAGGCTAGTA
The DNA here is from genome assembly GCA_902561795.1 of uncultured Bacteroidota bacterium. GTDB lineage: Bacteria > Bacteroidota > Bacteroidia > Flavobacteriales > Flavobacteriaceae > MS024-2A. The sequence goes on along the minus strand of CACERG010000009.1, from coordinate 21,013 downwards.
TTTTTGCTGGTGATTTATATAGAATGTATACTAAGTTTTGTCAATCTAAAAATTGGGTTGTATCAGACATGGATTCAAGTATAGGAACTGTTGGCGGCTTTAAGGAAGTTATTTTTGAGGTATCTGGTGAAGATGTTTATGGTATATTAAAGTATGAGTCTGGTGTTCATCGTGTTCAACGCGTTCCACAGACTGAAACACAAGGTAGGGTTCACACATCGGCGGCAACAGTTATGGTTCTTCCCGAAGCAGAAGAATTTGACATATCAATTGATATGAACGAAGTAAGAATAGATTATTTTTGTTCCTCTGGTCCAGGTGGACAATCGGTAAATACAACATATTCTGCAGTTCGATTAACTCACGAACCTACAGGCATAGTTGCCCAATGTCAAGATCAAAAGTCCCAACATAAAAACAAGGAAAAAGCACTTAAAGTATTGAGATCTAGATTATACGAACTTGAACTTTCAAAAAAACTTGCTTCGGATTCAGAGAAACGCAATTCGCTAGTTTCCTCAGGAGATCGTTCCGCTAAAATAAGAACTTACAACTACCCTCAGGGCAGAGTTACAGACCACCGAATTGGACTAACACTTTATGATCTTCAAAACTTTGTAAACGGCGACATCAATAAAATGATTGATGAATTACAATTATTTCAAAATACTGAGAAGTTAAAGGAAGCTGGTGAAGTAATATGAATCTAAAGTCTCTTTCCCAACAAATTAAAATAAAAGAATCTTTTCTTTGCGTTGGTTTAGATATTGATTTAAGTAAAATACCTACTCACATTCTAAATGAAAAAGATCCAATATTTTTTTTTTCTAAGAGTATAATTGATGCTACCCATAAGTATGCTGTTGCTTATAAACCTAACCTTGCTTTTTTTGAAGCTTATGGTATAAAGGGATGGAAAGCCTTTGAAAAAACTATTGATTACATAAATAAAAATTATCCAAACCATTTTATTATTGCAGATGCAAAGCGTGGAGACATAGGAAATACCTCAGGAAGATATGCAAAAGCTTTTTTTGAAAACTATGGTGTTGATGCCGTTACAATTTCACCTTATATGGGGAGGGATTCGATAGAACCCTTTTTATCATTTAAAGATAAATATGCAGTTTTATTGACTTTAACCTCAAATGAAGGCTCTAGAGATTTTCAATATATTGAGCAGAAAGGGGTTCCGGTTTATGAGAAAGTATTAAGATTAAGTACAAAATTTGAAAACGCACACAAATTAATGTATGTTGTTGGAGCAACAAAATCTGAAAATTTAAAATCAATAAGAAATATTGTTCCAGATTCCTTTTTATTGATACCGGGTGTTGGGGCTCAGGGGGGTAATTTAAAAGAGGTAGTTCTAAACGGAATAAATTCTAATTGTGGTTTAATAGTTAATTCCTCTAGGGGGATTATATATGCTTCTCAAGGAGATGATTTTGTTGAAAAAGCAGCTGAAAAAGCATTTGAATTACAAAAAGAAATGTCAGAATATTTAAAATTATTTAAAATTATATGATGTTACATTACACTAAATTCTGTTCTGTAAATAATTCAGAAAAATGGATAACATTTGTCCATGGAGCAGGGGGAAGTTCCTCAATATGGTATAATCAGGTTCGTTTTTTTAAAAAATATTTTAATGTTTTATTGGTTGATTTGAGAGGTCACGGAAAATCAAAAGCCTCACCAGAAGGCACTGAGTATACATTTGATAATGTAATTAATGATTTGGTTGAAGTACTAGACTTTAACAAAATTAAAAAATCACATTTTGTTGGTATTTCGCTCGGCAGTATATTAATACAAAAAATGCTTTTTTCTCATAAAGAAAGAGTTGAAAAAATAGGTTTAGGCGGCGCAATCTTAAATTTAAATATTCAATCTAAAATTATGATGTTTTTGGGTAAGCTAACACAAAGTATATTACCTTTTATATGGATTTATACTTTTTTTGCCTATATAGTTATGCCCTATAAAAATCACAGAAAATCAAGATCGTTATTTATTAAGGAGGCCAAAAAAATTTCTCATAAAGAATTTAAAAGGTGGTATAGACTTACAAATAAAATTCTTCCTCTACTAGCAAAAATAAGGGCTTATAATGTAAAAACTCCAATATTATATATAATGGGTAGGCAAGATTACATGTTTTTAAGATTTGTAAAAAAAATTGTAAAATATCATAAATCATCCAGACTTGTTACTTTACAAAATTCAGGTCACGTTGTCAATGTAGATCAACCGGAAAAGTTTAATAATGAATTATTAAACTTTTTTTTAAAAGATTAATAACCTGGTTGAGTTATAATAAAGCCTTCTTTTTTCTTTGCTTGATCAACCATTTTTTTTACTTCAGACAAAAGTTTTTTCGAATCGTATACAACCCCTTGCCTTATGGTGTGTTTGACTCCTCCAACACGTATAACCTTATTTTCTTTAGTTAATTTTATAGCACCAGTACCATAAAGTACTTTGAAATTTCTTAAAGGATTTTCTTCTATTATTATAAGATCAGCACTTTTACCAATTTCAACTGAACCAGTTAGATGGTCTATACCAAGTGCTTCTGCTCCATTTAGAGTAGCAGATCTTATTACTTCAAGTGGATGAAAACCAGCTTCTCTCAGTAATTCCATTTCTCTTATATATGCAAAACCATAAAGTTGAAAAATAAAACCAGAATCAGATCCAGTACATACTCTTCCACCTCTATTTTTATATTCATTTATAAAAGTCATCCACAACTTATAATTTTCTTTCCATGCAACTTCTTCTTCAGTACCCCAAAAATGCCAATATGACCCATGTGATATTTTACTTGGTTGATAGAAACGCCATAGAGAAGGAAGTGTATAATCCTCATGCCATTCTGCTCTTCTTGCTCTATGAAGGTCTCTACTAGCTTCATATATATTAAATGTAGGAACTATGGTGAAATCAAGACCAATCATCTCATTCATGACATTATTCCAATGATCTGAATAAGGTTTAGCAGCCTGCTTCCATAATTTACCAGCTTCCCCAAAACGATCTTGCTCATTTTGGTAGTTAAAATCTGGTGAATAGTTTTGAATAGTTCGATCAGTAAATAATGCTTCTGGAAGGCCGTACCAATGTTCCATTGAAGTGAGTCCAGCCCTAGCCGAGTTTAGAGCATTCCATCTTGCTACTCTAAGCTGTGCATGATGGCAAGCAGATCTTAACCCTAATTTTTTATTTTCATCTAATGCAGCTTTCATTATTTCTGGTTCAGCTCCAAAAAATTTAATACCATCTGCTCCGTTTTTTTTGTTTTGCCTAACCCATTCACGAGCCTGCTCAGGACTAGTTATTGGTTTTTTAGATCCTTGCCCAAAGCCTGTATAAGCTAGGACTCTTGGAGCTATAATCTCATTTTTAGCGCTTCGTTTTTTTAGGTCAACAGCATATTTAACTCCGCGACCACTTGGTTCTCTGATAGTTGTTATTCCATGGGCGAGCCATAATTTAAAAACGTAGTCCCAATCTGCTCCTTGAGCTTCACCACCAATGTGACCATGCATATCAATAAAACCAGGAAGAACAAACATTCCTAATGCGTTAATTTCTTTTCCACCTTGATTTAACTTTGGTCTTTTAGATTCATTTATTTCTACATCTGGAGATCCAACAACCTTTACATCAATAATTTTATCATTTTCAATAACTATATCAACTGGACCAATAGGTGGTGCCCCGTTTCCATTAATTAGCGTGGCGCCTCTAATAATTAATTGACTGTAAGGTCCCTCAGCTAGATAATTTTTGTTTTGTGCTAAGGCACTGTAAAATGAAAACAAAAGGATTAGTAGGAGATAACGCATTAATTAAATTTTAAACTAAAATAGATCTATTTAAGTGATGCCTTGCCTTTTTCACCAGTCCTTATCCGGTAAGCTTCTTCAACCGGTGTAATAAAAATTTTACCGTCACCTACTTTTTCTGTTGCAGCTGATTTTAAAATTGCGTCAATTGTTGTTTGCACAAATTCGTTATTCACAACAATAGATAAATACCTCCTTTGAATCTCAGATGTACTATAATTAATTCCTCTGTATACATGTCCCTGCTTTTCATTTCCAACTCCTGTTACATCCCAATAACTGAAGAAATTCACTTCAACACTATGTAAAGCTTCCTTTACATCATTGAATTTTGATTTTCTAATAATTGCCTCTATTTTTTTCATTTGTTTAATTTAAAAGCAAATAAACAAAATTTAACTAGATGATATAAAAAAACCTCTTAAACAAATGTTTAAGAGGTTTTTGATTATAAAATTTAAACTAAACTTTATTCTCGAACTCTTTTACCTGGATAAGCAATTTGACCGTGCTCAGACATATCAAGTCCTCCGACTTCTTCTTCTTCACTAACCCTAAGACCTATCGTGTATTTAAGGGCTGCAAATACAATAAATGACATTACCATTGCCCATACCATGTATGCAATAGCTCCGATAAGTTGAGCAACAAACTGGGCTCCACCGCCACCATTGAATAAACCAATGCCATCTGCTCCATCAACGCCCCAAAGTCCAATTACTATGGTACCCCAAAAACCACATACACCGTGTACTGAGACAGCACCGATGGCATCATCAACTTTTAGTTTCTTCTCTATAAGCTCAATAGAAAAAACCACTATAATACCACCAATCAAACCAGCCATAACAGCACCACCCGCAGTCATATTACCACAACCTGCAGTAATACTAACTAATCCAGCCAATGCGCCATTAAGAGTGTGTGCGATATTAGGCTTGCCTAAGTAAATCCAAGTAGTTAGCAAACCACCCATAGCGCCAGCAGCTGCAGCTAAATTTGTAACAAGTACAACAGTCGAAGCGCCAGTAGCGTCATCACCACCCCAAGCTAATTGAGAACCACCATTAAAGCCGTACCAACCAAGCCAAAGTATAAATACACCTAAAGTTGCAGATACCATATTGTGACCGGGGATAGGCATAACTTTTCCATCGACATATTTTCCAATTCTTGGTCCAACCATGTAAGCTCCAACAAGAGCTGCAAAACCACCTACACCGTGAACGATTGAAGAACCAGCAAAGTCAATAAACCCTAACTCAGTTAACCAACCTGAACCTTGCCATTGCCATCCACCTGAAATTGGATAAATAATTGCAGTCATTACTAGTGTAAAAATTGCATAAGTTTCAAATTTTGTTCGACCTGCTATAGCACCAGAAACAATTGTTGCCGCTGTGGCAGCAAACATAGTTTGGAAAAACAGATCGGCTCCTTCTCCTTGAAATAATCCACCCCAGAAAAAGTATCCGTTAGAAGTATCACCATACATTAATGAGTAACCAACTAACCAGTAAGTAATTGACCCTACACTTATATCAAGCAGGTTTTTCATTGCTATATTAATTGCGTTTTTAGGTCTTGTCATACCCGCCTCAACTAAAGTAAATCCAGCTTGCATGAAGAAAACTAGTATTCCGGATAATAGCATCCATAGCATACCCATGTCCCCTTCAACAGCAGCTGTATCTTGAATTAAGAGCGGCAAATTTATAAGTAAAGTATTTAACATATTTTAAATTTTAAAGTTAGAAGCTATATATCATAGCAAATACGAATGACGATAAACTATCAGACATTTCGGTTGGTGAAATCGCAAAGATTTCAGATGAACAAGAATCTATTCTAAATTCAGGCTTGAATATGAAATTTCCCGAGGTGAAGCTTCCAGTTAATGTAACTGAAAAGTTATCTGCGTCTCCATCATCAACAAGGGCTCCAAAACCATCTGTTTCAGAAAAGAATTCACCTCTTAATCCTATTGCAAAACTATCACTAGCTGATAGCTGAGGATAAAGAGCTACCCCTGCGAAACCAGTATCCCCTTCCAAGGATGCTGTTGTAGCATTTATTCCTAAAAAGAAACTGTCTGATAAGTCGATACCACCAGTGAAATCAATTTGTGAATATCCATCACCACCTAAATAGTTTATGTATTGTCCATAAAGACCTAGTTGAGCACCAAATGCAGTATAACGATCATAATTAGCCTCAGTTTGATCAGTCTGATTAAATACACCTAACATTATAGAAACATCATCAGAAACACTAAAATCTAGTTTTGCACCTGTATGTGAAAAAGGACCATACGAGAACATGTAAGAAGTTGAATAATTAAAGTTTGCTACAGGTGAAATTACTTCATAACCCAAAAAGGTATTGAAGTTACCAAGCGTAAATGTTACATTATCTGAAAGATTATAATAAGCATAAAGCTGGTTCACCATTTCTGAAGAAAATCCGTAACCCGGTCCATCAAAAGAATCTCTTACTGAACCAAAAACTGCGTTTGAACCTCTTGGTCCAAAAACTACATCTGCTACAAATCCAGATTTTTCACCCTCATAAGAAACAATAAAGTTTGCCATACCTAATGCAAATCCATTTAAGTCAGCAAAAGAGGTTCCAGGAGCTACAGGGTCCTCTGAAAAACTTGCTCTGAAGTAAGTGTCCACACTACCGCTGAAGCTAAATGTTGGTTCATCAGCAGTATCATCATCTTGAGCCATAACAGTTGTTGTTGTAAAACTTAACAACGCAACAAGGCAAAATATTAAAAAGTTTTGTTTGTTTTTCATAATAAATAAAGTTTTGTTTTAAAATTTAGTGATCAAACATAACTAAGTAAAAATATTACCCCAAAGAAAAAACCTCGATGTTTTTCATTTTTGTGTAATCGAAATTTTAAGCCATAAATTATTACAGGCTGCAAAATTATTTAAGGCTTTTTTAAGATATCCTTAAAAAAAGATATAATCATTATGGAGTTGATAATTTGGATAAATAATAACCTAGAGAAACTAAAAGTATTCCTCCAATAATACTAATCAATATGTAGCTTAAAAAAGTTATAAAATTATCTGATTTCAGCAGCAATAAACTTTCATTACTAAAAGTTGAAAATGTGGTGAGTCCACCACAGAATCCGATAATTGAAAAAAGATATAGTTCATTTTGGTGGCCATATTTATTTAAAAACCAGCCAATTAAATAACCTATCAAAAAACAGCCAACAAAATTAGCAATAAGTGTATTTAAAGGAAAGTTATTTTTTGAAACAGGGATTAGTTTTGAGATAAGAAATCGAGTTAAACTTCCTAAACCTCCACCTAAAAAAATTAACAAAAAGGCTTTCATTTTTGTGTAAGAATTTTAATTGTTAGTAAAATCGTAAATGCAATTATAAATCCTAATAACACCTTGTAGCTTCCCTTAAAGTAACTGGGTTGAGTTTTTTTATCTGTTCTATATTGAAGTATTATTACTCCGAGAAAAACAAAAAAAAATAAAATCCCAAAGATCATCTGACCATTAGAAAACATCTACTTCTTTTTTTGACTAATTTAGAAATAATAATACCATTTACAATTAAACAAAATGATTAAAAAACCAATAAAAGCAGTTACAGAATTTCATAATGCATTTAGACTTAGTGTAGAGCACAAACCTAAATCAAACATATCTTCTGAAATTACCGAGTTACGATACAATTTAATGAAAGAAGAGAATGAAGAATACTTACAAGCAGTTAAATCAAATGATTTAATTGAAATTGGAGATGCTTTGGGAGATATGCTATATATTTTATGTGGGACGATAATTTCCCATGGATTTCAGGATAAAATAGAAGCTATTTTTGATGAAATACAAAGAAGTAATATGAGTAAGTTAGGAGCCGATGGAAAACCGATTTATAGGGAAGATGGGAAGGTCTTAAAGGGACCTAACTACTTTAAACCAAATATTGAAAAAATCCTTAAAAAAAGTTAATCAACTTTAACTGTCCAATCGTATGGGTCTTCGGTCTGATTGTATTGTATCGCAACAAGTTCCTTTTTTAGATTTTCAGCCAAATCAGTTTTTTGTGGTAAGCTATATGAAACGTCTCTGTAGGAGAAACTGTTAATAGGCAAAACGACAACTGCAGTTCCAGTTCCGAAAATTTCTTCAAGTTTTCCAGTTTTGTGAGCTTCAACAACTTCATCAATACTTAATGGTCTTTCTTCAACTTCAATTCCCTTATCCTTAGCTATAGTAATTATACTTTTTCGAGTTACCCCGTCAAGTATACGGTCATTGACTGGAGAGGTGATTAACTTTCCATCTATTTTAAAGAAAATATTCATTGTACCTGCTTCTTCAAGATATTTATGATTCTCAGAATCTGTCCAAATAATTTGTTGGAAACCTTTTTTCGTTGCTTCTGATGTTGGATAAAATTGTGCCGCATAATTTCCAGCAGCTTTTGCAAATCCAACTCCCCCGTTAGCAGCTCTACTGTATTTTTCAGCTACTAAGACATTTATATCTCCGCCATCATAATATGATTTTGCAGGAGAACAGATAATTAGAAATGTATATTCCAATGAAGCAATTGCCTGCACAGTTGCTTGACTAGCAAAAACAAAAGGTCTTACATAAAGAGAATTACCCACACCTTGTTTTATCCAACCACTGTCTAGCCTTATTAGTTTTTTTAGCGCTTCAAAAAAATAATCTTCAGGGAATTCAGGAATTTGCAAGCGGTGCGCTGAACGATTTAACCTCTTAAAATTTTCATCTGGTCTAAAAAGCCAAACAGTTCCATTATCATCTTTAAAAGCTTTCATTCCTTCAAAAACAGCTTGCCCATAGTGGAGTACACTTGCAGAAGGATCTAAAGTTATCGGCTGAAAGGGTTGGATAACGGGGTTTTGCCATTTACCATCAATATACTTACATATAAACATATGATCAGTAAATGTCTTACCAAAAACAATATCATCGAAATTTACATCTGTCAATTTGGATTTTGTTGCAGTTTCTATTCTTAAAAGTTTTGATGTTTTATCAACCCCAATCATAACTTACAATAATCTTTAAATCAAAATTAGTTTTTTTTGATTCAATTAAGTAACCTATTTTACAATAATTTATTTATTGATTCAAATGTTACTTTTAATGTAATTGAACTTGATAAATAAAAAACCTTAAAATTTGTTGTATGCAAAGATCTAAGAAAGTATCTATAACTACTGAGGATGGAACCTCAACTTTATATATTGAGAAATTAAAAGAGGTATACCACTCACGAAAAGGAGCATTAACTGAATCTCAATTTGTATATATAAACGAAGGACTTGAATATTGGTCGAAAGAAAGTTCCAATGCTAAATGCAGAATTTTGGAATTAGGATATGGCACAGGATTGATTGCATTTCTGACATATTTAAATTCTTTAGAAATCAAAAAACAAATAGATTATACCTCATTGGAAGCATATCCAATTTCAATAACACAACTCAAAGAATTAAATTATGATCAATTTTTCAAAGAGAAAAATTCCACTCAAAATTTTGAAGAATTTTCAAAATTAAAATGGGAAATCAAGCATCAAATAGCTCCAAATTTCAGTATAATTAAAAAGGAAATTTTATTTGAAAAATTTAAATCGAGGGATATGTATGACATTATATTCTACGATGCATTTGGAGCACACGCGCAACCCGAAATATGGGCCCCTGAACTTATGAAAAAATGTTTTGATATCTTAAATCCTGGAGGGGTATGGGTAAGTTATTGTGCAAAAGGGAGTGTTAGGCGTAGTTTAAAAAATGCAGGATTTCATACTCAAAGACTTCCAGGTCCACCTGGAAAAAGGGAAATGTTAAGAGGAATAAAACTTAATTTTTAGAACTAAATTTACAGCATAATTTAAATTAATATTGTTTAAGATAATTAATGATACAAAATTATGAAAGTACTTATTACTGGTGCTACGGGACTTATAGGTAAAGTATTAATAGAAAAATTTTTTTCTACAGGGGCAAAAGTAAATTTTCTAACAACTAAAAAATCTAAAATTCATTCAATAAAAGGTGCAAGCGGTTTTTACTGGAGCCCAGCTAAAAAAATTTTGGACTTAAAATGTTTTGATGGTGTTGATTCAATTATTCATTTAGCAGGGTCAAGAATATCAAAACCATGGACAAAATCTAATAAAAAAGATATTTTATCCAGCAGAGTTGACTCAACACGTTTATTGTTTTTGAGTTTAAAAAATAATATTGAATCCTTTAATATAAAAAATATTGTATCAGCATCCGCAATTGGAATTTATCCCTCAGAATTTAAAAAGATTCAAACAGAAAAAACTAATACTACCTCAAATTCTTTCATGGAAAGAGTAGTGGTTGCTTGGGAAAAAGAAATTGAAAATTTCAGTTCTTTGAATATTCCTGTGGCAAAAATAAGGATTGGATTAGTATTGTCCTTTTCAGGAGGGGTACTTAAAGCTTTAAAAATTCCAACATCCCTCGGGCTAGGAACATACTTTGGCAATGGGAATCAAGGCCAGCCTTGGATTCACATTAATGATTTGGTAGAAATATTCTTTAAAGCTTATAAAGACAATTGGGATGGAATATTCAATGCGGTCTCGCCAAAACCTGTTTCTCAAGAAAAACTGGCTAAGACTTTAGCAAAAGCCTTAAAACGTCCTTTTTTTCTTCCCCCATTTCCAAAATATCTTTTGAAAAGTTTAATTGGTGAAATGAGCCATTTGGTATTAGATAGTCACTGGGTTAGTTCACAAAAAGTATTAGATAAAGGGTTTAATTTCAAATATGAAAATATTGAATTAGCAATGGAAGACCTAGTTAACAAGATTGAGCCATGACATTTTGGCATTTTTTGAGAGTGGCAAAAATTTTGTATTCTGAATAAATATTAAATATTGTCTATGGCAAAAAAAGTAATTACTAACAAAACGACTAAATCAAAAAAACAGAATACAAAAAAAACTAGAGTTTCTAAGTCTGACTCACAGTTTAATGAGCTTAAGCAAGACCTTGCTCTTGAAAAAGAAAAGTATTTAAGACTATTTGCTGAATTCGAAAACTTTAAAAAAAGAACTGCAAAAGAAAGACTCGATTTATTTAAAACAGCTAATCAAGAGGTAATAACTTCACTTATACCAGTTTTAGATGATTTTAAAAGAGCAGTCCTACAAATTGAAAAGGATTCAAAGGGTTTTGATAAAAAAGGTGTTGAACTTATCTTTAACAAATTCAATGACTCTTTGAAATCTAATGGATTAGAGGAAACGAAGGTTGAAGTTGGTGATGTTTTTAATTCTGATCTTCATGAGGCTATTAGTCAAATAAAAGCTACAAATGAAAATCAAAAGGGCAAAATAATTGATGTTATTGAACTAGGTTATAAACTTGGAGAGAAAATAATTCGATATCCAAAAGTTGTTGTTGGACAATAAAAATGAAAGAAGATTATTACGACATATTAGGCATTTCCAAAAATGCATCGGAATCAGAGATAAAAAAAGCCTATAGAAAAAAGGCGATTAAATTTCACCCAGATAAAAATCCAGGTGACAAACAAGCTGAATCGAATTTTAAAAAAGCAGCTGAAGCATACGAGGTTCTTGGTGACCCACAAAAGCGAAATAAATATGATCAATATGGGCATGCAGCTTTTGAAGGTGGACAAGGTTTTGGGCAAGGGATGAACATGGAGGATATATTTAGCCAGTTCGGAGATATTTTTGGAAGCGCATTTGGAGGAAGTTTTGGTGGAGGATTTGGCAGCGGAGCTCAGGGACGATCAAAGGGTTCTGATATGCGGATTAGAGTTAAATTAACTTTAGAAGAAATTGCTAGTGGAATTGAAAAAAAAATAAAAGTACCACGAAAAGTACAAGCTCCAGGTGTTAAATATGGTACTTGTTCAAATTGTAAAGGTACTGGTCAGATTGTAAAAATCGCTAATACTATTCTCGGACGCATGCAGACCGCTTCCACATGCCCAGCCTGTGGTGGTAGTGGAAAAGTTTTACTTAACCGTCCTTCTGGTTCAGACAGTAATGGTATGATAAAAAAAGAAGAGACAGTATCCATTAAAATTCCCGCAGGTGTTGAAGAAGGAATGCAGCTTAAACTTAATGGTAAGGGCAATGAAGCACATTCTAACGGAGTTTCAGGAGATTTATTAGTATTAATAGAAGAGGAAACACATGATAAATTTGTAAGAGAGGGCCAACATTTACATTATGACATGTACATAAGCATTTCTGAAGCCGCTCTAGGAGTTTCTAAGGAGTTAAGCCTGATTGATGGTAAAGCTAGAATAAAATTAGAGTCTGGGATTCAATCTGGAAAAACCCTTAGATTAAGAGGTAAAGGTCTTCCTAGTTTAAATAGTTACGGCAATGGAGACTTATTAGTTCACGTTAATGTTTGGACTCCCAAAACGTTAAACAAAGAACAACGTCAATTTTTTGAAAAAATGCAGGGAGATACAAATTTTACTCCACATCCGGAAAAATCTGACAAGTCATTTTTTGAGAAAGTAAAAGATATGTTTGCTTAATCTGCTAGGATTAAAAAAAAAATAATATATTTGAATGAATACTGATTTCTTATTAGTATTCATTTTTCTTTTTCATAGCAATTTTTTCCCATCCTCAATAGAGGATGGGTTTTGTTTTTTATGCTAACTTTAACCAGAATAAGATATCTATTTAATGCTTAATGCGTGATTTTTCAAATAATGTATATTGGTTAGAAAAATCAAAAAGTCACTAAACATAAAAAAGGGGAAAAAACCTCCTTTTTTGTAACACAAAATTACTTTTTCAAAACAAAAATTATTTGATGAAAAAAATTTTAATAATAGAAGATGAGGAGCAAATACGGAGAGTTTTGTTGCGTGTATTGTCTGATGAAGATAAAAATTTTGATGTAAAAGAGGCAGTAGATGGTAAAGAAGGCCTTTCTCTTATTAAAAAAGAAAAATTTGATTTAATTCTCTGTGACATAAAGATGCCAAAAATGGATGGGATTGAAGTATTGCAGGAAGCAAAAAAAATTAAATTTTCTTCTCCTTTTATTATGCTAACCGGACATGGTAATATTGATACTGCTGTAGAGGCAATGAAATTAGGTGCGTACGATTTTATTTCTAAACCCCCAGATTTAAACAGACTACTAACATCTGTGAGACACGCCTTGGAGAACAAATCATTACGAATTGAAAACAAAAAGTTGAAACGTAAAGTAGCCCAAAAATATCAGATAATTGGTGAAAGCAACGCAATTAGAGAAGTTACTGACATGATTGCAAAGGTAGCTGCTACTGATGCTAGAATTCTAATAATTGGCGAAAATGGTACTGGTAAGGAGTTAGTCGCTCATCAATTACATCAACAAAGTAATAGAAAATCAGAAAATTTTATTGAAGTAAATTGTGCAGCTATACCATCTGAATTAATTGAAAGTGAACTTTTCGGCCATGTCAAAGGGGCTTTTACTTCAGCCATTAAAGATCGTTCAGGCAAGTTTGAAGCTGCTAATAAAGGAACTATTTTTTTAGATGAAATTGCAGATATGAGTCTAGCTGCTCAAGCTAAAGTTCTCCGTGCACTTCAAGAAAATAAAATACAAAGAGTAGGTAGCGATAAAGATATTTCTATCGATGTCCGGGTTATAGCAGCTACCAATAAAGATTTAAATGAAGAGATAAGAGAGGGAAATTTTAGAGAAGACCTCTATCACCGACTAGCAGTAATAATGATTAAAGTTCCATCTCTTGTCGAAAGGATAGGAGATATTCCTTTATTAACACAATATTTTATCGAATCGATTTGTAAAGAGCAAGGCTTAGAGAAAAAGGAATTTTCCAAAGAGGCACACTCTAAATTAGAAAAGTATCCTTGGACTGGAAATGTCAGGGAACTCAGAAACGTAGTCGAAAGATTAATGATTTTGGGGGATAATCCAATTACAGCTAAAAATATCGAACAATTTGCATCAAAATAACATGAAATATAAAATTCAAATTTGCTTTTTCATTTTGTTCTTTAATGCGTCTTTGTCACAGGATAGATTTCATGAAAAACAAATAAGTAAAATCTACGATTATGCCCTTAATAATGCAAAATCATACGAATGGCTAGATTTTTTATGTAATCAAATTGGTGGTAGACTAGCAGGAACGCTTAATGCAGAACGTGCTGTGAAATGGGGAAAAAATGAGTTAAATAAACTTGGTTTAGATAGAGTTTATTTACAGAAGGTTATGGTTCCAAAATGGGTTAGGGGAAGTTTTGAATATGCAAGTATTATTACAGCCCCAGGGATGAGCATTAATGTCCCAGTATGTGCTCTTGGGGGGTCAATACCAACTCCATCTTATGGATTAAGAGCACAAGTTGTTGAAGTGAAAAGCTTTGATGAGCTAGAATCCCTAGGAAAAGAAAAAATCAAAGGTAAGTTTGTTTTCTTCAATAAAGCAATGCCAAAAAATCTTGTAGACACTTTTTTAGCTTATAAAAATGTAGTTGATATAAGATACCAAGGAGCTAGGAAGGCAGCAAAACTTGGAGCTGTTGGCGTTATTGTACGTTCAATAAATTTAAGATTAGATGACTATCCTCATACAGGAAATATGAGTTATGGTGATATTCCAAATAATTTGAGGGTTCCAGCTGCAGCAATCAGTACTAATGGTGCTCAACTATTAAGTTCTATGTTATCATTAAATGATGATTTATATTTTTATTTGAAACAAGATTGCAAAAATTTTCCTGAAGTACCGTCTCACAATATTATTGGTGAAATAAAAGGAAGTAAATTTCCTAAAGATATAATTGTTATAGGAGGGCACCTAGATTCATGGGACTTAGGAGATGGAGCACATGATGATGGTGCTGGAATAGTTCAATCAATGGAAGTTTTAAATATTTTTAGACAACTAAATTATTCCCCAAAAAGAACTATTCGAGTAGTAATGTTTATGGGTGAGAAAAATGGTATTAGGGGTGGGAAAAAATATGCTGAAATAGCAAAGCAAAATAATGAGAAACATCTATTTGCATTGGAATCAGATGTTGGAGGTTTTTCTCCACGTGGATTTTCTTTTGAGGCAGATAATGATCAGTTTAAAAATATTAATAATTGGCAAAATTATTTTAAACCTTATCAGACAGGTTCATTTTCATTAATAAAAAAAGAATCTACTATCAGCCCTCTTAGAGGAAATAATACTGTTCTATCTTATCTGAGGACTGATTCTCAAAGATACTTTGATTATCATAATGCTGCAACTGATGTATTTGAAGCAGTTAATAAAAGAGAACTTGAGCTTGGTGCTGCATCAATTGCAAGTCTAATATATTTAGTAGATCAATATGGCTTATAAGGGACTATTTTAATTTGAATGTTTAAAAGATATACAAAAGAGTTTTACTACAATATAAACCTTTCATATCCTGTTATAATTGGTCTTTTAGGGCATACGCTTGTACAATTTGTAGATAATGTAATGGTAGGACAATTAGGTACAGCTGAATTGGCTGCTGTTTCACTCGGGAATAGTTTTTTTTTCATTGCTATGTCTCTTGGAATTGGCTTTTCGACAGCTATTACTCCTTTAATTGCCGAAACAGATGGCATGAAAAATATCACGTTAGGGAAAAATATTTTTATTCATGGCTTGATACTTTGTATTTTCCTAGGATTAATATTAAGCTGTGCTGTAATTTTCTGCAAACCACTTTTATTTAAAATGGGACAACCTAAAGAAGTCACTCTATTAGCTTTTCCATATCTAAAATGGATTGGATTGTCATTAATACCATTGATAAGCTTTCAAGGCTTAAAGCAATTCACAGAGGGCTTATCATTCACTAGGCCCGCGATGTATGCAACTCTTTTAGGTAATATCTTTAATGTGATATTAAATTATTTTTTAATTTTTGGATTCTGGATTTTTCCAAAAATGGGAGTAGAGGGAGCAGCTTTAGGAACATTATTTTCTCGATTTTTCATGTTGTTTTTTATAATTTTTTATGTCAAATTTAGTAATCGTTTTACTGATTATATGCCAAGGTTGAGATATAGCAAACCGAATTTTAAATTATTTAAAAAAATTTTTAGTTTAGGATTTCCATCAGCTATTCAAATGTTTTTTGAAGTACTTTTTTTTACGGTTGCTATATGGCTTTCTGGATTCTTAGGAAAAAATCCCCAAGCAGCGAACCAAATCGCCTTAAACCTATCATCAATGACATTTATGTTTGCCATGGGCCTTGGAGTTACTGCTATGATAAGAGTTGGAAATCAAAAAGGGAAGAAAGATTATATATCATTAAAGCGGATTGCATATTCTATATTTCTTTTAGTAATTATTTTGGACGTAGTGTTTTGTATGGTTTTTCTTTTAGGAAGTGACATCTTACCATGGCTTTATTTAAATCAAAACAACCCTTTACAATTTTCTGATGTCAATGAAGTTGTTAAAATTGCATCTACCTTATTAATTGTTTCAGCATTTTTTCAAATTTCAGATGGTATACAAGCAGTTGTTTTAGGGGCTTTACGTGGTCTTCAAGATGTTAATATTCCTGCACTGATAACATTTTTTTCTTATTGTATTTTTGGAATACCAATCTCATATTTTTTAGGAATTCATACTCAATTAGGTGCAGTAGGAATCTGGATTGGTTTACTTTCCGGACTTTCATCTTCTGCATTACTCCTTTTTTTGAGATTTCAATTTTTGACAAAAAAACTTTTACTTATATCTTGAATGGAACTACCTAAATTCCTTATTGCAGATAATTCCTCATTACAAAATGTTATTTTCATTATACATACTGAATATCCAAGATTCATAATCAATATCTCAAATGACCAGGTTTATTGGTTAGAAGATTTTGATAAAAATGATGAGGAAGTTTTGCATTCTGAATCGGAACAGCTAATTAATGAGGCTTTCAATTTTTACGACAAAGAAATGGGATTAATGTAATATATACAATGGAGTCAATAATTGCTTTTGATAAAGAATTATTTTTATTTCTTAATGGCTTAGGAAATAATAGATTTGATCAATTTTGGATGTTTATGACTCATCGCGCATCTAATGCACTAGTTTATATTTCTATTATATTATTGCTAAGTTTAAAAATCAAGAGAAAACAAATTATTTCATTAGTAATCTTTGGTTTGATTCTAATTTTATTTACGGACCAATTGACTAACCTTTTTAAAGTTCAAGTTGGTCGTTTAAGACCATGCTTTGATTCTCAACTAAAAGACATGATTAGGTTAGTTAAATCAACATGTGGTGGTAAATTCAGTTTTTTTTCAGGACATGCATCTAACTCATTTGCCTTAGCTTTTTTCTTTGGAAATGCTATCAAAAGACATTTTAAAATGGTAAATGTTATTTTGATTTTTATAGCAGGACTTATTTCATACAGTAGAATATATATTGGGGTACATTATCCGATTGATATTATCTGCGGGATGATTGTAGGAACAATAATAGGAATTGTATTTTACAGGATATGGGAGAAAACTAAATACTCTTATGATTATTAAAAACAAATGATGTCTTATGTCGGTAAACTTCGTTAGGATTTATTAAAGTTGAGGGAAAAGAGTCAATATTTGGGGTATTAGAAAATTTTTGTGTTTCAAAGCAAATCGCTTGAAAATGTGATGGTGTGAAAACGACTAATCCTGGTTGATTAGTGAAAACACCCATATTTATACCATTTTTTGGTTCAAAAAATTCTACCACTGGACTATTAGTTTGATTAATCACAAAATAGTCATCCAATCGAATTTTACCTAGTTTCTTAGAATTTCTAAAATCAAAACTTGTCTTATCAACTAAAAGTTTTTTTCCAGTAGGAACTAAATTTTTGTCTAATTCCAAATACTTATCTGCATTTATTTTCAGGTAACTTTCACCGATTGGTTCATTATTATTAAAATTAAAATATGCATGGTTTGTTAAATTTATGTGAGTTGGAGATTCAGTGATAGCTGAATAGTCAATATTTAAATTATTATTATCTAAAGAATAGGATATGTTAGCTTTAATATTTCCTGGAAATCCAGTTGTTCCTGAAGGACATTCATATTTAAATTCAACTTTTTGTTTTTCTATTAAATCTACTAAGGCCCAGTTTTTTTTTCCCCAACCTTCAGATCCGCTATGCAGCATGATACCTTTTTCATTTTCAATTTCATATAATTTGCCATTTACCTTTATAGGATTTGTAAGTCTTCCAGCATAACGTCCTATAATTGCACCCCTCGACCATGAATCTGAAATGTATTCATTTAAATTTTTAAGTCCTTGAATTACATTTATGAAGCTTCCATATCTATTTTTTACCCATAATTCGTGAAGAATGGCACCGAATGATAAGAATACCGCTTTTATGTTTCCATTATCTAGGGTATATGTTTTCAATGTATTTCCTTTAAAAGCTCTGGGTATTGTTTTTGAAATTTTTTTAATCTAGGAATAGAAACGTTTCTCACATATGGATTATCGGGATTATTTTTTTCATAATCTTGATGGTAATCTTCAGCGTAATAGAATTTTTCTAGTAGTTTAATCTCTGTAATTATCTGATTTGAAAAATAATTACCATCATTCAAAGTTTTTATATAATTAATAATAGATTTTCTCTCGAATTCATTTGTGTAAAATGCTATCGAACGATATTGAGATCCATAATCCGGTCCTTGTCTATTAGGTGTTGTTGGATCATGAGAACCAAAAAATACTCTTAAAAGAGTACTATAACTAACTTGATTTGGGTTATATATTACCTCAACTGATTCTGCATGTCCCGTTTTTCCTGTTCCAATTTGATTGTAATTAGGATTTTTTGTAAAACCTCCAGCATAACCAGAATAAACTTCTTTAACTCCATTAACACTTTCATAAATTGCTTCTACACACCAAAAACAACCTGAAGCAAAATATGCTTTTTTTAAACCTTCTTGATTCATTTCTGGTGGGGTCCAAATTGCTTCAGAATTATTTAAAGGAGTAGTGTTTGAGATGCATGTTTGTAAAGAAATTGAAAATATTAGGGCAAATAAAGCTTTCATTTAAATATTTTGTTTGTACAAATATAGGTATTACCTAATCAGTTCTATTAAATAATCTCCGACTTCAGAGGTGGAAAAAAATTTTTCGCCCTTTTCTGTTAAATCCTTAGTAACTTTTCCTTCAATTAATGATTTATTTACTGCTTCGCGAATATTAGCTCCCTCATTATGTAAACCAAAGCTCATTTCAAACATCATTGCTGCAGAAAGAATTGTAGCTAAAGGATTTGCAATTCCGATGCCTGCAGCTTCAGGAAATGATCCATGTATGGGTTCGTATAGAGAATTTTCTAAGCCAACAGAAGCTGAAGGCATAAGACCCATTGATCCTGAGATAACAGATGCTTCGTCAGTTAAAATATCACCGAAAAGATTTTCAGTTACTAAAACATCATAAGAGTTTGGCCATTGAACAAGTCGCATTGCAACCGCATCAACAAATTCATACGAAACTTTTACATCTGGGTAATCTTTTTCCATTTCTTGAAATGTTTCTCTCCATAATCGAGAACTTTCCAAAACATTTGCTTTATCAACACAACATAGTTTTTTTTTTCTTTTCATGGCCAATTCAAAACCTTTAACGGCTATTCTTTTTATTTCATCTCGATTGTATGTGCAGGTATCAAAAGCTGTATTTCCATTATCTTTTCTCCCTCTCTCTCCAAAATAAATTCCTCCTGTTAGCTCTCTTAAAAAAACTAAATCTGTACCCTGAATACGCTCTTTTTTTAAAGGTGATTTATTTAACAAAGAGGGGAATGTAAAAGTTGGTCGTACATTAGCAAATAAGCCAAGTTTTTTTCTCATTCTTAAAAGCCCTTGCTCAGGCCTTACTTTTGCTAATGGATCTTCATCAAACCTTGGATGTCCAATAGCTCCAAAGAGAATTGCGTCTGAAGCAAGACATACATCATGTGTTTCATTTGGATAAGGATCCCCAACAGCGTCAATTGCTGCGGCTCCCACTAAAGCGGATTTCCATTCAATATTATGATTAAATTTTTTGGCAATTGCATCTGATACTTTAACAGCTTCATTTATTACTTCAGGTCCAATTCCATCTCCTGCAAGAAGGGCTATTTTAAAATTCATAGGGTTGTGCTATTGTTGTATTATGTTTAACATCTTTTCCGTAGCTTTAATTGCTGAAACAGTTTGATCAGAGTCTAATCCTCTAGTTTTAAAATCATTGGACCCATTATGCCACGTGATTGTGGTTTCACACAAAGCGTCTGAATTACTGCCTGGGGGTATTCTTACAGCATAATCTACTAGAACAGGTAAGCTCCTTTTTTGTTTTTGGTATACCTTGTTTAAAGCATTCCAAAAAGCATCATATTGACCATCACCTGAAGCATTTTCCTCAAATATTTTGTTTTCAATTTTTAAGGAAATACTTGTAGTTGGTTTTAATCCTTTTGAATGAGTTAATACATAAGAGTCAATTTTTACTTTATCAGGAATTTCACCACCTAAAACATCTGAAATTATAAAAGGGAGATCCTCAGCTGTGACACGCTCTTTTCTGTCACCAAGTTCTATAATTCGTTGAGTTACTTTCTTAAGATCTTCATCATTAAGTGTTAAACCTAATTCTTGAAGATTTTTTTGAATATTGGCTTTTCCAGATGTTTTTCCTAATGCATATTTCCTTTTTCTATCAAAACGCTCTGGAAGAAGATCATTAAAATATAGATTTCTTTTGTGATCACCATCAGCATGAATCCCTGCTGTTTGTGTGAAAACATTTTCACCCACAATTGGTTTATTGGCAGGAATCCTGAATCCAGTAATAGTAGCAACAAGTTGGCTAACCTTATGTAAAGCATTTTCTTTGATATTTATTTTAACTTCTGGAAGAAAATCATTTATTACAGCGACAACACTTGCTAACGGCGCATTACCGGCACGTTCACCCATACCATTTACAGTTAAGTGAACACCTTTAACTCCCGCTTTTACGGCCGCAAGTACATTTGCAACACTAAGATCATAATCATTATGACCGTGAAAGTCAAAATG
>CACERG010000008.1 GCA_902561795.1 uncultured Bacteroidota bacterium | reverse complement strand
AGCAAGTTCTTGGTGTAAAAAAAGTAATATAAAAATTAATAACATGTTAGTTAAGCCCTCAAAAGAAGTTATTATTAATGACACATTACAGATAAGAAAAAATCAAATCTGGCGTACATATAAAATTACAGATATTCCTATGGGACGTATGGGACCTAAATTAGTAAATCTTTATCTTAGTGAAACAACCGATAAGTATATTTTAGATAGAGAAAATCTTAAAAAACTCTCACGCAGAATAGAAAGAGTTCCAGGAAAAGGGAGACCAACAAAAAAAAGAGCGAAGAGAAATCGATGATTTAAATAAAAAGAACTAAAAAAATTACCATAATATTAAACAATGAAATCAACCGGAAGTAAGATTAAAGATTTAAATGATATACATTCAAGCATTGAGAGGATTGCATATCAGATTTATGAATGTAATTTAGAGGAAGATACTTTATTTATTGCTGGTATAGGAGATAAGGGAAAGATTCTAAGTTCTTTGATAGGAAAATCATTAGGCTCGATCAGTAAGATTAAAGTTAAACTTTTAACGCTAAATGTTAACAAAAAAAATCCTTTAAATAATGTTATCTGTGATATGCCCTTAAGTATTTTAAAAAACAATTCTGTTGTTGTGGTTGATGATGTGCTAAACACCGGTAGCACCTTGATATATGCCGTATCATATTTTTTGCAAGTACCCGTTAAATCTATTAAAACTGCAGTAATGGTTAATAGAAATCATAAAAAATTTCCTGTAAAAGCAGATTTTAAAGGAATTTCATTGGCAACAACAATAAATGAACACATTAGCGTAATTTTAGATGGACCTGATCCAGGGATTTTTTTAACCTAGAGTTTTAGTTATCTCATTGGCAATATTTAAGATTGTTTTACTATCGGTGTTTATCTTTTTTTCAGACTTTTCATAGAAATGATTTCTTTCCAATAAATGTTTCCCAATAAACTCTTTAATTTCTAATTCCGTTTTTAAATGTGAAATTAGAGGCCTTTTAGTTTTTGAATTTCTAAGACGGTTATATATCGTATTGATTGTTGACCTTAAAAAGAAAGTTTTTGTTTCATTAAATGAATTTAAGAAATCAATAGTATCAAAGTAACAGGGTGTTCCTCCCCCTAATGAAAGTATAAGATTCTTATTTATTCTTATGATTTTTTCGAGAGACTTACGCTCTATTTCTCTAAAATAAATTTCTCCTTTTGTTTTAAAAATATTTTCTATGCTTGTGTTGTAATTTTTCTCAATAAAATTATCTAGATCGTAATAATCATAATCTAATAACTGATGTAACACTTTACCAACAGCAGATTTACCAGATGCCATATAGCCCACCAAAATTATTTTTGTGATGTTCATAAAAATTTTAAAACTAATGTAAATTTATATTAAATGAGAATGATAAATTCATATTTGATATTATATTTGCAGGCTTAAAAGATTCGGTAGCTCAGTTGGTAGAGCATCTCCCTTTTAAGGAGAGGGTCCTGGGTTCGAGACCCAGCCAAGTCACATTCCAGCGCACGTGGCGAAACTGGTAGACGCGCTAGCTTGAGGGGTTAGTGAGAATTATCTCGTGGAAGTTCGAGTCTTCTCGTGCGCACTCTTTGTAATCATTCAATTTTTTTTTATATTTGTTTAAGCTTTTATAATGGTAATTGAACATATGGAAAGGGTAAAAAGCACATTCAGTATAAAAAACTTAGAGAATCTTTCGGGTATTAAAGCTCATACATTAAGAATATGGGAAAAACGTTATAATTTGTTGGAACCCGAAAGAACCGACACCAATATAAGAAGATACAGTCTAGACAGTTTAAGAAAACTCCTTAATGTTACTTTATTATATAATCATGGTTTCAAAATTTCTAAAATAGCAAGTTTAGATGGCTCTGAAATTCCAAAGCTTGTAAGAAGTATCGCTTTAAAAACTAATTCAGAACAGGTATCAATAAATGCTTTTAAACTTGCTATGATCAATTTTGATTATGAATTATTTGATACCAACTATGAAGAAATCTTACAGCATCACAATTTTGAATATCTCTTCATGAATATTTTTATGCCACTGATGAAAGAGTTAGGTATTCTATGGCAAACAGGTGCTATATCCCCTTCACACGAACATTTTATTACTAACCTAGTCAAACAAAAAATACATTTGCAGACAGAATATTTGCAGAAGAATAAATTTGAACCGAATCATCCCATTTTTGTTTTGTTTCTTCCTGAAAATGAAATTCACGAACTTGGGATCCTTTATCTAAATTACCTGATACTATCAAAGGGACATCGCACTATATTTCTTGGGCAATCCTTACAAACATCAAGTCTTCAAACACTATATTCCTATGAGACAAAATATTATTTTGTAAGTTACATTACAGTTGAGCCAAGTAAAGATGAAATTATGCCATATTTACAAAACTTTTACAACAAAATCTTAGATAAACAAGACTCAAAATTGATATTGTTTGGTCCTCAACAAATTGCAATTGATAAAGAGGCACTTCCTGAAAAAATTGAAATGTTTAGGTCAGTTGAGTCATTCGTATTTAAATATTTCTCTGAAGACGTTCTAGTTTAGACTTATTTCTTCAGTTAATTATCTTTATATTTATCTATATTTAAGTAATCATAGTATAATGAAGAGCCTTTACGATTCGGTAAGCGAAGACTGTAGCAAAATTGTTACTCAATCATACAGTACTTCCTTTTCATTAGCAACTAAAATGTTAGATCCATCAATACGGAACCATATTTATAATATTTACGGTTTTGTTAGATTTGCTGACGAAATTGTTGACACATTTCATGACTTTCCGAAAAAAGAATTATTAGACAGATTCGAAGAAGATTTATTTTATAGTATAAATAACAGAATAAGTTTAAATCCAATACTCAATTCATTTCAAAAGACAGTAAATACTTTTAGTATAGAACATAAATTGATACATGCATTCTTGAAAAGCATGCGTTGGGACCTAAGTAAAAATGCATACAAAACTGAAAAAGAATATAAAGAATATATATATGGTTCTGCTGATGTTGTGGGTTTAATGTGTCTAAAAGTTTTTGTGAAAGGTAAAAAAAGTGACTATGAAAATTTAAAGCCTGCTGCTATGTCACTAGGTTCTGCCTTTCAGAAGGTGAATTTCTTAAGAGATTTAAAGAATGACTTTCAGAATCTTGAAAGAGTTTATTTCCCAAATGTTGATTTTACTCGATTTGATGAAAAAACGAAACACAACATTATAAACGAAATCGAAAATGACTTTTCAATCGCTCTAAGTGGAATTTTTAAATTACCTAACGAAGCTCGTTTTGGAGTCTATACTGCTTATAAATACTATACTAAACTACTAGCGAAATTAAAAAAAACACCGTCAATGAGTATACAAAAAAGTAGAATCAGAGTCCCTAATTATCAAAAGGTAAGTGTTTTTGCTCGCAGCTACCTGAAATACAGATTAAACTTGCTGTAATGTTAATAAAATTTTTATGGCTTTTTGTCACGCTTTTAACCTTTGTAATTATGGAGTTTGTTGCATGGTTTTCACATAAATATATTATGCACGGATTTCTTTGGTCTCTTCATAAAGATCATCACATAAAAGATCATAAATCTTGGTTTGAAAGAAACGACTTCTTTTTTATTTTTTATGCTATTGTAAGTTTAGGATTTGCTCTATTATGGGGTGAATATGGAATTTGGTTTGGTCTTCCTATTGCTTTTGGTATATTTTTATATGGTCTAACTTACTTTATAGTGCATGATATTTTTATTCATCAAAGGTTTAAACTTTTTAGAAACTCTAATAATAAATATGCCAGAGGAATTAGAAGGGCTCACAAAATACATCATAAAAATATAAACAAAGAAAAAGGTGAATGCTTTGGTATGCTTTGGGTTCCTTTTAAATATCTTAAGTAGTTTATTTCTTAACCCAATTATTTATGAAATTACACAATCTGCTTTCCTTATTGACATTAACATAAGTACTTTCTATTTTTTCATTCATCCATTTTTGAATGAGATTTAACTGCTTCTCTTTTAATGCAAGAGATTTAATCTTTGAATAATCTAGTGAATAATTCGCAACATGCTCATCATAGCGATTACTTACCTTAAGAATTTTGTATTTTTTCAATCCTGAACGCTCTTCTTCAATTATAGGTTGAGAAACTTCTCCATCATCTAAATTTCTAATTTGACTATAAAGTATTGGATCTAAATTTGTAAGTTCAAATCTATTATCACCTGTTTGAGGATTGATTAAAATTCCACCATTAAATTTTGTTTCTTTTTCATCAGAAAAAACTAAAGCAGCTTTTTTGAAATTAATTTCATCATCGATTATTCTTTTTCTAATAGAGTCTAGCTTCTTTTTTGCGTCTTTCAACTGATTTGGTTCTATTTTGGGAGTTAACAAAATATGTCTTATATCAACTTCTTGCCCCCTGATTTTATCAACTTTTAGTATGTGCCACCCAAAATCTGTTTTAAAAGGTTCTGATATTTCTCCTTCCTCTAAACTGAAAGCTTCATCTCGAAATTCTTTAACCATTCTTGGGCGTTTTCTATGAAGTGTATATTTACCCCCTGATGATCTTGATCCAGGATCTTGTGAATATAATATAGCCTTCGAAGCAAAACTCGATCCACGTTCCAATATATCTTCCCTAAAGGTCTTTAATTGATTGATAATTCTATCGCGTTCCTTATCGCTAACTTGCGGTTCAATTACTATTTGCGAAATTTCTAGTTCAGTTCCGAAAATTGGTAACTCACCTTTCGGAATACTTTCAAAAAAAATTCGAACTTCTTCAGGAGTTACTTCAATATCTTGAACGATTTTTTGTTGCATCAATATTGAAAGTTTTTGAATTTTATTTATATCAAAAATCTCCTGCCTAAAACTTGATTCATCATCTTTATTATAAAACTCTAATACTTTTTCAATACTACCTAGTTGTTGGGTAAAGTTTTCTACAATTTGGTCTACGGTACTATATATTTCCTCAATACTAATCTCTAAACTATCTTGGACTGCATGGTGAGCATATAATTTATCCTCCATTAGTTTTCCCAATAATTGACATCGAGTAACTCCCTTAGTAGGTATGCCTTGAGATTTCATTTCTACTAATGTTTTATCTATATCCGACTCCAATATCACGTAATCACCGACAACAGCAGATACCCCATCTATTTTAATTTTTTCACTTTGGGAAAATGAAATTGAACTTATAAATAATGCAAGTAATACAAACCTAATATACCTCAAATGTTTTCGACTTAATAGCATCTTGTAAAATATCTTTTTCAAATTTTTTGATAAAATCAAGCTTCCTTCGATTTAAAATTATATTTTTTATTGTCGGTTTAAAAATAATGCTTGGTGCTATATCACCTTTTTTTAAAAAATCCTTAACGTAAAACAAATATACTCCTAATGTGTCTTCAATTTTAAAAAATTTAGATTTTCTAATATATGTGTTAAAGTTTTTTTGGTTTAGAAAAATAACTTGTGAAGTCAAATTACTTTTATTAATCCAAATCGAGTCAGAAAGTATATGACTATAAAATTGAAATGATAAAGAATCTAGAAACTTTATATCAAAATCATTAAATCTTTGAAAACTTCTTTGAATCTCAGATTGATCAACGTTATCTGGTGGTAGATGAATGTATCGTACCTGAAATAGTGGAGCTTTTAGTTTAAAGAGCTCTTGATTGTTCTCTAAAAAATTTTGTATTTCAAAATTGCTAATTAGGGTATCAAGACTCTTATTTAGGGCTGACTTTATATAAGTATTTGAATACAAATCTCTTCTGTAATTATTAACTAAAACTTCCAATTTAAATATATCACTTTCCGGAAGGTTTAATTTTGCTTGTTTTATAAGTAATTCATTTAGAGCCCAATCATCAATTAAACTCTTTAATTTGATTAGACTATCAGGTTTGTCCTTATAATTAGACAATTCACTTTTTAAATCGTTTATGTGTAGGTAATTCGATCCTACCCTAGCAATTACTCCCTCTTCATCGGGCATAAACCTATCACAAGATACTATCAAACAAAAAAAAACTATATTAAAAGTTATTTTATTAACAATTTTCATGTATTTCTTAATAAATAAGTTAAATCATTGATTGAGTGCATATTATATTGTTAAAAAAATTTTAATAACTTGTAAAAAAGTACTAAATTTGTATGTATAACTAATAATGCCTATGATTAGAAAACTACTTCTTTTCATGCTGTTAACAAACTTTAGTATTGCTTCTGCAAGCTACCTCACTCATTCCAATATTACAACTTTCAGATCTTTATTACAAACTAGCAAAAACGTATCATATAATAATGGAAACATCTACCTTAACGGGTTTAGTGGTTCTGGATCAATAGAAATTTATTCAATAATAGGAAATAAAATCAGCGAAATTAGTGTAAAGGAACTATCTGATTTTAGTTTCATGATACAGCTAGATTCACGTAAGATGTATATCATAAGAGTAATTTCGGTAAATGATGTGAAAACCTTTAAGATTATTACTTCCTAACTTGGGCTATAATTTGGCGCTTCTTTAATTATGTTAATATTGTGAGGATGACTCTCTTTGATACCTGATGCTGTGATTGTGATAAATTTTGCATTTTCTTTTAGTGATTTTATATCCGCTACACCACAATATCCCATTCCTGCTCTAAGTCCTCCAATAAATTGGTGAATACTTTCGTTTAAGTCCCCTTTAAATGGTACTCTTCCAACTATTCCCTCTGGTACAAGTTTTTTAATATCATCTTCAACATCTTGGAAATATCGATCTTTACTTCCTTTTTTCATTGATTCAACCGAACCCATTCCGCGATATGTTTTAAATTTCCGCCCTTCATAAATTACTGTTTCACCTGGTGATTCTCTTGTACCAGCAAGAAGCGAACCTAACATGACAGAGTCAGCACCTGCAGCTATTGCTTTTGGAATATCTCCAGTATATCTAATACCTCCGTCTGCAATTATAGGAATGTCGCTTCCTTTAAGTGCTTTTTTGACTTCTAAAATTGCTGAGAGTTGTGGATATCCAACTCCTGCTATAACCCTTGTGGTACATATTGAACCAGGGCCAATTCCAACTTTCACTGCATCAGCACCTAATTTAATTAAATATTTTGCAGCTTCAGATGTAGCAATATTTCCAACAACTAAATCTAGATTTGAAAATTTAGATTTTATTTTCTTAACTACATCACCTACTCCTTTACTGTGTCCGTGGGCAGTATCAACAACAATAGCGTCTACCCCTGCACTTTCAAGTGCATAAACTCTGTCTATGACATCGTTTGTAATTCCGACAGCGGCAGCTACTCTCAACCTACCAAATTTATCTTTGTTTGCATTCGGCTTTGTAGTATGTTTTGTAATATCTCTAAAGGTAATTAAGCCAACTAAAATATTTTCTTTAGAAACTACAGGTAATTTTTCAATTTTATGTTTTTTAAGTATTTGTTCCGCATCCTTAAGTGAAGTTCCTTCATTTACTGTTATTAAATTTGTGCTTGTCATCACCTCCCTGACTGGTCTCTCACTATTTTTTTCAAATCGTAAATCACGATTTGTTACAATACCTATTAATTCTCTATTTGAACTTACAATCGGAATACCACCAATTTTATACTTTTCCATATTAGTGTTAGCATCAGAAACTAATGCAGTCACGGGAAGGGTAACAGGATCTAAAATCATACCTGATTCAGAACGTTTTACAGATCTTACATTTTCGGCCTGCTCTTCGATAGTCATGTTTTTGTGTAATACGCCGATTCCCCCTTCACGTGCCAACGCAATAGCCATTTCGCTTTCAGTTACCGTGTCCATAGCTGCAGATACTATAGGAATATTTAAAGGTATGTTTTTACTAAACTTAGATGATATGGAAACTTCTCTGGGTAATTTTGTAGAGTAAGCAGGTACTAATAAAACGTCATCGTATGTAAAACCCTGGCCAACAATTTTAGAAGATGTCATTTGCAACTAATTTTAAATTAATTGCATACAAATATACGAAATTTAAGGCTTTTGCTAACTATTTCATTTTATATCGCTAAATAGATCTTAGTGTAGTATATTTATCGATTAAAGTATTAATCAATTAAATTTACAACAGAAAGTTTTACTTTTTCATCTTACTAAAAAGGGCGTCATTCTTCATTTTTATAATTAGTCTTTATTAACACTTACTGATTAGAAGGGATGCCCCCTTTTTATTTATAATAAATCTAAATAATTTTTTTTTTGGAATATTTTTATTTAGTTTAGTACCGTTAATTTAGACTAATTATAAATAAAGAAAAATGAAAACGAAAATATTAATATGTATAACGACTGTTTTAATAGCATTTAGTTGTACAGAAACAGAGACTATTACAGAAATAGTTGAAGTGGAAAAAATTGTTACCGAAACAGTAACTGTAACAGAAACAGTAATACAAAATGTTTATGTTTTACCAGAAGAATACTCTTTTACTAGAAATGGGGTACAAACAGTTTATTATACTGGACAAACAGCAAGGTTAAAAATGGCCACTGAACTCAAAACGCATATGAATGATAATGCTAAAACAAAAGATCAATTAGATACGATGTTTAACTCTGGAACAGGTTTTGATGACGCTACTTTAGATTCAAGTGGAAAAAAAGTTGGTAATAAGACTGCTTCTTCACCCGTTGCCTCTGCAACAGTGAAGCCTCTATTCGATGGTTGGATAGAAGATTTTACAGCAAACGTTGCACCAGCCGTAAATTCAGGAACAACCGCATCTTCTGGTGTAGCAGGATCTTACACAGATATTAAAGCTGACGGTACAACTGGTAGAACCGTAAAAATTAATGCCAAAGGATTTGAATTAAATCAAATCTTCTCAAAAGGACTTATTGGTGCATTCCAAGTTGACCAGATTGTTAATAATTATCTTTCTTTTTCAAAATTAGACGGTGCCAGAGAAGATAATGACAATGGTGTTTTCGGTTACAAGAATGATCAAGCTGAAAATTACATTACAAAAATGGAGCACTATTGGGATGAAGGTTTTGGGTACCTATATGGGCTTGATAGTCAATTTAAAGCAGGATTAGGAACTGAAGCAGGTGGAAAAGATACAGCTAACCTAAATTACTACCTTAATAAAGTTAATTCACAAGCAAACGAAGAGGGTATCTCTCAAAAAATATATGATGCTTTTATAGCTGGAAGAGCTGCTATTGTAGCAAAAGATTATGAAGAGCGTGATAAGCAAGCAGCTATTGTATCAGCTGAAATTTCAAAAGTAATAGGATACAAAGCACAGTCTTATTTAAGAGACGGTGCAGAAGATATTACAAATGGTATGTGGGCAGATGCACATCATGCTTTATCTGAAGGGTATGGATTTATCCTAGGTTTACAGTTTACAAAAAATTCTGATGGAAATCCATACATGACAAATGCGGAAGTAAACTCGCTATTAGAGAGACTTTCTGCTGGTGATGCAGGCTTTTGGGAAAGAACCCCAGAAGAATTGAATACGATGGCTGACGAAGTGGCTCAAGCAACAGGTCTCACTTTACCATAAAACGCTATGACCATAAACCAATAGATTTTGAATGAGAATTAGTTTTAGATTATTTAAATCTGTTTAATACAAATGCGTTTATACAAGTGCTATGAAACTTCATAGTACTTGTATTTTTTAATTATAGATAATAGATATGAAAAAGTACAGTTTAATAACTCCAATTTTAGCAATCTTCTTAGCAATTCAATGCTCAAGTGAAATGGAAGAAGACATTCAACAGGTAGATAATACTACCCCTGCTACTTCTACAGACTCCGATACGGATAATAGTTCAAGTGATAATTCTCAAACTGATGACACAGTATCATACAACCACAAAAACATGCTAATTAATTGGGTTGATAATATAATACTACCATCATTAGATAATTTCAATTCATCATTAACTGTTCTCAAAGAATCAACAGAAACTTTTGTTAATGCACCTACATCGGAAACATTTTCTAAAGTCAAAGAAGATTGGTTGGCGAGCTTTTTGAAATGGCAGTATGTTGAGATGTTTGATATTGGTCTGGCGGAAGAAATCTATTACAAAAACAGGGTAAACTTATATCCTGCAAATGTCAACAAAATTGAAAGTAATATTTCTGATCAAAATTATGATCTTGATGAATCAGTAAATTTTTCATCACAAGGTTTTAATAGTATCGACTATTTGTTATTTGGAATTGGAGAAAATGAGGAAGAAATAATTTTAAAATATTCAAATGAAAATTTAAACTATGGGAAATATTTGACAGATGTTGTCGAAAAAATGATTTCTTTAACATCAGATGTTAGATCAAGTTGGAATACCGAATTTAGAGAGTCATTTATTAATTCAACTGATAATACAGCAACCTCAAGTATAAATAAACTAGTAAATGATTTTATATTTTACTTTGAAAAAGGTTATCGTGCAAATAAAATTGGAATACCAGCAGGTGTTTTCTCAGATAATCCGTTACCTGACAGAGTTGAGGCATACTATGGAAAAAATTATTCAAAAATTTTGGCTCTTGAAGCTACAGAGGCTATCGATAATTTTTTCAATGGTAGAAGTATAAATAATTTAGAAAATACAGATTTAAGCATACGTGATTACTTGGATTACATGGAAGCTGAAAAAGAAGAAAAGTTGAGTGAAAAAATCAATAATCAACTAATAAAAATAAAAGATAAACTCTCAGAACTAAACACGAATTTCAGTCAACAAATAACTGACGAAAACTTACAAATGCTCATCACATATGATGTTATTCAGGCAAATGTTGTTTTTTTAAAAGTTGATATGCTTCAATCACTAAATATTAGCGTTGATTATGCAGACGCTGATGGAGATTAATTAAATTTACAACCAAAATCTCATAATGAAGGCTTTGGATGGGAAAAAGGATAAGTAACTATTTAAATAGGAAAAAATCTCATGCTGCCACATTAGCTTTTTTTAGAATTGCGTTTGGTAGTTTAATGTTTTTTTCAGTAATAAGATTTTGGTCCAAAGGGTGGATTGAATCTCTTTACATTAAACCCAATTTCCATTTTAAGTATTTTGGGTTTGAGTGGGTTGAGGATTTTGGTAGTTACACCTATATTCTTTTTATTCTATGTCTTATCTCCTCACTTTTTGTAACTATCGGCTTTAAATACAGAATTTCAATAATTAGCTTTTTTATTCTTTTCACCTACGTTGAGCTAATTGACAAAACAACATATTTGAATCATTATTATTTAACAAGCTGTATATCATTTATAATGTGCTTTCTACCAGCAGGTGGTTTTTTTTCTGTAGATAATTTAATACGGGGTAGTAAAATTGAAGAAGTGCCCTCTTGGGCGGTTGAT
The DNA here is from genome assembly GCA_902561795.1 of uncultured Bacteroidota bacterium. Taxonomy (GTDB): domain Bacteria; phylum Bacteroidota; class Bacteroidia; order Flavobacteriales; family Flavobacteriaceae; genus MS024-2A. The sequence continues at coordinate 70,964 of CACERG010000008.1, read as the reverse complement.
TCTTTAAAGTTTTTTATTTGCATCGTTTATTTCTACGCTGGTATCGCAAAAATTAATTCGGATTGGTTACTTGATGCCCAACCCTTATCTATATGGTTAAAATCAAAATATGATTTACCAATTATTGGACAAACATTACTCCAACAAAAATCAATTCACTACCTGGCAAGTTGGTTTGGAATGATCTATGATGTTTGCATTCCCTTTCTCTTACTTTATTCTAGAACAAAATATATTGCCTTCTTTTTTGTTATCATTTTTCATGTTTTAACAAAAGTTTTTTTCCCTGCCATCGGTATGTTTCCATACATAATGATTTTTGGCACTGTAATTTTCTTTGATTCAAAAATCCACATTATTATTTTAAATAGAATTGAAAGGATTGTGAAAAAACTAAGTGTATTATTAAATATTAAAAGCATTGAATTAGTGAAAAAAAATTATTTAAATTCAATTCATTATCCAAGATTTGCCCCTTTGTTTTTATCAATCTTCCTTCTTATTCAAGTGATAATCCCGTTCAGATATGCTCTCTATCCAGGTGAACTTTTTTGGAACGAACAGGGTTACAGATTCTCATGGAGAGTAATGTTAATTGAAAAAAGAGGAGATACTAGGTTTAAAGTAAAGGACAGCATTAGTGGTAAGTTTTTCTATGTAAGAAATGAAAATTTCCTAACTCCTTTTCAGATAAAACAAATGAGTTTCCAACCAGATTTTATTTTAGAATATGCCCACTATTTGGGTGAACATTTTGAAGAAAAAGGATTGAAAAATATTCAGGTTTTTACTGATAGCTTCGTTGCATTAAATGGTAGATCAAGCCAAAGATTCATTAATCCAAATGTTGATTTATTAACCAAAAAAGAATCCTTTTTGAACAAAGATTGGATTTTACCTTTAAATGATGAGATCAACGGGCTTTAATATTTTATGTCTTTTTCTAATCACAAATCTTTACAGTCAAACAACTGTAAAAGGAAAAATTTCAATAAATGAAAATTTTGGTAGCAAAAATGAGGTTAGTATTTATGAAAAAAGTAAAGGTTTAATTTTTAATGTCTTACCTAATACACCCTTTGAATTCAATACAAATTTAAACAAGCTTGAATTAATTTTCATTGCTGAGGGTTATCCTACAGTAAGGAAAAATATCGATTTTTCTAGAGATGGTAATTTCTTTCTAAACATACAAATGAAAATCGAAGAGCTCTCAGAAGTTATTGTTAATGCAAAACGAAAAGAAGTTTTTCTACTAAAGAAAATGGGTGATTTTGAAAAAACAGAAATTTATGCTGGTAAAAAAACTGAAGTAATTTTAATTGATCAATCTATGGCTAATTTGGCTGCAAACAATTCAAGGCAAATTTATAATCAAATTCCAGGGCTTAATATATATCAGAATGATGATGCCGGATTACAGTTGAATATTGGTGGAAGAGGTCTTGATCCAAATAGAACATCAAATTTTAACACTCGCCAAAATGGATATGACATAAGCGCTGACGTTCTTGGCTATCCTGAAAGCTACTATACCCCACCAGCTGAAGCGCTAGATGAAATACAGATAATCAGAGGAGCTGCCTCATTACAGTATGGAACACAATTTGGAGGACTTATTAACTTTAAATTAAAAAAACCAAATCCAAACAAGCCCTTTTCCTTTTTAACGAGAAATACAATTGGATCCAATAGTTTATATACAAACTTCACAATGTTTTCAGGAACAAAAAATAAATTCAATTATATTGGATTTTTTAATGGGAAAACCGGTAAAGGCTTTAGACCTAATTCAGATTTCAAATCATCAAATATATTTATTCAAACCGGCTACAATTTTACAGAAAAAACATCAGTCAAAGCCGAAATAACTTACTTATATTATCTGGCTCACCAAGGGGGAGGTCTTTCAGACCAAATGTTTTTAGACAATCCTTTTCAAAGCAATAGATCTAGAAATTGGTTTTCATTAGATTGGTTTCTATACAACTTTAAAGTTGAACATTCCTTTAGTAAAGAGTCAAATCTAAGTTTCAATTTTTTTGGTCTCGATGCTCAAAGAAACTCAATAGGATTTAGATCTAATCGTGTTAGTCAAATCGATCCACTTCAAGAAAGAGATCTTATTAAAGGAGATTTTAAAAACTTTGGTGCTGAAATAAGATGGTTAAAAAGTTATTATTTAGGTAAAAAAAAGTCAGTCTTTTTGATAGGTAGTAAATACTACAAATCAAACAATACATCAATACAAGGTCCTGGATCAAGCAAAAGTGATGCTGATTTTAATTTATATTTAGTTGATTTTCCAAATTATAATCAACAGTCTAATTATAATTATCCAAATAAAAACGTAGCGTTTTTTAGTGAAAATATTTTTTATCTGTCTTCTAAATTATCGTTTACGCCTGGTATTAGATTTGAATTCATTGAAACCTCCTCATTTGGTGAATATTCCAAAATAAACACTGATGCAGCAGGAAATGTGATATTAAATAGAGTAATTCCATCCTCTGAAATCAGAAAAAGAGAGTTTGCATTGCTTGGTTTAGGAGTCAGCTATAAATTCTCAGATAAAGTTGAACTTTATGGAAATATTTCTCAAAATTATAGATCTGTCACATTTGCCGACATAAGCATAATAAATCCTGCCTATATAATCAATCCCAATATCACTGATGAGAACGGATTTACAACTGATCTAGGAGTTAGAGCTAAAAATCTAAAATTGATCTCATTTGATGTAAACTTATTTAGATTAGATTATAAAAATAGAATAGGCTTTGTGCAAAGAAAATTTAATGATGGAAGCGTTAAGGCCGAAAGAGGAAATGTAGGAGATGCAGTCATTTTTGGTGTTGAATCTTTGATAGACTTAAACATAAAAGATTTTCTAAAACTTGAAAATCAAAATTTACTTTTAAATTCATTCGTAAATCTGTCATTGATTGATTCGGAGTATATAACGTCTGAAACACCAGGTGTTGTTGGAAAAAAAGTTGAGTTTGTTCCAAAAACAAATCTGAAGACTGGAATAAGAGTTGGCTATAAAAATTATTTTTTTAACGTGCAGTACAGTTTTCTATCAGAACAATTTTCAGATTCATCCAATTCAATAGATGGGAATTTAAGTGGTGTCGTGGGAATTATTCCTAGCTATGAAATTATAGATATATCTACATCTTATATGAAAGGCATATTTAGATTTGAAATTGGTGTGAACAATTTATTAAATGAAATATATTTTACAAGAAGGGCAACAGGATATCCTGGTCCAGGTATCGTCCCATCACCAAATAGAAATTTTTATTTAACAACTCAAATAAAATTTTAAGCCAATTGATTTAGGGATAAATAATTATTGCAGAAATAAAAATTAAGACAATAATTTGGACTATTATCCAGCTTTTATTTTGAACGACTGCTTTTAAATAATTGCCCAAATAATTAGCTAAAAATGCAACGAATAAAAAAATTATAACTGCCTGTGTTATGAAAATTATACCTAAAATTAAAAACTGAATATTATAAGGTATAAGACTTGAAAATAAAAATCCAGGAAAAAAACTTAAAAAAAATAAACTTACTTTAGGATTACTAAGATTCATAATTAGCCCTGTAATAAAAAATTGTTTTTTTGCTTCTTTTTTGGAATTAATATTAGAGTTTTCTTTTAAAGTTAAAAATAGGCGAATAGCTAAAAATATTAAATAGGAGGCTCCAACTAATTCAATTGCTCTTATTATAAAAGGAAATGTTTGAATTAAGGTTGCAAGACCAAAAAGTACTAAAAAAGTATGTGCAATTAACCCGGAGCACAAACCTAAACTGACTTTAATTCCGCATCTAAGACCTTGAGAAATGGTTGTAGAAATTACAAACAAAATGTCAGGTCCTGGAGATAGTGTAAGAACAACACTACTAATAAGGAAAAGTAAAATTGTGTTTAAATCCATTAAAGGTAAAATTATCGATATATTTGCAATTAGAATAAAGTTTTTGAAGATGATAGAAAGATTAGAAAGCGAATTGCTTCCATTACGAATTAAGCTAAAAAACCATTCCATTTATAATAAAATTGAATCATTAGGTGATATTCAAATATTTATGGAGTCTCATGTGTTTGCAGTTTGGGATTTTATGTCCCTTTTGAAAAAACTGCAAAGTATTCTTAGCTGTAACCAGGTCCCATGGTACCCGTCTGGATTTCCTAAGGCATCCAGACTTATAAATGAAATTGTATGGGGAGAAGAGTCAGATGTAAATCAAGATGGTATCCCTATGAGTCATTTTGAAATGTACTTGGATGCCATGAAAAATATTAAGGCAAATACAAAAGAGATCAACCATCTAATTAATGAAGTCAGGTCTTGTAATAATATCTTTGATATAATTAATAAGTCGTCATTGCCAAAGTATGTAAAAAACTTCGTCGATTTCACTTTTGAAGTTATTCAAACTGAAAAACCACATGTCATCGCTGCTGTATTTACCTTCGGTAGAGAAGATTTGATACCTGATATGTTTGTTGAAATTATAAAAAATTTAAAAGCCTCGACAAATGAAGATCTTTCTGATTTGATTTACTACTTTGAAAGACACATTGAAGTAGATTCAGGAGAACATGGGCCATTGGCACTAGAAATGATAAAAGAGCTCTGCCAGAATGACAAAACTAAATGGGAAGAAGCTCTTTCGTATTCAAAACAAGCTTTAGAAAATCGTATTAACCTTTGGGATGGGATTCTTTCCTCAATAAGTATTAAAAGTAAATTAGTCACAGCTAATTAATTAAATATTGAATTACATTAAAATGAGAAAAATTTTTTTAATTTTTATTTTATGTCAATTCTGGTGTAATTCACAGAAATTAGCATCTGACTCAAACTATTATTCAGAAACTATTACTGGAAAAGAATTAATGGAGCTTTTATATGTTTATTCATCTGACTATTTCAAGGGAAGGGGTACAGGTGAACTTGGTCAAAAAAGGGCTTGTGATTTCTTGAGGGACTACTACAAATCAAATAATATTTATCCAGCTGAAGGTACGAATAACTATTATCAACCAATGGAGCTTTTAATTAATAAGAAAAAAGTTAAAACTGAAAATGTAGCAGCAGTCATCAAAGGAAGTCATTTTCCAAATGAATACGTCATTCTTTCGGCGCATTTAGATCACTTAGGGACAAATGATAATGGGGATGTTTATAATGGAGCTGATGATGATGGTTCTGGAACTGTCGCTTTACTAGAAATTGCTGAAGCATTTAAACTAGCATTTGATGACGGAAAAGGCCCAAAAAGAAGTCTTGTTTTTCTTCATTTTACTGGAGAAGAAAAAGGCCTACTTGGTTCAAAATTCTATACTGAAAATCCGCTTTACCCCCTACCCTCTACGATTGCTGATTTAAATATTGACATGATTGGAAGAATTAATCCAAAAAGAAATTCAAATAATCCAAATTACATCTACTTAATAGGATCAGACAAAATAAGTATGGAGCTGCATAATATCTCAGAGGAGATTAATGAAAAATATACGCAATTAGAATTAGATTATACATATAATAAAGAAAATGATCCGAATAGATTTTATTATAGAAGTGATCATTACAATTTTGCAAAAAATAACATCCCCGTTATTTTTTATTTTAGTGGTACTCACGAAGATTATCACAAAATAAGTGATACAGCAGATAAAATACTATATTCAACATTAGAGAAAAGGGCTAAACTAATTTTTCATACAGCATGGGAACTAGCAAACAGAGGGGAAAAAATTAAAATTGACTGAAAATGGTAAGCAGATCAATAAAATTATTAATCATTTTAATTGGGTTTTTATTTAGCCAGAATTTACAATCTCAAAACGAAGAGTATACAAATGAAATAGAAGACAGCATTAAGATTCGAAGAATAAATTTTGGATTAAAACTCGGTATTCCAAACGTGATTGGGGGTTCTATTGAGATACTACCTCCTATATTAAATAATAAAATAGCACCTTTCTTAGATTTTAGTGGACTTAATATTGATATTGATGACGTTGGAACAGATTTTTCGTATTTAGAATATGGTGCCAATTTTTATTTTAATGAAAAAGGAAACGGATTTTTTATATCCCTTGGGCAAGGAAAATTCAACACTGATCTAAATTTTTATAACTTAGAATTCAATGAAAATGGTCAAAGTACAATAGGTGATGCTTCAACAAACCTTAAATTCAGTACTACAAACATAAAAACAGGAATAAAAACAGGAGGCACTTTTTATTTTCGTTTTGAAGTTGGGTATGGATTCGGGAGTATCCAAAAAACTATTGAATTTAATGCAACTGCAAATGGAATCTCAGATAGTTTTACCGAAGAGATTCCGCCCATACCTGGGGTCAACAGCGGAGGGATACTTATAGGTAATATTGGATTCGGTCTATCATTTTAATATAAGATTAATTGAAAGATTAATGCTAAAAATGTTCGGTTTTATAAAATCATAAGAAAATTTCAGTTTTTATACGATTAATTAGAATGAATAACTTCCGTAATCTATCTTCTAGCAGAGGCTATTTTTATTTTCAATTAATTCTTATTGTTTTTGTTTATACTCAAAGTAGATTATACTGTCAAGAGAAAGTAACACTTAGTGGATATGTATCAGACAGTGAAAATAATGAAACATTGATAGGAGTTAATGTAATAATTCCCAATCTTAAAATTGGAACAACAACGAATGACTATGGATTTTATTCACTCACTGTACCTAGAGGAGATTATAAACTTCAAATAAGCTTCTTGGGTTACAAAAATCAGGAAATTGATTTAATTATTTTATCAGATTTCAGTCAAAATTTCAATTTACAAAAAGAGATTCAAGTCCTTGATGAAGTAGTTATAGAAGAAAGTTCTGAGTTTATTAATCTTAGAAGTCCAGAAATGAGTGTTAACAGGCTTTCTATAAGTACAATAAAAAAAATCCCCGCAGTACTAGGAGAAACAGATGTAATTAAATCTATAACATTGTTACCTGGAGTAACAAATGCTGGTGAAGGAGCATCAGGTTTTAATGTTAGAGGTGGAGGAGCTGATCAAAATTTAATTCTTCTTGATGAGGCTATAATTTTTAATTCTTCACATCTTTTTGGATTTTTTTCTGTTTTTAACCCAGAATCTATTAAAGATATTCGTTTATATAAGGGTGGAATTCCTGCAAAATATGGAGGACGTGTATCATCTGTATTGAATATATTTCAAAAGGAAGGGAATAAGAATAAATTTAATAGTCAGGGTGGAATAGGATTGATTTCCTCTAGATTACTTCTAGAGGGTCCAATCAAGAAGGAAACTACCTCATTTCTATTTGGAGGACGAAGTAGTTATGCACATCTATTTTTACCCTTAATTGAATCTGTTGATAACAACAAGGCATATTTTTATGATCTAAATACCAAATTAAGTCATAGGGTAAACGAAAAAAATACAATTTTTCTTTCTGGTTATTTCGGAAGAGATGTTTTTGATATTGACAATTTGTTTGACCTGTCATATGGAAATTCGGTGGCAAACTTTAGGTGGAATCATTTATTTTCTAATAAATTGTTTTCAAATCTTTCAATGATATACTCAGATTATGATTACACCCTAGATTTTGGTCTTGCAGAATTTGATTGGAATCTTGGGATAACTAATTTTAATTTAAAATATGATTTAAAATATTATTTGAATGAAAAACTTAAAATTGAATATGGACTAAATAGTATCTATTACAAATTTGATCCAGGGTTAATTCAACCAACAACTGATAATTCTACAATTCAAAATCAAAAACTAGAGGATAAATTTGCTTTGGAAAGTGCCTTTTACAGTAGTTTAGACTATAAATTACTACCTAAACTTCAATTAAATTTTGGTCTGAGATTAAGTAATTTTTTAAGACTTGGGCAAAAAATTAACACTTATGAAAACGACAACCCTCTTTTATTTATTAATACAGTCCAAATATATGAAGAAGCAACTCCTCTAGGGTTTATTGAATATTCTAAAAGTGAGGTTATAAAACAGTTTACTAATTTGGAACCGCGTTTCTCATTAGCATATGAAATTGCTGATGACAAATCTTTTAAAATTAGCTATAATCGCATGGCGCAATACCTACATTTAATTTCAAATACTAATTCACCAACACCTATTGATGTATGGGCGCCAAGTGGAAAATACATTGATCCACAATTACTAAACCAAGTAGCAGTTGGATATTTTGAAACTTTCAATAATAAAATTTACAGTCTACAGGCTGAGGTGTTTTATAAAACTATTAAAAATCGCCTTGACTATATAGATGGTGCTGAATTAATAGCTAATAATGCTATTGAACAAGTTTTGCTAGATGGCGAAGCAAGAGCCTCTGGAATTGAAATTTTATTTCAAAAAAACGAAGGTAAGCTAACTGGATGGATAGCTTATACTCTTTCCAAATCAGAGCAAAGGACTCCTGGAAGAACTGAAGAAGAGACAGGAATTAATAACGGTAATTGGTATTTTACACCATTTGACAAAACTCATGATTTTTCTTTGGTTTCAAACTATAGAATAAACTCTAGATGGAATCTCAATTTTAATTTCATATTTCAAACTGGTCAGCCAATAACCTATCCAAATGCACAATATCAATTTCAGGGGTTTTCAATACCAAACTATGAAGCAAGAAATAGCAGTAGGCTTCCTTCTTATCATCGTTTAGATATTTCCGCTATTTATAAGCCAAAAAACAAAACAGGTGAATGGGTTTTTGGAATTTACAATATTTATAATCGAAAAAATGCATCTTCAATTAGATTTCAACAAAACATAAATAATGGAACTAATGAAGCCATTAGATTAGCTATTTTTGGTATTATCCCTTCGGTTACATATAATTTTAAGTTTTAACCATGAAAAAATTACTATTAGTATTTATTACAAATCTTATTTTTTTTAGCTGTGAAGATGTGGTTGAAATTCCATTAAATGATTCGAAAGAAATCTTAATTGTTGATGCGTATATTAATTGGATAAAAGAAACAAATAAAACGGAACAAAAAGTTAATCTATCTTTGAGTAGTCCTTACTTTAAAAAAACTTATCAGCCAGCTACTGGAGCTAGTGTATATATAGAAGATGAATATGGAAAAATTTATCACTTTACCGAAGAAAATAGTGGAAACTATATTCCCATAGATACTATACCTTATGATACTAAAAATTCATATACTATAAACATTGAATATAAAAATAAATCTTTCACAGGTGAAGAATCCCTTAGGACTGTTAGTAGTATAGATAGAATAGAACAAGAATCTGTTGAATTATTTGGAAATGAGGCTGTTCAATTGGAAGCTTATTGTTTTGATCCAATAGAAGAAACTAATTATAGTTATTTTGAATTTACAAGTACTGAACTAGATTTTCCAGAGTATAATATTTTTAGAGATGACTTTAGCAGTGGGGGTGAATATTACGGATTCCTTTTAGATTCAGGACTAAATAAAGGAGATAAAGTGAAAATTCGTCAATTTGGATTATCAAATTTTGGATATAATTATTGGTATCTGCTTATTTTACAAAATACGCAACAAGGTGGACCTTTTGTAGGTACACCAGTGAATCTTAGAGGTAATATTGTTAATTTGAAAAATTCAAATCAAAATGCATTTGGGTATTTTAGGATGTCTGAAGTATCAGAAGTTGATTATGTTATAAAATAAAAACCGCCTTTGGTAAGGCGGTTTAAAACAAATTGGTTTAGGGATAAATAATTAAGTATAAAACTTAATTGCATTTTAAAAGTATAAAAAAAAGGTGGATATTTGAATATAAAAAGGTTTTTTTTTAATACTATTCAAAAAAAAGTGGGAATCAAATTAAAAAACTTTTTCATAGCAATTTTAATTCCCACGTAAACAAACCAATTAAATCAAACAAATTCAAACATTGTCTTAAAAAGTGGGGACTCGATAATGAAGTTTTCAACGTTACATAATTCAACAACATTACTTCACCCCACTGACTGTAGAATTGGTACAAATTTTGTTTAAGATTTTCATAAAATCAATTCAATTAAATATTAATATCTAATACACATATAATTAATTCTTATATACACGCAATTTATTAGTAGTTTAACTAATGATAGTGGATTTTTTTTGTACATTGTTAATATGTCAAGGAGGCTCTTACATATTATTTTTCCTGAAAATGTAGCTCATATTTATGTTGATGGTAGAAAATATAACAGAAAAGAGTTCACTAAAGCGAAACAACTTGAAATGAGAAGAGATAAATTTGGAAGATTTGTTAGTGAGGTTAGCACAAAAAAGATTTTATCCTAAAAAATCATTTACAATTCAATAGTTGTCAGCATTATTACACCTGCCCTACCTTGTTTACCCCATCTATTAGTTTCAGCAGCACTAATGAGAACTCTTACTTTTCGTATATGGGGAGACAAAGCCTGGACATCCTGAGGTGGGGAACTGAATTGTTGCCCATTTATAATCCATAATGGAAATGTTTTTGATGATTCCTGTGTAAATGTCTGATATTGCCTTAAAATTGGAATTCCTCCTGCTTGTCTGGCTGTAGGTAAATAATATTTTAATGCAAGATACCAAGTTTGTGCATTCTCATCAATACCCCATTGATTAAGTCCCATACTTGTAAGCTTAGCAATTCTTTGTTTCTCTTTTTCTTGTTTTTTTAATGTCTTTATCTCTTTTTTTGTCATTCCCTTTAGAATGACTTTTTCTTGAGCATTGATAAAGTATAGACCAAAAAATATAAAAATAGTGACTGAAATTTTCATTGTCGAAATTATTTATTTATAATGGTTTATAAATATTAAATAAAAATAAAAGACATCACCTTATTCTATTTTATTACCCTCTATATCATAGTAACCACCAGCTGTACCAGTAAAAAAAGAGCCTTCAAAATTTAATTCAAAATCAATTTGAGAACCATCAATTAGAGATTCAACTATAAGTGTTGAACTATCTACAGAATAAGTTGATATAATATCTAAGGATCTTTCTTCGTCATTAATTTTATAATTAACATCAGAATAATACAATTTTTTATCTTTTGTTATTGTTAAAATTGCTGGAATATCACCTACCTGATCTACACTTAAGACAGTCATTTTATATTTTCCAATAAATGGATCATTTTCAGTTGACTTTATCGCAGCACATGACAAACAAAAAAAGATGAATATATGGTGAAGTAGGTATCTCATTATTAAAAATTATTTATTTTTTATTTAAATTAAAAAGTAAATAGTAACAATGGAATTTAGCAAAAAATGGACTAATATGCTACTGTTTAATAAAAGATCTTTTTTAAAAACAAAAACTTATTATAGAGACCAAAATGATTATTTTCATTGTATGAGATTAAACCAAGTTTGTTTTTTGTTTTTTTATTTCCATTGTGCATTATCGCACAAGAGTTTAATGTAGAGGAATATTTAAATGGCCAATGGTGTGATAAAGAAAAATCTGACTGTTTTAATATTATAGCAAACAATCGTCTAATTATATATGAAACGCCGACTGGTGATTTTAGATCAGGTATTGAAATAATAAGTTATGATAAAAAAAAGGTGTCATTAAATGGGAATTAATAAAAACAAGCAGAAAGGCTAATTCATTTAGGATCATCTCAAAAAATAAGGTTGAATTAGATAACGGTAATAGGCGTTCTCTTTTGTATCGTCAAAAAATCAAATAAGTCTAAGTTTATTTGTAAATAACTTTTGAAATTATTCGAAAAGGAACTAAGTCATATCTTACTTAAAATTAGATTAATATAGAATACTAGTATTAAGTCTTATTTACCTACGACATTTATTTCCCCAACCATGTTTTTGTGCTTACCACATTGATAATAATATGTTCCAGGTTTTTCTGGAATCCATGAAATAATTCCAGTTGTGTCTCCATTATTGTCAATATTTTCGATTTGATCTTTTTTACCGATACCTGCCTTTATTTTTAGATAAAAAGGATGACCGGGTGCATCGACCAAAAAATCAATTTTTGATCCAACTAAAAATGTCAGTTTAGGATCAGTACCTTTAACTAAACCATTCAAATCATTACCAGATAATACATAATTGTTACGACTCTCAGCTTTAACTTTTATCGTATAACTTTCTAATGAATTTTCTGAAGCAAAGGATATATTAATGAGTATAAAAAATAAAATAGGTGCTAACTTTTTCATAAAGTGTTTTTAAAAATTTTAGTGTCAAATTTATACAAATATTTATTTAACTAGAATACATAATGTTTATAATGAATTAATCATTTTAATAATACCAATCTTTTTTAATTCTTTTTTAGAAACTTTTTTTAATGTTCCCGCTTCTAAAACAAAAAATCTTTTTTTCAATTTAAATTCAGCAGCTTTATTTACTGAATAACCTGAATTAGCTACTCTTGGCTTACTATACTCTACAATCGGTTTAAATAGGTAAGATTTATTTTTATCCTTAAATAACAATCTGTACCATTTGTTATCATATGCCAACCAAGGTTCTTTTCCTCCTAATAAAATTGAAACATTATTTTTCGATGGTAATAGGTATTCAAAATAATTATCATTTAATCTTATATACATTGCATCTTTAAATGCATCAAATCTTACTTCAACCTTTTTACCTTTAATTATTGAAGTTAAAAACTTTTCATGGTAAAATCTACTTCCGGTTGTTTGGTAAAGAGTAATATTAGATCTATTAGTATCATAAAATCGAAAGCTACCAGCGCTTTGTGAATTACTTTGACATATAGCAAACAAAGGAAAAAGAAAGATAAAGTATCGCATTTATTTATGGTTAATTTTTAAAAAAAAGGGACTCTCAAGAATCCCTTTTGGGGTGGAAGATCGGTCTCGAACCGACGACCTCCTGAACCACAATCAGGCGCTCTAACCAACTGAGCTACAACCACCATTATGGTTCCAAATATAATAGATTTTGGATAAAAATTAAGAACCAAATCAACATTACTAATTTCATTTATATTAAGTTAAATATTATACACAACTATTCGTTTGGATATATAATATTGTTCTGTGCTCTTACTTTATCCATTAACTTAATTAGATCTAAACTGTTTTTATGTGTCCATTTATTTGATTCAATACGTTTTTCCCTGATACATTTATTTGATTCCATTATTTCATAAAAATAACCCTTACCAATAAACTCGATTTTTTTTTTGGTTTTCTTATTATTTGATAGTGTTATCGATTTTGATTCGTGCCATCTAGAATCAATATAAATTTCACCTTTTTCACCACAAATCTTAGCACGCATATCCTCATTATGTGAAAAACTTGAATATAATAATGCTTGAGAATCTTTGTAGCTAAAAATCATGGCCATTTGCATATCCACACCAGTTTCTGATTTTATTGCATCAGAGATGATTGAAATTGGGTATCCTAAAAGTTGATAAGAAAGAAAAAGTGGATAAATACCTATATCAAGTAAACTACCTCCACCCTTTTCAAGATTGAATAATCTAGAATCACGAGATCTATCTGTCCCGTTAAAACAAAAAGAGGCATAGATATATTTAATTTTTCCAATTTGACCTTCTGAAATCCATTTAAGTAGTTGATCGAAGACAGGATTAAATCTTGTCCAAAGGGCTTCCATCAGAAAAACCCCTCTTTCATTCGAAAGATAAACTAGATCTTTAACCTGCGATTCATTAATAGCTAGAGGCTTTTCACATAAAACTGCTTTGTTATGTTTTATTGCACTTACAGAATGTTCATAATGATTATTATTAAGAGAAGCAATATAAATTATATCAACTTCACTGTCATTAAAAAGATCATCATAATTATCATAAAAACGGTTTACTTTATAGATCTTAGCAAAATTCTTAGCACGTGCCATGTCCGAGGAGGCAACTGCTTCAAGTTTACAATCAGGAACCAACTTTATATCATCTGCAAATTTTTTTGCAATATTCCCAAGGCCCAAAATACCCCATCTAACAGTCTTTGGCATATTTATTTAATTAGAGAATCCAACTCTTTAATGGCTAACAACTGTCTAGATGTAAAACCTTCTCCTGCTTCAGTACCAATTAATCTACCAAGATTTTGCGCACGATACTTTACGCTATTTAAAAAGTTTTCAGTACTTATGGGTGTATTATTTTCGTTTTTCTTCGAATCAAATAATTGACTTTTATAAGCTCTAACTGCTTCAATTTTTTTATCCAAGTATCCAGTAATATTTATTACTATATCTGGTTTAACTTCATTCCACTGTATATACTCTAAAATAAGTTGTGGACGCCATGATTTCTGATTTTTTCCATTTTGATCAATCGTTTCGATTTTATTTAAACCACTCAAAAAGCATGAGTCATTGACTAGTTGATTTGCTTTACCATGATCAATATGTCTATCTCTTCTTGAATTACATAAAACAATGTTTGGTTGGTATTTTCTGATTTTTTCAATTAAAACAAGTTGGTTTTCCAAATTATTTTCAAAAAATCCGTCCTCAAATTTTAGATTTTCTCGATTATAAATTTTAAGGACATCTGAGGCTATTTTAGCTTCACTTTTCCTAGTTTGAACATCACCCCTAGTACCCAATTCACCTTGAGTTAAATCTACAATTGCAACTGTTTTACCTTGAGCAATAGATAATGCTATTGTTCCTCCACATCCAAGCTCTACATCGTCTGGATGAGCACCAAAAGCTAAAATATCAACTTTCATTAGATTTGTTTTTTAATAGATTGTATTATATCGTCTTTTAAATCTTCATAATCTTCAATACCAGCAGATAGTCTAACCATTTGATCATTTATTCCCTGTTCAATCCGTTCTTCATCTGTTAGTAAAGAATGTGAGGTAAGTTTTGGACTTAATGCTGTAGTCTCAATTCCAGCTAAACTCATAGTCGGCTTAATAAGCTCAAGTCCTAAAAGGAATTTTTTGCAATCTATTTTTGGTGACAAGTCAAAAGACAACATGCCTCCAAAATCTTTCATCTGTTTTTTTGCTAGTTCATGGTTGGGATGTGAAGTTAAACCAGGATAATAAACTTTATCCATCCAAGCTTCATTTTCAAGGAAAATAGCAATCTGTAATGCGTTCTTATTTTGTTCTTTAACTCGCAAATAAAGAGTTTTTAAGCTTCTTTCAAGAAGCCAAACAGTATAATCACTCAAGTTTCCACCAAAATTTTTTGCACTACTAGAAATTTTATTTATAATTTTCTCAGAGCTAACAATAGTACCAGCTGATATGTCACTATGTCCACCTAAATATTTTGTAGCGCTATGAATTACTATATCAAGCCCAAACTCTATAGGATTTTGATTGACTGGGCTAGCAAAAGTATTATCGATAATCGTTAAGATTTTATTGTTTTTGGCTAAATCACTTACAGATTTTAAATCAATTATTTTAAGTTTAGGATTACTAGGAGTTTCGATATATATGATCTTAGTATTTTTTCTTATTTCCTTTTCAAAGTCTTTTGAAGAAATACCAGATGTAAAGCTAAATTCAATTCCAAATTTTGGAAATTCTGTTTTTATAAAATTCCTTGTTCCGCCATATAAGTCATTTTGAAGAACGACGTGGTCTCCTGATTTTAAATATGATAAAAGAGAAGTACTTATTGCTGCCATACCTGAACTAAATAAAATAGCGGATTCTGCTCCTTCAAGCGCAGCTATTTTATCAGCAAGACCTTTTTGATTTGGTGTATTAAAATACCTGGGATATCTGTTTATCTTAACATCACTAAATTTATATGAAGTGGCCATATAAAGTGGTGAAATAGAACCCCCATTGACTTTATCAACTAATTCACCAGCATGAACACATTGAGTTTTAAAATTTGCTTTTTTTTTAATTAATTTTCTATCCATGATAAAATTGTAGGATCATCAGGTTGAGTCCTAGGCGAGATTACTTTAGCCAATTTTCCGTCTTCATTAATTAAATATTTTTGAAAATTCCACGATACTCTGGAACTAATTACTCCATTTTTTGTTTGTTCAGTCAAGAATTGGTAAATAGGATGTATACTTTTACCCTTAACTGATATTTTACTCATCATTGGAAATGTAACGCCATAGTTTTTTTCACAAAACTCTGCTATATCGCTGTTATTTCCTGGCTCTTGAAACAAAAAATTGTTTGCTGGAAAACCTACAATAACGAAATTTCTGCCCTTATACCTTTCAAAAAGTGATTGGAGTTTTTTATACTGTGGAGTAAGACCGCATTTAGATGCTGTGTTTACGATCATAATCTTTTTACCTCGGAGAGAATCAAAATTAAATTCCTCTCCTTCAATATTTTCAACTTTAAACTGATAAATTGTGGTATCTATATTTTTTTGGGCTGTTGTTTTAAGTGACGCAATCATAAATAGTGTGATAATTAAATTTCTATACTTCATTTTCATTTTTTTTTTAATCATCAAAATGACTTAGGAAATTACTCATGTGAAATTTCTTATACATAGCCAATTTGTTTTGCAAATTACGATTATTTTGTGCAAAGAAAAAAATCAAACCTTAAACAACTTCAGCACTCAGACCTTCCTCTAGAAGAGCTTTACATTTGGGAACTAATTCATCTAAACTACCTGTTTTAACAGAACACTTTCCAGAATGATGAACGATATATGCACATTGTTCAGCTTGAAGATAGTGGTGTTCACATATTTTTACTAAACAATCAATAACATGTTCAAATGTATTTACATCATCATTATATAATATTATCTGGTGTTCTTTTTCCTCTAAGACATTAACCTGTTCGAGTTCTTTTGGATTAATTTTCGGTGAATCTTGATCCCTTAAGTTATGAGAAACATGGTATGCCATTTTTAATTAAATGTTTAAAGATTTTAAAATGAATTTGCAATTTTCATGAAGTCTTCTGCATTTAAGGATGCGCCTCCTATTAATCCTCCATCAACATCAAGTTCACTGAAAATTTCTTTTGCATTTTCAGGTTTGACACTTCCTCCATATAAGATCGAAACATTATTGGCAATTTTGGAATTAAAATGCGAGGATATTAATTTTCTAATGTAAAAATGCATTTCCTGAGCTTGTGCTGCTGTTGCAGTTTCACCAGTACCTATTGCCCAAACAGGTTCATAAGCCAATATTATATTCATCATGCTTTTATTCGAAAGATTAAAAATAGTTTTTTTAAGCTGCTGTGCTACAATTTCAAAATGATTATTTGATATTCTATCTTCTAATTTTTCACCAAAACAAAAAATAACCTCAATGTCTGATTCTACTGCAATTTTTATTTTTTTTGTCAAAAAGTTATCGTTCTCTCGAAAAATATTTCGTCTTTCAGAGTGTCCTATAATAACTGTGTTTACACCTATTCCTTTAAGCATTTTAGGGGAAACTTCTCCTGTGAAGGCTCCAGATTCTGCTATACCTAAATTTTGTGCAGCTACATATATATTTGTTGATTTGAGCGATTGAACAGATTGGTATAGTTGGGTGAAAGATGGAGCTATCATGATTTTTACACTTGGAGACTCAGAATAAGATTTTAATTGTGTTAACATTTTTTCAGTTTCCTCAAAATCTTTATTCATTTTCCAGTTTCCTACAACAATTCTATCTCTCATATATTAATTAATTTTAATTCTAGGATCAATATAAGTATATATTAAATCGACAACAATATTAATAATTATAAACATAAACGCTATAACTAATACTGATCCCATAACCACGGGGATATCCAAGTGATTCAGAGCTTCTACAATTTCTTTTCCAAGGCCTTTCCAACCAAAAATATATTCTACAAAAATTGCACCAGCTAAAAGTGAGGCAAACCAACCAGAAACTGCTGTGATAACTGGATTTATCGAGTTTCTTAATCCATGCTTAAAAATTACTTCATAGTTTGAGAGTCCCTTAGAAAAAGCAGTTTTAATGTAATCCTGTGATAAAACCTCAAGTAAATTGCTGCGAACTAATTGAATTATAATTGCTAAAGGACGAATACCTAGTACAAAAGATGGAAGTATTAAATTTTTTAAAACTATTCTGTAATTATCTCCAAAATCGTCAAGCTCGTATAAACTTCCAGTCATATTCAAATTTGTATAAGAATTTAGTAAATAACCAAAAAACCACGAGAACAAGATTGCACTAAAAAAAGAAGGAATACTCATTCCTAATGTGCTAAATAATAATAAAAACCGATCAATCCAATGATCTTTGAATATTGTAGCAGTAATTCCAAAAAAAAGACCCCCAAAAATTGCAATCATAATTGATGATATAGCTAATATCGCTGTATTGGGTAAAGTTTCAGATAAAATATCTGTAATAGGCTTACCTCTCCTTTGATAAGATGTTCTTAGATATGGGTATTTAAACACAATAATACTATTGTAAAGATTAAATAAAGGTATTCCACCGTAAATTTTTTTTTCATAATATGAAAAATCGCTTTTATTAATGCTGTGAAATGATATTGGAGACAAATCATTTAAGTAATATAGATATTGGTCTAATAATGGTAGATCAAATCCAAATTTATTTTTTAAAACTTTAAGTTGTTCACTATTTTGGTTTTGGTCCAGCATCATTTCTGCAGGATCACCAGGAAGAATAGTAAACATAAAAAAAACTAAACTGGCTACGCCAAATAAAGAAAAAAAACCCTGTAAGATTTTCTTTAATATGTAGATCATTTATTTTCTAGGTGTATAAGAGCAAAAATTGCATAGTTTGCCATATCCTGATAATTTGAATCAATACCTTCGCTAACAACAGTTATACCATCGTTTTCTTCAATTTGTTTGATTCTTAAAAGTTTTTGTAAAATAAGATCCGTTAAAGAACTAATTCTCATATCTTTCCAGGCCTCGTCATAATCATGGTTTTTATTTTTCATCAATTCATAAATCCCTCTAGCTTCCATATCATAAAAATCTAATGCAGACTTTACATTTAAATCTGGTTTTTCAGTTAATCCTAATTTAATTTGTATCAACGCTATAAGTGAGTAGTTTACAATACCTATGAACTCTGATTCTTGGCCTTCATCCACTTTTCTTTCTGACAGGACTTGTATATTTCTTATTCTTTGTGCTTTAATAAAGATTTGGTCAGTTAAAGAGCTTAATCTTAAAATTCTCCACGAAGGTCCATAATCACTCATTTTTTCTTCAAATAACTTTCGGCATTTGGAGATAATCTTTTCATACTCTATATCAGTACCTTTCATTTAATTAAATTTGATATAAATTTCTAACTTATTTCCTAAAAATCTTTAAAACACTTAAAATTTATTAAAAAGAAATACACATCCGATTTTCTAAATATTCGAGATAATAAAGTTGATTTAAAATCTCCCAAAATAATGGGGATTCTAAATCTAACCAAAGATTCATTTTATGATGGCGGAAAGTATAATACTTTAAAAAAGTGTTTGTTACAATGTGAAAAAATGATAAATGAAGGTGCCCATTTTATTGATATTGGAGTTCATTCAAGTAAACCGGGGAGTAAAATTATAAACTCTAATGACGAAATTGAACTCTTGATACCCTATCTAGAAAAAATTTTGAAAGAATTTAATGACTTTTATTTTTCAATTGATACTTATAATAGTGAGGTAGCTAAAATATCAATTGAAATGGGAGTCAGTATTATAAATGACATTTCAGCTGGAAGTTTTGACGATAAAATGTTTTCATTATTAGGGAAATATCAACTGCCCTACGTTGTTATGCACATGAAAGGGATACCAACTTCAATGCAAAAACAACCTGAATACAGAAATGTCACCAGAGAAATTATTGATTTTTTTGATAAAAAAATTAATCAGGCGAAAAATAAAGGAATAAAAAATATAATAATTGATCCAGGATTTGGATTTGGTAAAAGTGAGTCACATAATTATGAATTATTAAAAAATCTCAATGATTTTAAAATATTTGACTATCCCATTCTAGTGGGTTTATCAAGAAAATCAATGATCTACAAAAAATTAGATATTTTACCTGAATTCGCCTTGAATGCAACAACAGCAGTTCATGCATGGGCTTTGGAAAGAGGGGCAAAAATTTTAAGAGTACATGATGTAAAGGAAGCTAAAGAATGTATTACCTTATGGGAAACACTCCAATAGTTTTTTTTAATTTTATAAAAATTTAATTCATTGAATATTACTGATTTTGTTGATTTTTCTTTTGTTGATATAATTGACATACTCTTAGTTGCCTTATTACTTTTTTACATGTATAAACTGGTTAAGGGTACCGTTGCAATTAATATTTTCATTGGTATTGTGATAGTTTATCTCATTTGGAAATTGACGGATCTTTTAAATATGGATGTATTAAGTAACTTACTAGGGAAATTTATCAGTGTTGGCTTTTTCGCACTTATTGTAGTTTTTCAGCAAGAAATTAGAAAGTTTTTACTACTTCTAGGATCAACAAACTTCACGAATAGAAGAAATGTTGTTCGCTACTTTAAATTTTTAAATCAAAATAAAGACTCATCAAATTTAGACATTAATGTTTTAATTAACTCATGCTCAGAGATGTCTAAAAGAAAAACTGGTGCAATAATCGTATTACAAAGAAGCAATACATTAGATTTTACTCTTAATGAGAGTAATATTACACAAATTAAACTAACACCTCAGGTTCTCGAAACAATCTTTTTTAAAAATAGTCCACTTCATGATGGTGCAATAATAATAGAAAATAACCAAATAACAGCCACCAGAGTTATTTTACCTGTAAGTGATAGCTCAGACGTTCCATCTAGATACGGCTTAAGACATAGAGCAGCATTAGGTATTTCTGAAAAAACAGATTCTTTAACAATAGTAATCTCTGAGCAAACTGGAAAATTAGTTTATGTCAAAAATGGTGAGTTTATTAAGATAAATTCTACCAATGAATTAAAGGAAAAATTAATTCAAGATCTAAATGAATAAAGATTTATAAAGATGAAAACTCATTTGCGAGTTGAACTTCATAAAGATTCAAATAATGACCACCTGGGACTTTAATCAACTCATTGTGGGTTCCTTGTTCTACAATTTTACCATCTTCTAAAACTATTATCCTATCAGCACTTCTTATTGTTGTCAAACGATGAGCAATAATTATGGATGTTTTGCCAATTGTTATTTTTTCAATCGCTCTTTGAATTGATTCTTCAGTATAAGTGTCAACAGATGAAGTTGCCTCATCAAGAACCAATATCGAAGGATCAGTTACGTATGCTCTCAAAAATGCAATTAATTGACGTTGCCCAGAGGATAACATTATTCCACGCTCTCTAACATTATAATCATAACCTCCTGGAAGTGATTTGATAAATTCATGTATTCCTAATTCTCTAGAAGCTTTTAAAACTTTTTCTATCGTAATTTTTTCATTATGAAGTGTAATATTATTATACAAGCTGTCAGCAAATAAAAATACATCTTGCGGTACTAATGAAACATGTTTTCTTAAAGAAAAAATTTCATACTCCTTAATGGATATATCATCAATTAAAATGTCACCACTTTTGAAATCATATAATCTGCATAACAAATTAATAATGGTTGATTTTCCTGAACCTGTTGCACCAACAATAGCAATCTTTTCACCAGGTCTGATATTAAGTGAAAAATTATTTAAAACAGTCTGTCCAGAAACATAAGAAAATTTCAATTTTTTAAAATTGATTTTTCCACGAACAGACTTTGCAATGATATTGCCGTTATTTTTTATAGCGCTGTTAGTTTCTATAATTCTAAAAATTCTTTCAGCAGCCACCATACCCATCTGTAACGAGTTAAATTTATCCGCTATTTGCCTCAATGGTCTAAATAACATTTGTGACATTTGGATAAATAGAAAAATTACACCTAATGAAATTTTCCCATTTGATAAAATATTAAATCCACCATACCAGACAATTAGACCAATGGTAACTGATGATGCAATTTCAGCAACTGGAAAAAAAATTGAATTAAACCAGACAGTTTTTAACCATGCTTTTTTATGTTTTTCATTGATACTAAGAAAATTTTTATATTCAATTTTTTCTCTATTAAATAGTTGCACTATTTTTATACCACTTATCCTTTCTTGAACAAAAGAATTTAAGCTTGCAACTTGAGATCTTACTTCTTCAAAGGCTTTTTTCATAGATTTTTGAAAAAGGCGTGTTGCGTAAACAATGATAGGAAGAATTGAAAAAACTATAAGTGATAATTCCCAATCTACATAAAGCATTACAATTACAACAAGAGACATTTTTAATAAGTCTGCAATTATCATAAATAACCCTTGTGAAAAAATACTTGCTATGGTTTCAATATCACTAACCGATCTGGTTACTAAACGACCAATCGCTGTATTATCAAAATATGCCATTTTGAAATTAATAATTCTATTAAATAATTTTATTCTTAAATCTTTTATTACGCTCTGACCCAACCAATTGGCATAAAAGACAAAAAGAAATTGAAAAACAACTTCAAGAAATAACGTTACAAGCATAAGAATAACAAAAAAAACCATACCCGAATAATCCTTAGGTCTAATGTAATCATCGACAATAACCTTTAGAAAATATGGTGTCAACGTAGAAGATAATGAAAGCGAAATTGCTGAAAACATAACAATGTAGTAGGTTACTTTGTATGGAGTTATGAAAAAACTTAGTTTTTTAAAAAGTTTTACATCAAAGATTTTTCCTGTTATATCCGACATTTTATAAGTAAATATTTTTTGGATATTCAATTTCCTTTAAAAATAAGCCTTTTGCTGGGACAGAAAAACCAGCAAGAGATCTATCCTTATTTTCAATTATTGCTTTCAAATCATCTAAAAATTTCTTTTTTAAACCAATATCTAATATTGTGCCTACGATTGCACGGACCATATTGCGTAGAAATCGATTTGCTGTTATCGTAAATTTATAACCATTCTCTATTAGAGTCCAATCCGCAAAACTTATATTGCATATAAAAGTTTTTACATCTGTTCTTGACTTTGAAAAACACTCAAAATCATCATATTGGATAAGTAACTTTGTAGCTTCTTTCATGGCTTTTATATCTAATGATTGGTCAAGATTATAATGAAATTCGTTTCCAAAAGGAGTTTTTTTGGAATTTATGAAATACTCGTATGTTCTGGATAAAGCGTCAAATCTTGCGTGTGCATCATCTTTTACTCTTCTGATTGAATTAACAGAAATATCATCCGGTAAAAATTGATTAAGCTTATAAACGAAATCACTATTTAGATTTGAGTGGAATTTAGCGTCAAAATGTGCAATCATTTTATGTGCATGAACTCCAGAATCAGTTCTTCCTGAAGCAATAAGTTTAATTTGTTCATCAAGTAAAATTGACATTGCCCTTTCCATTTCATCTTGAATTGAGTTTGCGTTTGGTTGGGATTGCCATCCATGATAATTTGTACCTTTAAAAGAAAAATTAATAAAAAAACGCACTTTTTTTTGGTTCAAATATACTTTGATTTAGTCTTTAGAACAATTAAAATAACGTCTCTGACTTAATAAAAATATTTGTAATTAATTTATTTTTATTAATGCTTAAGAAAATATTACTGCTTTCTGATACACATGGATATATTGATGAAAAAATAATTTCATATGCAAATTATGTTGATGAAGTCTGGCATGCCGGTGACATAGGAGATACTAGGGTAATTGATAGTATTAAATTATTAAAACCAATTAAAGCTGTCTATGGTAATATTGACAGCAATGAAATTCGCATGATGACTGAAAAAAATTTAATTTTTGAGAGCGAAGGAATTAGAGTTGTTATGACTCACATTGCAGGTTATCCTGGAAGATATAATAGAAATGCTATAGAATTAATCCAAAAATATAATCCTAATTTATTTATATGTGGTCATTCTCATATATTGAAAGTTATTCAAGATAAAAAGTATAACCACTTGCACCTTAATCCTGGTGCAGCAGGTGTTTATGGATTTCACAAAAAAAGAACAATGTTAAAATTTAGTCTACAGAAGAGTACTATAAAAAATTTATTTGTTATAGAGTTAAAATAAAAGTTATCTCAATCTGTCAATAGAACGAACTAAATTTTCATCTTTTATAATTGATTTACGGGCTAAGAAAATTAGAATTTGCTGAATCAGTATAAGTGTTGGCAAAACAATAACTAGATCCAAATACAAATTATTTATAAACAGGTACGTTAATAAAAGAAGGACAATTAGGTTTAAGATAAATAATGATAAGCAAATAAATGATTGAAGATTTCTTTTTTTATAAAGTAAAATTGTAAAAATTAAAATTGTAGCTGAAATCAGAAAAAAATGTGATTTAGATATTAATGTGCTACTTAGAGTTTCGAATGAATATGCATAAATAAAAATGGAAATAATTAAGGAAAGCAATAAGTAAAATGTTTGTATACGCTGAATCATTTTTAATTTTTTAAAAATTAATTTTTTTTTTAAACTTTTTATTTTAAATAAAATTTGTATTATTGCTATCTACAATTTACAAAATCCGAATCTCCAAATAATGTTTTAGAGTTTGGATAAAATCATAAATATTTAATGTACGAAATAGCAAATCTTAAAACAAAGAAATTATCCGAATTACAGGAAATAGCTAAAAAAATTGGTTTGAAAAGCACTGCTGGACAAAAAAAACTAGATTTAATATACCAAATAGTTGATTTTATTGCTTCTAAACCAGAAGAAGATAAAAAAGAACTGCAACAAAATAAGGATAGGCCAATATCTATTCGTAAAACAGATTTTGAAAAGAAAACACTAAGTAAAATTTTGCCAATTCAAAAAATAAAAAACAAAAATAAACCTGAAAACGAGCAAAATAATTCTCAAAAAGATGGCCAAGGTAATAACCATTTTTCAAAAAATAATATTCATAAAAACAAGCTAAATAATCGTACAGATCACAACCACAATAAAGACAACAAAAGCAGGTATAGACAACCTGATTTTGAATTTGATGGTATTGTAGAAACGGAAGGTGTTCTTGAGATGATGTCAGAAGGATATGGATTTTTAAGATCATCTGACTATAATTATTTATCATCTCCTGATGACGTTTATGTTTCCCAGTCTCAAATCAGATTATTCGGATTAAAAACAGGTGACACAGTCCTTGGTTCAGTAAGACCTCCAAAAGAAGGAGAAAAATACTTTCCTTTAATAAAGGTCGATAAAATAAATGGTTTAGATCCAAAAGTTGTAAGAGACAGAGTATCTTTTGAGCACCTTACACCCCTATTTCCAGAGGATAAATTTAATATCTCAGAAAAGCAAAGTACAATTTCCTCAAGAATTATGGATTTATTTTGTCCTATTGGAAAAGGCCAGCGTGGAATGATAGTTTCACAACCTAAGACTGGTAAAACAATGCTTCTTAAGGATATAGCAAATTCAATAGCTGCAAACCATCCCGAAGTTTACCAACTGATTTTATTAATAGATGAAAGGCCTGAGGAAGTTACAGATATGCAACGAAATGTAGATGGTGAAGTAGTTGCATCAACATTTGATGAACCAGCCGAAAGACATGTAAAAGTTGCAAATATAGTTTTAGAAAAAGCCAAAAGATTAGTTGAATGTGGTCACGATGTTGTTATCCTTTTAGATTCAATAACTCGATTGGCTAGAGCATATAATACAGTTCAACCAGCATCAGGCAAAATTTTAAGTGGTGGTGTAGACGCTAATGCTCTACATAAGCCAAAAAGGTTTTTTGGTGCAGCTAGAAATATTGAAAAAGGTGGTTCTCTTTCAATAATAGCCACAGCATTAACCGAAACTGGTTCAAAAATGGATGAAGTTATATTTGAAGAATTTAAGGGTACTGGAAATATGGAGCTCCAATTAGATAGAAGAATTGCAAATCGAAGAATTTTTCCCGCAATTGATCTGGTTTCTTCAAGTACTCGCCGCGACGATCTATTGCTTGATGAAAATACAATAAAAAGAATGTGGATAATGAGGAAATATCTAGCTGATATGAATCCAGTTGAAGCAATGGAATTTATTAACGATAGGTTTACTAGGACACAGAATAACGAGGAGTTTTTAATTTCTATGAACTCTTAAATAAGTTATGTGTAAAAAACTTTGTTTAGCTATTTTAATGCTGTAACATGCTTTGTAAGTTTTGATTTCAAATTTGCAGCTTTATTCTTATGGACTATATTTTTTTTGGACAGCTTGTCAATTAATGATGTGACTAGAGGCAGGAGTTTTTTTGCCTCCTTTTTAGAAGTAAGGCCCTTAAGTTTTTTAATTGCGTTTCGGGTTGTTTTGTGCTGAAAGCGATTTAACAATCTTTTTTTATTGTTTGATCTAATTCGTTTAAGTGCAGATTTATGATTTGCCATATTTTAAAATTTAAATTGTAGCCCGTAGGGGAATCGAACCCCTCTTTCCAGGATGAAAACCTGGCGTCCTAACCAATAGACGAACGGGCCATAATTTTTGTGCGCAAATGTACACGTAAAAATATTATTATACAAGGGCATTAAAATTCATTAAAGTAGGAAATCCTAATATTTAGTTTTAATTAGTAAGCCTTTGCAAATAGTACTCTTTTGTTTGATGGATTACCTGAATAAATACAAGAACCCTTCTCCTCTTTCGAATCCAAGGGTATGCACCTAATGGTCGCTTTTGTTTCTTTTTTTATAGCTTCTTCTGTAGAATTTGTGCCATCCCAATGAGCTGCGATAAATCCTCCTTTATTATTTAAAGTTTCTTTAAAATCCTCATAATTATCTACGTATGTAGTGTTTTCTTCTTGGAATCTTTTTGCCTTTAAATAAAGAGTATTTTGTATTTCATTCAATAAAGCTCTTATCTCTTTAATAATTTCATTTTGTTTTACGGTTTCTTTTGAAAAATTATCTCGTCTAACAATTTCAACAGTACCATCATTCACATCTTTGGGTCCAATAGCTAGCCTAATTGGGACTCCTTTTAGCTCATACTCATTAAATTTAAAGCCTGGCTTGAACTTATCACGATTATCATATTTTACTCTTATATTTTGGCTTTGTAATTCAGACAGTAAATCTTCAGCAATTTTTTCTACGTATTTGTACTCATTCGAATCCTTATATATTGGTATTATCACCACCTGATAAGGTGCTAGATTAGGAGGTAAAACTAAACCTTTGTCATCACTGTGTGTCATAATTAATGCACCTATAAGTCTTGTTGATACTCCCCACGAAGTTGCCCAAACATAATCTAATTTACCGGAATCTGTCGTGAATTTTACATCAAATGCTTTTGCAAAATTTTGACCTAAAAAATGAGATGTTCCAGCTTGAAGCGCTTTACCGTCCTGCATTAAGGCTTCAATACAATAGGTTTCCTCTGCACCAGCAAATCTTTCGCTTACTGACTTTGTGCCTTGAATTACTGGGATGGCCATGAAATTTTCAACAAAATCGGCATACACTTGATTCATCAATTTTGCCTCTTTTAAAGCCTCCTCTTTAGTAGAATGAGCAGTGTGACCTTCTTGCCATAAAAATTCAGAAGTTCTTAAAAAGAGTCTAGTTCTCATTTCCCATCTCACAACATTGGCCCACTGATTAATTAATAAGGGTAAATCTCGATATGATTGAATCCATGATTTATATGTATTCCATATTACTGCCTCACTTGTAGGTCTTACTACTAGTTCTTCGTCTAATTTCGCATTTGGGTCAACTATAAGTTTACCTTTGCTATTCTCATCATTTTTAAGTCTGTAGTGAGTAACAACAGCACATTCCTTAGCAAATCCTTCTGCATTTTTTTCTTCCGCCTCAAATAAACTTTTTGGAACAAAAAGAGGGAAATATGCATTTTGGTGGCCAGTCTTTTTAAAAATTTTATCTAACTCATGCTGCATTTTTTCCCATATAGAATATCCATAGGGTTTGATTACCATACATCCTCTTACAGATGAGTTTTCAGCAAGATCTGCATTAATTACAATCTCGTTGTACCATTTTGAGTAATCTTTATCCCTAGGTGTTAATTTCTTTGGCATAAATTTTTTGGCATAGAATTTGACATAACTAAATATATAGTAACATTGTAATACAAAACTAAGTCTTTTGTAGCACATATTTAAAATGAATTGTTATGAAAACATCTCACTTGATTTCAAAAATGAATAGTCAACAACTGTTGCTCGTTTTAACCCTATTTTTATACAGTTGTGGAAGCTTTCAAGGATCATCATACTTTGATAATGACGGTATATACGCATCAAACAATAGTGCAAGATCAAGCGAGATGAAAAAAGACGAAAATAATGATTACTATAAAAAGTATTTTAATGATGCTGCTAAAAATGGGTATGTAAGTTCAACTTCAAATGAAACTTATTTTACTGACATTGATTCTTATAATTCTATTGATGAAATAGATGCAACAGATATTGAACTTAACAAAAGTCAAATTCCTTGGGGTGGAAATCCATCACAAACAGAGATAATCTTATTTAACAATAATCCAAACTTTTTATGGGGGTTGTCTGGGTTTGCTTTTAATTATTCACCCTTTTGGAATAATAATTTTTACTCCCCTTTCCAATTCGGATTTAATGGATTTATGAGTCCGTGGTCAAATTTTCCAATGTGGAGTCCATATGGTAGATATGCAGATTTCTGGAGATGGAGGGGATATGATACTTTTTACAATCCATATAATTTCTTTGGTGGTTTTTATAACCCCTATGGGTTAGGATTTGCTTCTGGATTTGGCTACAGAAATAATTGGTTTAATAGATATTATAATTATAATAGATTTAATGATTATTATGGAAATAATATTAGAAGAAGTGGCTCTAGATCATACAGAACTACAATAGCTAGAATTAATTCAGGAAGAGGCGAGAGATCTAATAGAAATTCAAACTCACGCTTAATTAATAAGTCTAATAATGATAATTCCAAATCACGTAATGTTGAAAAAATAATTACTAGATTCAATCTTGGGAGAGGAAGTGGTTCAATTGGAAGAATCTCCTCTGTGGGTTACGATAGAAACCGAATAAGAAGTAATCAAAGTTATAATTTCAACTCGATTAGAAATTCAAATAATTTAAATTATTTAGCTAATAGAAACAGATCATCAAGCTTTTCGAAAGCGAATACAAATATTTTAAAAACACCAAACCAAAGATCAATTGGCTCAGGTAGACTACGAACTGAAAATCGAATGGTTGAAAGAAATTTTAACAGAGAGTCCTCTATCATTTTCAATAGTCCTCAAGCTAGACAAATTCAGAGTAATATGAGCAGTGGAAACAGATCCTACACACGAGTTCAAGAAGGTAGTTACAGAGGCGCTAGAAGTAATGTTAAAGCTCAAAATACTAATGTTAGAAGAAGTAATATCGTAAGACCTAAAAATTCTTCTAATAATAACTCTTTCAGCAGATCATATAATTTGAGTAGAAGCAATTCCTCATTTAATTCTGGAGGTGTTAATAGATCCTCTTCAGGAAGAAGTTCTTCATCTGGAGGAAGGGGAAATACGCATTAAAGATTCAAAATAAATTATTTGATGCGAAACTTATTTTATATAGGCATTACAGCTTTGATTTCGAATTTTATTAGTTCACAAACCCTAAACGACTTAAATTATATTACATCTTCATCTCTAAATGGTTCGGCTAGATACAAATCTATGGCAGGAGCTTTTGGTGCACTAGGAGGTGACTTGTCCTCAATAACAAATAATCCAGCTGGCTCATCAGTTTTTTTATATAATGAAATTGGAGCTTCAATAAATTATAATTCAAAAAACGTAAAAGGAATTTATTCAGGTCAGCCAAGAACTATTAAAGATGAAGATTTTTATTTTGATCAATTTGGTGCTGCATTTGTTTTTAATAATATTAAAGAGAAAAGTTCTTGGAAAAGAATAACTGCTTCTATAAGTGTTAACAGGATAACAAGTTTTGATCAAAGAAGCTCTATTAATGGAGCTGGAAAAAATAGCATTTCAGATTATTTCCTTTATTATGCTGATGGAGTCGCACTAGAAGATATTCAAATATATGATGATGAAACCATTTCAGATATATATGGCTATTTGGGTGAAGAGATAGGTTTTGATGCTCAACAAGCTTTCCTTGGATACCAATCATATATAATTGATCCTATAACAAATAATTTATCGGAGAGATCTTATGTGTCAAATATCAACTCTGACAGATTTAATCATATTTTAAATCAATTTAATGAGGGTTATCATAGGAAAACAAGTTTTAATTTCAGCGGACTATACAAAGACTTTCTTCACCTAGGATTTAATATCAATCAACACAGAATTGAATTTAGTAATTTGCAAGATTTTTATGAAAAAGACCATGATTCGAATTCATTAGTAAGTAATGTAAATTTTGAAAATTCTTTATTAAGCCTAGGCCAAGGCTTCTCTTTACAGTTTGGTGGAATCCTAAAGTTTAATAATTTGAGGCTAGGTCTTAGCTATGATAGCCCTCAATGGATAAATATTGCTGATGAGACTCAACAAAAAATCAGCAGCTTTAGATCTGAAAGTGGTATACGTGTAAAAGAAATCCTTGAGCCTAATGTAATAAACTCATTTAGTGCATATGAATTAAGAATCCCAGCGAAATCAAGTATAAGTTTTGCATATATTTTTGATAATAAAGGTCTATTATCTATTGAATATAATTACCAGAATTTATCAAATATTACACTGAATTCCGAATCAATTAGCTCATATCTAGATGGCTTAACATCTAGTTTTCAGCAGGCATTTACATCTGTTAATACAATTAAATTTGGAGGTGAATATAGGATAGAAGATCTTAGTCTGAGAGCAGGCTATTATCAAAGATCAAACAGTAAACGGGATATTTTTAAAAATGATAATTCATTAACTTTTGGAATAGGATTTGATTTTGGATCAAGTAATTTTAGTATGTCATTTGTTCAGTCAACCCAAAATCAGAACCTACAATTATTTTCAGCAGGGTTGACAGATAAATATGATTTAGAAAATAAATTCACAGTACTTACATTAAGTTATAATATAAAATTCTAGTCTTACTAAAAATCTGATTTCCTATTAAATTCAGTATATTTGTAGCTATTTTAGGCTTATGAAAATTGAAAAAATAATTCCTGATAATCAACAAGATTCTGCAGAAGACCATTTCTCTTCAAACGTAAATACACCATTGAGGGAAGATGCTTTTTTAAAAACAGACGAAGAAAAAATTTTAATCATCCAAAAACATGTTTACTCTATACTCGAAACACTGGGAATGGATTTAACTGACGATAGCATCAAAGGTACACCAAAAAGAGTAGCCAAGGCGTATGTTAAAGAAATTTTTGGTGGATTACATCCAGATAGAAAGCCTAAATCCTCAACATTTAACAACTCATATAAATATGGTGAAATGTTGGTAGAGAAAAATATTATAGTCTACTCAACATGTGAGCACCATTTACTTCCGATTATTGGAAGAGCACATATTGCGTACATTTCTAAAGGAACTGTTGTTGGACTTTCAAAAATGAATCGAATTGTAGATTATTACGCAAGACGCCCACAAGTTCAGGAACGTTTAACACTACAAATTGTTAAGGAACTGCAGAATGTATTAAAAACTGAAGATGTAGCTTGTGTTGTAGATGCAAAACATTTATGTGTGAATTCAAGGGGAATTAGAGATGTTGTAAGTAGTACAGTGACAAGTGAGTTTGGCGGAGTTTTTAAAACTAAAGAAAAAAAACGTGAGTTTTTAGATTACATTAATCTTGAAACTGATTTTAATGAATAGTTTACTTCATGTTTACAATTCTTTGAGTGGAAAAAAAGAAGTCTTTAAATCTATTTTACCCGAAAAAGTTGGTATGTATGTTTGCGGACCAACGGTTTACAGTAATGTCCATCTAGGGAATTGTAGAACCTTTATATCATTTGATTTAATATATCGATACCTTACACATCTAGGTTATAAAGTTAGATATGTTAGAAATATAACTGATGTCGGTCACCTAGAAAATGATTCTGACGAAGGTGAAGATAGAATTTCAAAAAGAGCTCGCCTAGAATCAATTGAACCAATGGAAATAGTTCAACGCTATACTTTGGATTTCAGAAAAATAATGCATCTATTTAACACTTTACCACCAAGTATAGAACCGACAGCGAGTGGACATATTTTAGAACAAATTGAAATAATCAAAGAGCTTATCAAAAATAACTATGCATACGAAATAAATGGATCAGTATATTTTGATGTGAAAAGATTTAATAAAGATTTAACTTATGGTAAACTAAGTGGCCGAAATATTGAGGAACTTGTCCATAATTCACGCCTCTTAGATGGCCAAAGTGATAAAAAAAATCCCCAAGATTTTGCGCTGTGGAAAAAAGCTGAACCAATACATATTATGAGGTGGCCTTCACCTTGGAGTGACGGATTTCCAGGATGGCATCTCGAGTGCACAGCTATGAGTAGAAAATATTTAGGTACAAAATTTGATATTCATGGGGGTGGAATGGATCTTAAATTTCCACATCACGAGTGCGAAATTGCACAAGCTGAAGGAATTAATAAAGAGTCACCGGTAAATTATTGGTTACATGCAAATATGCTTACTCTAAATGGTAAAAAGATGGCTAAATCTACTGGTAACAATATTTTACCAGAAGAGATATTTAATGGTAAAAATACTTTTTTTAAAAAAGAATTTTCACCAATGGTAATTAAATTTTTTATGTTGCAAGCTCATTATAGAAGTGTAGTAGATTTAAGTGAAGAAGCATTAGAAGCATCAGAAAAGGGCTATATTCGTCTTCTCAGTGCTATAGAAGCTATTGAAAAATTAAGTCCATCAGCATCAACTACAGATTTTGATGTCATATCATGGAGAGAAAAATGCTATTCATCAATGAATGACGATTTTAATAGTCCTCTATTAATAGGGCATCTTTTTGACGCAGTAAAATTTATAAATTCTGTCGTAAATAAACAAAAAAGTATTACTAGTTCTGATTTAGTTATCCTTAAGAAATCTCTTCACGATTTCATTTACAATGTTTTAGGTTTTAGGCTCTCAAAACCTTCAAAAAATGATCCAAAGTTTGAGAAAAATAAAGAATTATTAAATTTACTCTTGGAGATAAGAAATAAGGCGAGAGCTAAAAAAGACTTTGAAATTTCAGATTTCATAAGAGAATCCTTAAGTAAATTAAATGTTGAATTAAATGATACTGAAAATGGTACAAACTATGAAATAAAATAGCTTATAAAATGCTTAAAAAAATTCTTATTTTTCCTTTCGTATTTCTAGTTAAAACCTATCAAAATATTATTTCGCCTTTATTTCCAGCAACTTGTAGATATACGCCAACTTGCTCAGAGTACGCTATTCAATCGCTAAAAAAATATGGTCTTTTTAAGGGAATCTATTTGTCAATTAAAAGAATAGTAAATTGTCATCCGTGGGGAGGTTCGGGTTATGATCCAATTCCCTAATTATTTATTAAGTTTACTTTTGAATTTATTTACATTTACTAAGTAAAACTTTTGTATGCATCTAATAAAAATTGAATGGGCGCCAAGCGAAACTCTATTTAAAATTGGGGATTTTGGTATACATTATTATAGCTTAATGTTTATAGTAGCATTTAGTCTTGGCTATTATATAATGAAAAAAATCTTCGTAAATGAAAATGTGTCTGAAGAATATTTGGAGTCTCTATTTGTATATATGGTTCTATCAATTCTTTTGGGTGCCCGACTTGGTGACGTCTTTTTTTATAGTTGGGATTATTACAGTAACCACCTACTTGAAATTTTGTTACCTATAAAAGAAACATCAGATGGCTATAAATTTACTGGGTTTAGAGGACTAGCTAGTCACGGAGCTGTCATTGGCAGCTTAATTGGTCTTTATCTTTATCAATTAAAATTTAAGAAGCGTTCTTTACTCTGGCTATTAGACAGAATAACTATACCCGTTTCTCTTGGTGCATGTTTTGTTCGCTTAGGAAACTTTTTTAATTCAGAAATCGTTGGGAAATATAGTAATACAGATTTTGGAGTTGTATTCCTTAATAGAGGAGAGACTCTTCCAAGGCATCCTGCTCAAATTTATGAATCAATTTGTTATCTTTTTTTATTTTTATTTTTAAGAAAAACATACAACTCTGATAAAAAAAATAGACAAGGATATCTGATTGGATCATTTTTTGTTGGCATGTTTACTATACGATTTCTCATAGAATATTTAAAAGAAAGTCAAGGGGGTTTAGAAGACATCCTTGGTTTATTTTCTACAGGTCAATGGTTAAGTATACCTTTGATTATTTTTGGATTTTACTTGATCTTTAGGCAATCAAAATTAATGAAAGAGTAAATACATTTATTTGTAAATCGGCCTAAATTAAAGGTTTAATTTTTACAACTATTTTTTTTCCTTTTGCAGTGCTCCTTTGTTTTGAGTATCAAACATGACAGGTGTCGCAATAAAAACAGAGGAATATGTTCCAACAACAACACCTATAATTAGTGCAAACATAAATCCTCTTATCGACTCTCCGCCAAAAATAAATATAGCAATTAGAACTAGCAAGGTAGTTAAAGATGTATTTAAAGTTCTGCTAAGTGTACTATTTAAAGCACTATTCACAGTAAAATCAAAATTCACTTTACCCTTCTCACCTATAAATTCTCTTATTCTATCAAATACTACCACAGTATCATTCAGTGAATAACCAATTACAGTTAACACGGCTGCAATAAATGCTTGATTAATCTCCATGCTGAAAGGCATAAAGGTATATGTCATAGAAAAAATTCCTAAAACAATTAATACATCGTGAAAAACTGCTGTAACTGCCCCTAACGAAAATTGCCACTTTCGGAATCTTATTAAAATGTAAAGGAATACGATGATTAATGACCCCAAAATTGCTAAAAATGAATTATTTTTTATGTCGTCTGCAATCGTTGGCCCAACTTTTATTGAAGACATTATTCCAATATTTTTTTCAGAACTACCTTTTACAAATTCGTCATAAGAGATACTTTGAGGTAAAAATACTATTAGCGCCTTATAAAGCATATTTTGAATTTCTTCATCAACAGTTACACCTTCTCTATCTACTTTATATTTAGTTGTAATTTTTAGCTGATTTTCTTCTCCAAAAGTTTTTACCTCAGCGCTTCCAAATGTACTATTGAGTAAAGAATTTATTTCTGTGGGATTTACGGGTTTATCGAATCTTACTGTGTAAGATCTTCCACCTACAAAATCAACTCCCTGGTTTAGACCATTTTTAATAAGCGAAAATAAACTGACAAGAATTAGCACGGAAGAACAGATGTAAGCCATTTTTCTCCTTTTTAAAAATGAGATATTGATTTTTGTCAGTAAGCCCTTAGTTAATTTTGTAGAAAAGGATATTCTTTTGCCTTTCTCATTTCGCGAATCTACAAGAATTCTTGTAATGAAAATAGCTGTAAATAAAGAAGTTCCAATTCCTATAAGAAGTGTTGTTGCAAAACCCTTTATGGGTCCAGTACCAAAAATAAATAAAATTAGTGCTGTTAAGCCGGTTGTAATATTTGCATCTAATATTGAAGAAAGAGCATTGTTAAAACCGTCTGAAATTGATTTACGAATTCCCTTCCCTTTATCTAGTTCTTCTCTTACTCTTTCAAAAATTAAAACATTTGCATCTACAGATATACCTATAGTAAGAACTATGCCCGCAATTCCTGGTAAAGTTAGTACTGCTCCAAGACCAGCTAATATTCCAAAAATTAGAAGGATATTAAGTAATAATGCTATATCAGCAAAAATTCCAGAGTTCCCATAATAAAAAATCATCCAAATTAAAACAATAATTAATGCAATTAGAAAGGAATAAATACCAGCTTGAACTGCCTCTTTTCCTAGTGAGGGGCCAACAATTTCAGACTGAATTATATTTGCTGAGGCTGGTAACTTTCCAGCCCTTAAAACATTTGCTAGGTCTGTGGCCTCGTTTAGTGTGAAATTTCCCGTAATTTCAGAACGTCCACCGGATATCGCTCCACTTGAAACTCCAGGAGCAGAATAAACAATCTCATCTAAAACTATTGCAATATTACTTCCTTGATTATACGCCTTTCCAGTCATATTTTCCCATATACGGGCACCTCTTGAATCCATTTGCATAGATACTGCAGGATTACCTAATTGATCAAATGTTTGAAGAGCGTCAACTACTACACCTCCGCTTAGTGGTGCTGTATTAGTTCGATTGGATTTAAGTGCAAATAGCTCAATTACATCGCTATCTTGAATAGGTTTTCCCCAAACAAATCGAGTATAGCGATATTCTGGTGGTAAAAGTCTTCTTACTTCCGGTTTATCTAGATAACTTGTTACAATATTTCTATCTCTTGAAGAAAACTGAGCTAAAACAGGTCCCCCTTGGAATCCTTGTCCAACAACTTTATCTAGAATAGGATTAATAGAACTTGTTATTGTGTCTTGAGCAGCAACATCTGCAAGAAGCTCTTCTATTTCTGAAGTTTCGGAACTCTCAGTGCTATCTTTTATAAGTTCCTTGTTTTTCAGCTGTTCACCTAATAAATTATTTGCCTCAATTAAAAAATTAACTAATTGATCGTTTTTGTATGTTTCCCAAAATTCAAGTTGTGCTGTACTTTGAAGAAGATATTGTACTCTATCTACATCTTTAACTCCAGGTAACTCGACCAAAATTCGTCCTGAACTACCAAGTCTTTGGATATTCGGCTGACTTACTCCAAACTTATCGATTCTTTTTCTTAACACTTCAAAAGCTGAGACGATAGATTCGTCTATCTTTTTTCTGATAATAATCTGTGTTTCTTGATCATTCATTTCAAAATTGATCTCATCACTAAGTGTACGATTAGCAAAAATGTTTGGTGATGCTAATTTTTCATCACTTTTTACTAAGTCGAAAGATTTAAAAAAAGAGTCAACATAGGGTTCATCAGATGATTTTTGTAGAATATCTGCTTCATCTAATGCCTTATTAAAAACTGGATTTTTTGAGTTTTCAGCCAAACCACTAAGGATATCCCTTATAGAAATTTGCAATATAACATTAATACCTCCTTTGAGATCTAGACCTTTATTTAGTTCTTTTTCTTTAGCATCATTGTATGTTGTAAATCCGTATATAGAATTGTTTCCAATTGAATCTAAGTATGAAATAGTTTTTTGATCACGAAGTTCTAAGTAATTAGGAGTGCTATTTGGAATAAGTTCTTTAGAAAAGTTTTCAGCTTTTCCCTCAACGCTACTTGTAATAAATGTGAATGACAGTTGATAGATACTTACAAGGGCAAATAAAATACCGAATATTCTTACTAGAGAATTGTTTTGCATACGTAATTATAAATGTTTTAATATAAAGGCGTGCAAATATAATATTAAACCTATGATCTGACAACTCATAATAATTAATATCAAATTAATTTATTCTTCTTTTCAAAGAAAATCTGAAAGAGCAGTATTCATTTCCCTAACTTTAATTGCACTTTCGCTTAATAAATTTTCCTCAGATTGATTTAATTCAATGTCTATAATTGATTCAACACCATTAGCACCAATAATGCATGGAACGCCAATACATATATCACTCAAATTATATTCTCCATCCAAAAATACTGAGCACGGGATAATTTTTTTATAATCATTTAAAATACTATCAACAAGATAAGCAACAGAGGCACCAGGGGCATACCAAGCCGAAGTACCCAATAATTTAGTCAATGTAGCACCACCAACCATTGTATCTGCCACAACTTTTTTAATAACTTTTTCTTCTAAAAATTGTGAAACAGGGATACCATTATAAGTAGCTAGTCTATGAAGTGGTATCATTGTTGTATCACCGTGTCCACCAATTACTATTCCTTGTATATCATTAGCAGGTTTATTCAAAGCTAGGGAAAGGTAGGTTTTAAAACGTGAACTATCTAAGGCCCCTCCCATTCCAATAATTCTATTTTTTGGTAAACCTGTAGCTTTTAGAGCTAAATAAGTCATCGTATCCATTGGATTAGATACAACTACTATAATTGCGTCAGGCGAGTGCTTTAATACATTTTCAGAAACTTTTTGAACAATCCCAGCGTTTATTCCAATAAGTTCTTCACGAGTCATCCCTGGTTTTCTTGGGACTCCAGAAGTAATAACTACGACATTACTCCCACTTGTCTCAGAATAATCATTAGTTACTCCTTTAATTGATGTATTGAAACCAAGTGTAGTAGCTGTCTGATAAAGATCTAAAGCTTTACCTTCAGCAAACCCCTTTTTAATATCAAGGATTACTACTTTGCTAGCTATTTCATTCTGGGAAATGTATTCTGCACAGGATGCACCTACATTACCTGCACCTATAACTGTAACTTTCATTATTCTAAATTTAAGTTTATTTGATCAAAAAATTAAGCATCAATATTAGCATAAATTGCATTTTTTTCGATGAAATCTCTTCGTGGTGGAACTTCATCACCCATAAGCATTGTAAAAACTTTATCTGCCTCATTACCCATGGGATCATAAGTAACCTTTCGGAGTGTCCTGCGATCAGGGTCCATAGTTGTGTTCCATAGTTGTTCTGCATTCATTTCTCCAAGCCCCTTGTATCTTTGAACTGATGTACCAGAACCAAATTCTTGAATTAGTTTATCTCTTTGGTCATCGTTCCAAGCGTAATCATTTTTTTGTCCCTTTTTGACTAAATATAAAGGTGGTGTTGCAATATAGATATATCCCAATTCAATAAGTTCTTTCATGTAGCGAAAGAAGAAAGTTAGAATTAAAGTTGAAATATGACTCCCATCAACATCTGCATCACACATAATTACAATTTTATGATATCGTAGTTTTTCTATATTTAAAGCTTTACTATCCTCTTCTGTTCCAATTGTTACACCAAGTGCAGTATAAATATTTCTTATTTCTTCATTTTCAAAAACCTTGTGTTGCATTGCTTTTTCTACATTCAAAATTTTACCCCTTAAAGGCAATATAGCTTGAAAGTTTCGGTCTCTTCCTTGTTTAGCCGTTCCGCCAGCAGAATCTCCTTCTACAAGAAAAATTTCACATAATGATGGATCTTGTTCAGAACAGTCAGACAGTTTACCCGGTAAACCACCACCACTCATTACAGTTTTTCTTTGAATCATTTCACGGGCCTTTCGTGCTGCGTGTCTAGCTTGAGCAGCAAGAATTACTTTGTCAACAATAGTTTTTGCGTCATTTGGATTTTCTTCTAAATAATTTTCAAGCATTTCCGAAACTGCTTGGGAAACAGCAGAGGTTACTTCCCTGTTTCCAAGTTTAGTTTTTGTTTGACCTTCAAACTGTGGTTCAGCTACTTTAACAGATATTATTGCAGTAAGACCCTCCCTAAAATCATCTCCTGAAATCTCGAATTTGAGTTTGTCCAAAAGACCTGAATTTTCAGCATAACGTTTTAATGTAGTAGTTAGTCCTCTCCGAAATCCTGAAAGATGTGTTCCTCCTTCGTGCGTATTAATATTATTAACATATGAATGTAAGTTTTCGGTAAAAGATGTATTGTAGATCATCGCAACTTCGACAGGAACCATATTTTTTTCACCTTCCATTGATATGACATTTCCTATTATTGGTTCACGATTTTCATCTAAATAATGAATAAATTCCTTCAAGCCCTCTTCTGATTTGAAAGTTTCAGTAATAAATTCTCCAACATCATTTTTATTTCTCTTATCCAATATGGTAATTTTAATTCCCTTGTTTAGGTAGGAAAGTTCTCTCATCCTAAGCGAAAGCGTTTCAAAATTGAATTCTAATGTTTGCTTAAAAATTTCGTGATCAGGTTTAAAAGTTACCTCGGTACCCCTTTGATCCGTATTACCAATGCTTGCAACTGGTGCATTTGGTTTACCTCTAGTATATTCTTGTTGCCATATCTTTCCATCTCTATAAACTTTTGCAATTAAGGTTTCAGATAGTGCATTTACGCAAGAAACACCGACTCCATGAAGTCCTCCAGATACTTTATATGAATCTTTATCAAACTTACCACCAGCACCAATTTTAGTCATCACTACTTCAAGTGCAGAAACTCCCTCCTTTTTGTGCATACCTATAGGAATACCTCTTCCATTATCACTTGTTGTGATAGAATTGTCTTCATTTATTGTCACATTGATCTCATCGCAGTGCCCTGCCAATGCCTCATCTATAGAATTATCTACAACTTCGTATACTAAATGGTGAAGTCCTCTATGGCCAATATCACCAATATACATTGAGGGCCTCATTCGGACATGTTCCATCCCCTCAAGTGCTTGAATACTGTCCGCGGAATATTTATTTTTTTGAATTTCTTGGTCCATTATTTGTCAAAACAACGACTCTAAGAAGTTGTTTTACAAATATACTTATTAGTGTCTTGAATTTAATGGGAATCCCTTGTATTTATTGAGCAAGTTATCAACAGAAAAGTGTTCAAAAAGACAGCATTTTTATTGCTTAAAAATAAATATTATAATCCAACTAGTACCCTTTTTCATGCACATTAGCCACTGCCCTACCGCTAGGATCATTTTGATTTTGAAATGCCTTATCCCATGAAAGAGCAATCGGTGTGCTACAAGCCACAGAAGGGACTGAAGGAACACTTAGTGCTGCAGCATCACTTGGGAAATGAGACTCAAAAATACTTCGATAATAAAATTCTTCCTTATTTTGCGGTGTTTGGACTGGAAAACGCTGTTGGGCATTATTGATTTGGTCGTTCGATACTTCTTTTTCAACAAGATCCTTTAATGTGTCAATCCAACTATAGCCAACACCATCAGAAAATTGTTCTTTTTGTCTCCAAGCCACACTCTTTGGTAAATATTTTTCAAAAGCCTTTCTTAATACCCATTTTTCCATACGATTTGAATTTATCATCTTGTCCTTGGGATTAAGTCTCATGGCTACTTCAATAAATTCTTTATCTAAAAACGGGACTCTACCCTCAATACCCCAGGCAGCAAGAGACTTATTAGCTCTTAAGCAGTCATATTGATGGAGTTTGTTCAATTTTCTTACTGTTTCTTCGTGAAATTCCTTAGAATTTGGAGCTTTATGAAAATATAAATATCCTCCAAAAAGCTCATCTGCTCCTTCTCCTGAAAGGACCATCTTAATACCTAAGGATTTAATTGCTCTTGCCATAAGATACATTGGAGTAGATGCTCGAATTGTAGTTATGTCGTAGGTTTCTAAATGATAAACAACTTCATTTATAGCATCTAGACCTTCCTGTATTGTAAACTTAATTTCATGGTGAACTGTTCCTATTTTTTTTGCTACTTCTTGAGCAGCAGCTAGATCTGGAGAGCCCTCTAATCCAACTGAAAAAGAATGCAATTGAGGCCACCATGCTGATTGAATATCATTAGTTTCAACTCGCATTGATGCGAATTTTTTTGCTAATGCGGAAGTGATAGATGAATCTAAACCACCAGAGAGGAGTACTCCATAGGGAACATCGCTCATTAGTTGACGATGAACTGCATCTGCTAATGCATCATGAAGGTCCTCTATAGAAGTTGTATTATCTTTTACATTTTTATAATCAGTCCAAGTTGGTTTATACCACTTAATCATCTCCTTCTCCTTACTATATAAATAATGACCCGGTGGAAACAACTCAATCCTACTGCATATACCTTCTAAAGCTTTTAATTCTGAGGAAACATAAAATGTTCCTTCACTATCCCATCCCATATATAGTGGTATTATGCCAATATGGTCTCTTGCGATGAAATACTCGTTTTTGCTAGTATCATATATTGCGAAAGCAAAAATCCCATTCAACTTTTCAACAAAATCTTTTCCTTCTTTTTCATATAGAGCCAATATGACTTCACAATCTGACTTTGTTTTAAATTTATAGTCATTTTCATAAGATAAACGTAATTCGCGATGATTATAAATTTCACCATTTGCTGCAAGGACTAATTTCCCAGATGGACTAATTAAAGGTTGTTTTCCAGATGTTGGGTCAACTATAGCTAAGCGTTCATGTGAAAGGATAGCGTTAGAGTCATCGTATATTCCAGACCAGTCTGGGCCACGATGTCTTAGTTTTTTTGACATATTCAAAATTTGTGGTCTGAGTGAACTACTTTTACGTTTCAACTCAAAGGCACACAAGATACCGCACATACTATTTTTTAGGTAAAAATAGTTTAAGTATTTTAAAAAATTAACTTTAATATAATAAATAATTAATTTTATTAATTATTTTTAGTTTATTTAGTAATAATTTCAATTTTTTGGTTAGAATTCAACATAAAATATTAATTGTATTTACTTTATATTATTTTTAGTTTATTCTATTACTATAAACCACATTACCGTTAAGAACTGTAGCTACTATTCTTGTATTTAAAATTCTATTTGTTGGAACAGTAATTATATCTCTGTCTAGAATAATAAAATCGGCGACTTTTCCTATTTCTATTGATCCTTTTTGTTTATCCTCAAAATTGGCATGAGCTCCCCAAATTGTCATTCCTCTCAAGGCATCCATTCGAGATAATTTATTTTCTGGTAAAAACCCTCCTTTTGGGTAAGAGTATTTATCTTGTCTAACAACAGCTGAAAAAAATGTTGAAATGGGACTAACTTTCTCAACAGGAAAATCAGTTCCCAAGGCTATAGTTCCGGAGTTTTTTAAAAGTACTTTGTATGCATACGCCCCTTTGAGTCTCGTCTCTCCCAATCTGTCTTTAGCCCAATACATATCACTTGTAGCGTGTGTAGGTTGAACGGAAGGGATAATTTTTTTATTGAAGAGTTTTAAATCAGTCGTATCTATTATTTGGGCATGTTCTACTCGCCATCTCGGATCTTCTGATGAAATCAAGGCTTCGTTATAAGCTTCCAATACTACACTATTTGCATCATCTCCAATAGCATGGGTATTCATTTGAAAAGGTGTAGAAGCTAATTTTATCGCTAATCTTTTAATTGAATCTTGTGGTGTTATGAATTTACCCTTATGTAATTTTAAATCGCTATAATCTTGTTTTAAAGCTGCTCCTCGCGATCCTAAAGCACCATCAGCATATACTTTAAATGAGCGCACTGTCAATTTACTCTTTAAAATTGGACCTCTGGATAAGAAATGTTGCATGTTTTCTTTTGTATTTGAAATCATTGCGTATACCCTCATATCTAACTCTCCGTTATTATGTAGACTGTCAATAAGGTAAATTTCTTCTTTATTTAATCCAGCTACTGAAACTGTTGTAAGTCCATTTTCAAAA
The DNA here is from genome assembly GCA_902561795.1 of uncultured Bacteroidota bacterium. Lineage (GTDB taxonomy): Bacteria > Bacteroidota > Bacteroidia > Flavobacteriales > Flavobacteriaceae > MS024-2A. Next base: position 27,517 of record CACERG010000008.1, on the reverse strand, counting down.
CCTATTGCTGCAGCCTCTTTTAGAGCCTTAACTTTGGTCTCAATTGATGGCTCAGGTAAAATAGCATTAATTAATTTCATAGGGGAGTCAATCAATACTCCTGTGAGCATGCCTTTTTCTTTTACTATTGTTCCTCCAGGTATTGATGTATTTTTATCGATACCTGCAAGATCTAAAGCTTTTTGATTAACTAATAATGCATGACCATCTATCCTTCGTAGAGCAACTGGAATATTAGGAAATAATTTATCGAGCATTGTTTTATTTGGGAAATTCTTGTCTCTCCAATCATTTTGGTCCCAACCTCTTCCTAAAATAGCTTTTAATTTTTTTCCATTTGAATATTTTAATACTCTGTTAATAACCTCATCAAAACTCTTAGCACCAACAAGGTCAACTTGCTGCAAACTTAAACCAAGACTAAGGAAATGACAATGAGAGTCTATAAATCCTGGATAAACTGGTAACTGTTGAAGATTCAAAACTTTTTTTGCTGAATATTTTTTTAAAATCTCATCTCCACCTACATCAATAAATCTTCCGTTTTTTATTACAAAAGCAGATGCTTTCTCCATTTTATCATCCATAGTATATATAGATGCATTATGAACTATCAAATCTGCACCATTTTGGCATGAGATATGCAACGATACAGCCAATATTAGCAAATAATAAGATAAGCCTTTAAACATTAATCTATTTTTTGAAATAATTTTTTTTATTGAATGCCAAATGTAGAAAAATCAATCTTAGTTACCAATTTGAGAGGTTCGATAAATTGATAATTTTGAAATTAGTATTGAAAATCAAATTTGTAAGTTATTCCTCCTAAAATTAATAGTGGGGGTTCGGGATAGTATGACCATCGACCATGGATTCCTTTTGAATTAAATCTCCCTTTAAAAAAAAGATCAAATTGTTCAGTAATTTTATAGGTAATGTGAGCTGATGTTCTTATAAAGATTGGAAGAATTTCCTCATTTATTATTAAATCGTCGGATAAATCTTGCTCTAAAAAAATTGGCCTCAGAGAAGCGCTTCGGTCTCCCCACATAGAACCTTTGAAAGAAAATGCCAAACGATCATTCCATTTAATCTGACTTTCCCAATTTGCTTGAAGTGAAGGAATATTCCACAAAATCACTTCCTGTTGTGTATTAAAAAACCTATAGCTAGTTTCGAAACGAATAAAATTATCCTTTATCATATTTATTATTATAGAAGCATTAAAACCATAAAAACTCAAATCAAGGTATTTGCTTTCAAATGTATTGGATAGTCGGTAAGATTCTAATTCATTTTCATTATCAAAGGGTAATCTTTGATAATAATTAAAATTTTCAACATCATCGAAAATTAATCCAAGATCAAAATTCAATACCGAAGCTAATCGAGAACGCATTCCAAGTTGAATATTATACTTATTAAAAGTTGGAATTAAAGCAGTTGTTGGTGCCAAGTAAGGGTTTATATCTGAAAGAGAACGATATGAATTTAGGTTAGCTCCTCCAAAGGCTTTTAAATATGGAGTAAGTTTATTTTCTTTTTTTTGATACAAAATTTCAATTTCAGGATAATATATTAGGTCATTTGAAATTTGATCAATGCCCAAGAAATAACTAACTCCAGCACCAATCTTGAATCTGAAATCATTACTAGTATTTTGCCAAAATACACTCAGTGAACCTTGAGCTTGTGAATATTCTTCTTGAATTTTTTGGAAATACGAACTAACAAATCTTGTATTTAAACCTTGGATTTTGATTTTACCTTTGAAGTTACCTCTAGCTAATTCAGACCCAAAATTTGCACTCAAACCAATCTGTTTTTCTATTGAATCAAAATTGTCGGTAGACAAATTAGCTTGCAAAATAAAGTTGTTTAAAAAATTATCATACCAATTCCAATTTGATCTTACTTTAAAGTTATTTCTTCTTATTTGTGGATCAATTAAATTAATAAAACTCTGATCCGAAACATTTTCATTTAATCCAAAATAATTATTTAAGCTTTTAGAAAACTTAAATTGCGTATTTACATTGTATTGGTTACTTCTAAGGTTATGGTTAAAACCAATTTCATTATAATTCTGATTACTTCTTAGTACTGTATTATCTAAGTCATTACCAAAACCATCTTTATAAAAATTAAATCCAATTCTTTGACTTCGATCTATCTCAATAAGGCTTGAAATATTAAAAAATAATTGATTTTTATTTCCAAAAGCTCCACTAAAAAAAGTGTTAAATGGATCATACAATATCTTTTGTTTTAATTTTAATGGTGTAGCTTTATTTGGCTCAAAGGTCGAGATTACAGGAATTTTTTTGAGATCATATACTAGCTCAAACTTTGCATTTGAAATGGAGTCAGATATGGATGGATCCGATTTTATTTTAAATGCATCCGAAAGACTTGGTGTAAACGATTTTACTATAATAACATTTTCCGTCTCAATAGAGTTTTCGTTTTTCTGGGCGTCAGAAATAGACGTTGATAAAAGAAAAAGAAATAAAATTAATCTATTCCTATCCATCATCATTTTGATTTTTATTTTTCAATAAATCTTCAAATTTTGTCTTTAGAAGTTGAGCTTCAGAAACAATCTGATCATATGTTTTAAAGTTTTCTATTAATGAATCAAGAACAAAAATTGCCTGAAAAGGATCATTTAATAAATAATAGTTTTTTGCCAGTAATAAAAGAGATTTAGCATTCCAGACTGAACTCTGATTAGTAGAGATAGATATTTGTGAAATTACATCATTAGATAGGTCATATTTTCCCTCTTTGTTTAAAAGATTTGCTCTAAAATAAAGTGCTTCAGCAACAACAAGCTCATCTGGTGACTTTTCTAAAATGAAATAAATATTAGAAGCTCCTACACTGTCTTTTAGAAATAATGAGGAACGAGCTTTAATTGTTAATGCATCCCATTTAATTGGATTTTCTAAATCATTCAAATTCAATACATTATTAGAGGCCTCTAAAGATTTTTGATATTCTTCAGCAGCAAAATATGCTCTCATCAAATTTAATTTTGCAAAACGCTTATTTTGCTTAAATGAAGCTATATTAGATAATCTTTCCATATAAAATATTGCTTCAGATTCCTTTGAATCATTTTTCAGAATATTAATAATTCTAACAAGAGCTTTTTCTGTGTAAGTTGAAACTTTATCCTCAATTAATGTTTTATAAAAAAACAATGCCTTATCATTAAATCCATTTTCAAAATTCAACTCCGCCAAGTAGTAGGAGGCTCCTCTAACATAAGCTCCTTTTGGGTAGATTTCTAAATATTCTTCAAATAATTTTAAAGCGTTGTTTTTATTACCATCCAGAAATTGTTTTTCTGCTGAAATGAATTGTATTTTTTCAAGCTCAATATCACTAAATTGGTTTAGATTATTATTTTTGATCCAATTATTAAAATCCTTTACTTTTCCTTGATCAATTGCAATTTCTTTAAGTGTAATTATTGCTTGCTGACCAATTTCGTATTTTGTAAATGATAACGCCACGTCTTCTAAAACTCTTACGGCTAATTCATGTTTTTCTTGATTATATAAAATAAGACCTTTATTAAGTGCAGCTTTACCGACGTAAGGACTAATTTTATGACTCTCTATTAATTGATCATAAGTTGATATCGATTTTTCCTCTTGCTTTTCTTCGCTATATACTAAGGCTAACTCAAATAACGCGTCATCAATTAAATCATCATTTGGATAATCTTTTATCAATTTTACGAGAGTAGATATTTTTTTAAAATTTCGATCTACAAATCCATAACTAATGGCTTTTTGAAAATTTGGGTAAGCGCCTAATTTTTCATTTAACGCAATAGATGTATTATAGTTTTCGATTGCAGGCCAATATTGTTTTAAGGCAAAATGGCAATCACCTGTCCTCAAATAAGTATCTCTTTGATAAGATGGATCAAATGAACTATTATCCGAATCAAAATTTTTAAAATATTGAAGTGCATAATCATATTCTTTCAATTTAAAATAGATGTAGGCCATATCATAGTTTAGTCTTTTAAAACCGGGGACCGTTTCTTTTTTTGGATTTCTTTTAAACTGTTTGAATGTATCTAATGCTTTATCGAACTCATTCAACTCATATTCTGATCTGCCAAGCCAATAAAGAGCATATGCATCTAGATTTTTATTTTCTTTCAATTTTAGAGACCGTTTGAATAATTCATTTGTTTCAGAATAACTTGCGTTTTTGTATTTATTAACTGCGTTTAGAATTAAAACTTTTTGAAAAGTTTTATTATTCTTAAAGCCATTGTCGTTTTCTAAAATTTCAATCGCGGCAGTAAAATTTCCTGCTCTAGTGTAAGAACTTATTAATAACTCTCTTAAAAGACCCTGATTTTCATTTTTAGGGTATAGTTTTAGAAAATTGACTATAACCTTTGGAGGATCTTCAAAGGGATTTCCTATCTCGTAGCTTAATTTAGCGTAATTCAAAAAAGCGTCTTCAGTTATATTAGGGTTAAATGACATTTTTGATGCAATTTTAAAAGCATTTAACGCTGCAGATTTTTTATTTGTATTTAAATAACATTCTGCAAGTGTATAATAAGAGTTTTGCGAAAGGGCATTATTTCCACCAATAATTTGATTAAATTGACTTATTGCTTTTGTAAACTTTTTTTCTTTAAAATATGCGTAACCTAGCTGGTACAAATGAGTGTTGGTAACTTTTCCTTTTTTACCTTTATAGGATTCTAAAAAAGGAATAGCTTCAGAATAAAGTTTAAGATTAAAATAACTTTCTCCAATTATTTTTGAAAGCTCTGATTTTTCTTCCCTGTTGGCATTTTCTAAGGCTCTTTTAGCTAAATCAATTGCCTGATTAAATCGGCCCAAACGAAAATTCATGTCTGCCTGAAAATAAGTTAAGTCTTCTTTTTTATTAGGATCTGAAATTCTACCAAAAGATGACAAAGCAGAGTCAAAATCTTCCAATTGGTATGCAATGTGTCCCAAATAATAATGTGAATCAGACTGATATTTTTTATCATCTTTAACTTTTTCGAAAAATGGTCTTGCATCCTTATATTTTTTAGCTGAAAACAGAGAATACCCTTTATTAAAGTTAAACTCCGCACGATCTAACTTAAGCACAGATTTTTCAGAAATACTATTGAACCATTTTAATGCATAACGATATTTCTCGTTTTTGAAATAATAGTTTGCTATGTCTAGGTCTATATTGTCGTTCAAGCTACTGTTAGGGAATTCTTCTTTATATTGCGAAAGCATTTTTTCAGCACCAGAATAATTCAATCTTAATGAGTTTGAGAGCTTGCTAAATTCTATTTTCTGTTGAGCTAATTGGGGTAAATAAAAATCTTCTTCAAAAACACTGGCCTGCCATGAGGCTGTAAAATAGTCGAGTCCAAAAAAATGACTTGATAACTCTGAATTTAGTTGATCATTATAAAGCTGACTTTGAATCTGAATGGAAAAAAATAATAGACACACTCTAAAATTTTTGAAGAAATTAGCTGACCCATACATAGCTATAAAGTTAATTTATTAACTAAATAACTAAAAATCTGATTCTTTATATAAAAGTTTATTTATTCACAATGTAATGAAGAATAATCCAAAAAAATTAATTTTACATTCAATCATTAAATAATGGTAAGTCTTCAAAATGTAACTATAAGAAACGATGATAACGTTATTCTATCTAATATAAATTTTAGTGTAGAGAAAGGTGAATTTGTTTTTTTAATTGGTAGAACTGGTACAGGTAAAAGTAGCCTTTTAAAAATACTTTATGGTGACTTGAAATTATTTGACGGGCAGGGATCTATTATAGGATTCGATCTCAATAGTTTAAAGGAGAAGCAAATCCCCGATTTAAGAAGAAAACTAGGAGTTGTTTTTCAGGACTTTAAACTTTTAAATGATAGAAGTTTATTTGATAACTTGTCGTTTGTTCTAAAAGCAACAGGGTGGAAAGATAAAAGAAAAATTTCTGAAAGAATAGATGAAGTGCTTGAAATGGTGAATGTAAAATCAAATAAAAATAAATTCCCTTTTGAACTCTCTGGTGGAGAACAACAACGCGTTGCTATTGCCAGAGCATTACTTAACCATCCTGATTTAATTTTAGCAGATGAACCAACTGGAAATCTAGACCCTGAAACAAGCCAGGAAATCATGAAAGTTTTTCAACAATTGCACAAAGGAGGTATAGGCATAATTATGGCAACACATGATTATAATATGATAGTAAAATTTCCAGGAAAAATTTTTCAATGTGCGGATGGAAAACTTGAAGAGGTAGTTGCGAAAAATTAATTTTTTAAACAGTCTAGCTGTAATAATTTAAATCTTTTGAAAACAGTTTTGGCTTAATATTTGTAATTTTATTTTTCATAAGTTCATTGAAAACTCATGGGGTCGACTGGTATTGACAGCGAGTCGCATTTAAGAGTAAGCAAGTCGAGCGCTGAATTATAGCTCGTAAATCTCATATTTCACAACTTTAAATGGCGAGAATAACTACGCTCTAGCTGCATAATAACTGAATTATAGTAAGTTCATGCCAAGTTCCAGCAAGGCTGGAAAGCAAGATGTCTCTAAATAGCCCTTGTTGACGGCGATTTGTTATGAGGCACCATAAAAGTCAACATCGAAATGCTGTTGCATCAACAGTATTTTTCAATTATGATGATAAGATCTGTATAGGCAGTTTTCGGTCAGTGCAGATTCGAAAATTAAACGAAATCTAAACTTGTAGAAAGCTTTTTCATCACTTGTTTGGACGCGGGTTCGAATCCCGCCGACTCCACCACTATCTTCCGCTATTTATATACAAATAGCGGAAAATCAATTACTAAATGATTTTATTATACTTTATTCCTATTTAAACTCCCTGTTTCAATAATAACCCCTCCAATTGTGGAGGGGTTTCTTGAAAGTAAATTTCAAATTATCTGCTGTAACCCGCAATTACCGGAACATATCTTGTTTTTATTTTAAAAGGTGCGATCGCTTTTTTCAACTCATCAGAAACATTTCCATATATAGTTATTTCATATATACTGAAAACTCTTTGAAATTCCTCAAAATCTTTTGATATTTCTCCGCCTTGCGAAATGTTTTTTATATGATCAATTACAGCGTCAGAATTTATATAACGTTCAATTAAAGTAATTCTATTTTTTCCAGTTTTTGAAAATCGAAAGCTTAATGAGTTGGGCTCTAAGTTATTAACTAAAGATTGATATTTTTTCGAAAAATCTTCAACTTTACTAGCTGAAACTTTAGTCGTCATATTAACCATACTAATTATTTCCTCTTCGTGATTAGTAAGAGGATTCATCATTCCTCCCAAGTCAAACCAGTCTCCACCTCTAAAAATCTTGCCATCCTTAAATTCAAATGAATGATAAGTAGTTAAATTTACTTCTTTCCCTGTTTTAACATGTATAGCATTCCATGTACCGTAAACACGTGTACTACCGTCTGGAATACCTGTCTCTGTATTTACACCAGGTAACCAATAGTCTGCTGTAAACTTAAGATTATCGAAATCAGTCTGGTATCCAATTATTCCTGCTTTTACATCTTCAATACCTCCCATATTCATCCCATAAACCGGCATATGCCATTCCATATCAGGGTGCAAGTAGTTAAACATTGCTTCTGAATTTTCTTCTTCATGAAGTTTAAAATATGCTTTTGCTATTTCAGTGTTTTTTTCAAACTCTACTAGGTATTCATTATTTTGACAAGAGCAGAATATTAAAAAAATTATTATCGCACCAAATGTTTTTTTCATTTTAATTGATTTATTGTTAGTACATCTAATATATCGAGAATGGGTTAAATATAAAATGAGAAAAACATTTTTTATTCTTCTAAAATGGAATAAAGCATTTAATTAAAGGTTAAACTGAATTGAAAAGAGTATTTTTTTTTACTAATACATTCATTACATTTTCAATCCAAGTTAATCAAGACGGTTAGTGAATAGTATTTTAGATTAAGCTTTTGAGAAAAGTTCAATTTTTGTTAACCTTGTTCAAATGAATATAAATAGCAAGTCTCAAATTGATGGAGCAGAAATTTCTTGGTTTGCTCCCTTGTGTGATGGAGATGACGATTTCTTAGGTAACCGAAACCCTGCATATAAAAGCAGCTGGGAGAATACTTCATCCATTGTCAAAACAGCTGATCAATTAGGCTATCGAAATGTATTATGTCCATCTTCCTATCAAGTCGGACAAGACACTTTGGCCTTTGTTGCAAGTATGGCTCCTTTGACTAAAAAGATTAATTTATTGGCTGCTATTCGTTGCGGAGAAGTACATCCTCCGATGTTAGCCAGATACATTGCCACACTTGATCATATGCTTAAAGGGCGACTAACAATAAATATTATTTCCTCAGATTTACCTGGAACAAAATTTAATTCGAATGAACGGTATACGCGTTCAAGAGAGGTTATTGAAATCTTAAAGCAAGCCTGGAACAAAGATCAAATCAATTTTCAGGGAGACTATTATAAATTTCAATTACCTTCAGCACCTGTAAAGCCATATCAGCAAAATGGCGGTCCATTACTTTATTTTGGTGGTTATTCCGCTGAAGGTGTTAACTTATGTGCAGAACATTGTGATGTTTACTTAATGTGGCCAGAAACCGAAAAAAAACTGCAAGAATTAATGGATAATATGAGAGAAAAAGCAGCTGTATACCAACGAACTGTTCAGTTTGGGCTTCGAGTACATGTGATTGTCCGTGAAACAGAAAAAGAAGCCCGTGCATATGCTGATGGACTATTATCAAAGCTTGATCTTGATCTTGGAAATGATCTTCGCAATCGATCACAAGATGCTGCTTCCTTAGGAGTAGCAAGTCAATCACAACTTCGTGAGCAGTCTGACGACAAATATTATGTTGAACCCAACCTTTGGACAGGTATTGGTTTGGCTCGCTCAGGTTGTGGTGCCGCTTTGGTGGGCAACCCTGATCAAATTGTTGCCAAATTAGAGCATTATATTGAAATGGGGATTCACTCTTTTATTCTTTCTGGGTATCCTCACCAAAGTGAATGTGAACTTTTTGGGCAATACGTTTTGCCGCGTCTGAAGACTATATCCTTGCCTGAAGTTCTTGGACGTATTCCGAAAGATACCCCCAGAAGTCCTCTAGGAAGGGGTCCAAGAAATTAAAGCCATGATCGATTTTTTTATAGTAATTTTCTACTTTGCTGTCATCTTATTTATTGCATTAAGAGGAAAAATTCACTCCGACAGCACAGCAGATGAATACTTTTTAAGCTCCCGGAATTTGCCATGGTATTCTGTTGCACTTTCTACTGTTGCCACCAACATTCAAGGGTATCAGTTTTTAGGAATGATGGGCTCAGCTTACTTATATGGATTAGCCCAAGCAAATCTTGAGATTAACTCGGTACAAGGTATTTTGATAGCTACTTTCGTTTTTGTACCCCTTTTTCTAAGTGAGAAAATTACCACCATAACACAATTCATAGCAAAAAAATTAGGTAATCGCATTGCATTGTTATATTCGCTTACCAACATGACTCTATTTTCTACAGTAACTTTGGGAGCAGCTTTATTTTGGGGTGCTTATGCTGCAGATATAGTTTTTGGGGAACAGCTTACTTTTTTACATAGCAACCGAATAATCCGTATTGGGTTGTTGATTGTTTTCTTGGGTATTTTCTCTGCTCTTTACACTTATTTAGGAGGGCTAAGTGCAGTAGTTAAAACCGATATTGTTCAGTTTAGTGTGCTTCTTATTGGAGGTATTTTTGTTTGTTTGACTGCCATTAGCTATTTAGGAGGCTGGGATAAATTATACACAATTACCCCTGCTAAAATGCATTTGCACCTACCTTCAAATCATCCAACCTTGCCATGGACACATCTTTTTGGTTTGTTTTTTTTGAATATTAATTATTGGTGTGCCAATCAAACAGTAATGCAACGAGCATTAGCTGCAAAAAGTGTCGCTCACGCACAAACAGGTCTTATGGTGGGTGGCGTAATTAAATACTTCATGGCCGTAATCATAATTGTCCCAGGCATTGCCCTTTACGGTATTTTGGGAGATGGTCTAATGGAACCAGACCTTGCTTTCCCATATCTTGTAAAAACCTATTTACCCATTGGTGTCAAAGGCATCATTCTTTGCGGTTTATTTGCTTCACTGATGAGCACTGTAGATTCTACATTTAACTCAATTGCTACTTTATGGTCTACTGATATTTATGCGCTATACCTTCGGCCTAAAGCCAACGATCAAGAAAAAATTTCTGCGGGTCGAAAAGCCATTTTATTTAGTCTCACAACCGCATTATTGACGGGGCTCATATTGCTTTACCTAAAATTTGACAATCCAAATTCAGCATTTACACACACTTTAAATAATTTGAGATATTATATTAATTGTGGAATTGTGGTGTTGATTTGTAGCTCTGTTTTATTAATACGTCCAAATTTAAAATTTGTACTTGCTGCATTTCTTTTGACTCTTCCACTTAACTTGAGCTTACAAGTTTTATTTCCTTGTATAAATTATTTCGTACGGGCGTTTTTGGTTATTTTTTCTAGTCTGATAATTGTACTTATAGGAAGTAAAGGTGTTCTAAATTCTTTATTTTCACTCTTTCAACCTGCTAATTCAAAAACTAAGAGATGGGGTTGGATTTTGGCTGTAAGTTTATTTATACTTCACATTATTTTCCATTAGGGGAGATCTGAAATACGTACCTAAGCATAATTATACCTCTTAAAAATAATAAATTAGAATTTGGAGATCTTATTCAAATCTTTATTAGAATAAAATTAATCAGTAATTTCTTCAAGCCATAGCCACTGCCATTGTAAAGGATTTTGAGAAGAGGTATTAATTTTTAATTCTATATTATAAAACCCCACATCGTCAAAGTTAATTGTTCCTATTGTAGAGGATTTAAATTTGTCAATTATATAGTCTTCAATTGGCTCTCCAACTGTTTTGCCTGTATAATTAAATGGGTGTTGGTAAGACTTTTCATTTATGTTTACTGTCATATAACCATCGGTAATTTTCTTTTGAAAATTATAGGAGGTATCGATATTAAATTTTGATGGTCTATCAACAAAAATTTTCCATGAAATTTTCAGTGAATCATTCACTTGTATATTAGCCGGAATGGATCCCTCTCTTTTTGATTTGTTTGAAATATAATTTCCTTCATGTGATTCTGAATTTGACAGCTTTAATGAGTAACCATTATATTTTGCTTTTGCAACTAAGTCCTTATCAACAGTTGGTCTTTTAGCATACTCTAACTCGATTAAATTAACATAAGGATCAGGCAAATCAGTTGGAAGTTTAATTTTTAAAAAAACTTTGTTGAAGTCAAATTTCAATTTAATCTTTGATTTTTTTGAGATAAGGAAAGCATTCAGTGGTTTTTGTGTAATACCCGTAACGTTAAGAATTTTTCCAGGTTTTATATCAAAAATATTTAAAAAGACATTATGCAAGCCCTGCATATTATGTTTATAGGTAATTAGTCCCCAGTCATGCAAATTACTTCGTAAGTCAAAAGCTTCAGCGCCATACACAGATTTACCATAAAATTTCAACCATTCCCCTATTTCACTAAATCTTTTTCTGATCTCGTAAGGAACTGATCCATCTGATGTTGGGCCGATATTTAGCATTAGGTTACCATTCAGGCTAACATTCCCAATTAATGATCTTAAAATTGATGTAGTTGATTTCCATTCATTTTCATTTTTACTGTAACCCCATGAATGTGCAACTGTAGCAGGGGTTTGCCATGGATAATTGAATTTATATTCACCCAACTGATTATCACCAAGTGTTCTAAAATCTACGTCGTCATCTTCCTCGACAGATAAACCCAAACGTGAATTAATCAGACAATTAGGTTGTATTTCTCTGATTAAATTTTTTAGTTGAAGTAATTGATCTTTTGAAACAATAGTTTGATCGTGGTGGAGCCACATATCAAACCAAATCATGCTAATTTCTCCATAATTTGTCAAAAGTTCTCTCATCTGAGGTATTACTTTTTCTTGCCAATAAATATCGAACTTATCTTTATCAAGCCAATAAATTTCTTTTGAATTATCCCAAGCATAAGGGTGTTCCCAATCAGTCCAATGTGAGTAATAAAAACCAAGTTTCATGTTATGTTTTTTACAGGCTTCAGATAAGTCTTTTATAATATCTCGTTTTGGATTACTATAATTATAAATATTAAAATCACTTGCTTTACTATTCCAAATTGCAAAGCCATCATGGTGTTTAGCTGTGATGGTGATATATTTCATTCCTGCCTTTTTAGCTAAAAGAACCCATTCCTCAGGATCTATTTTATTCCAATCAAATCTTTTTGAAAGTTTTATATATTCACTTTTGTCAATTTGATTTCTGTATTGAATCCATTCAGCATAGTCATTGTCATATCTTACCTTTTCACCTTTCCAGTTTCCTTCTGCCCCACTATAAAGTCCCCAATGAATAAACATACCAAAACGGTCATTTACGAACCATTGGGCTCTTTCATTTACAATATTTTGACAATTAATTTTTATCGAAAAAATAACAAATAATATGAGTAAGATTTTCTTCATATCATATAATTGAGTTTTGAATTAATTAAATAAATTGATGTTTATAATTTTTTATTCTAATTAAAACTACTAAAATTTAGTTACTTTAAATAAATGGAAATAATCCAAAGTCTTGTAAAAAATCTTTTGGTTCTTATAGGGGTATTATTCTTACTAATAATATCTATTTTTATTGGATCTGTTTATTTTGATGAAATTTGGAATCCACATTCTAAAGAAGATATTGTTGAATGGGATCCAAAAACTGCTGTGCTAAATAATCCGACTGCAAGTAGTGAGGTAAAAAAAGGGTTTCTTATTCTAGATTCAACATCCCACTTTATTGGTCCGCTTAGTAGCAACTTTAAATATGCTGGTAATAATCTGTCATGCACAAGCTGTCACCTAAATGGAGGTACTTTGTCAGGGGCTGCTTCATGGATTGGTATATTTAAAAGATTTCCTCAATTCAGCGGAAGAGAGAACAAGTCTGGTACTCTTGTTGAAAGAATAAATGGTTGTATGGAAAGAAGTATGAATGGTATAGCCCTTCCAAAAGAATCTGATCAAATGAGATATATTTTAGCTTATATGAAATGGTTAGACTATGGTTTACCAAAACTTAATTCTAAAGATTTTAAAGGATATCCTAAAATCGAACTTCCCTCTTTAGCAGTAAATTTAAAAAAAGGAAAATCAATATATATTAATGAATGTTTGGTCTGTCATGGGGAAAACGGACAAGGTATAATGTATCAAAATGTAAAAAAAGGGTATCAATATCCACCATTATGGGGACCTGATTCATACAATGATGGGGCAGGAATGAATCGAGTTCTTACTGCTGCAGCTTTTATAAAAAATAATATGCCATACCTCCAAGCAACTTGGGAAAGTCCAAAACTTAGTGATGAAGAAGCTTTTCACGTTGCAGGCTATATTAATAGTTTTCCAAGACCTCAAAAAATAAATAAGAAAAATGATTATCCAGATAAGAAATTAAAACCAATGTCAACACCTTATGGTCCTTGGAAGGATAATTTTAGTCAAAAACAACACAAATACGGTCCTTTCATCCCAATTTATAATTTTTACAAAGAAAAATATGGAATTCAGAAAACTAAATAAACTTAACAAGTCTTAAGAAATTAATGGGTTTATACCCATAAAATAAGCATGAAAAAAATGTTTGACTTTTATTCTATTCTTCGTTTTTCATTATTCATTTAATTAATACTCAACCTGTCGATACCTAAAAACTTATTATTTGAATTTAAAAACCAACTCCTGTTTTTTGGCATTTTTATTCCTCCTACAACTAATTCATCTTCTAATATTATGTATTCACCGTCATTTTTTAATTCGTTATGAAAAAATTGATATCTCTTCAATGCAAAAGTTTTTTTGTCAAATAAAAAATACCAAGTGTCTGTTCCAACTGATTCATCATACGTAACTTTCAAAACCCAAAACTCCTTTTCACCAATTTTCTTTTCTCCAACAAATGGGTCAACTATTGCACCTGGATCCTTAAGTTTCATGGGTAAGCCATAAAGGTAGGTATAATAGTCCCGAAAATAAATTGCTCGTTTACAATCTAAATTATACTTCTCCCTTATTTCATTAGTTAAATCCGATTTACCATTGAATTCTAAATAACACTTCCCATCTTCAAGTTTTGAAATTAGAATGTTTTTATTTTGATGAACTTCAAGTCTAAAAAGTGCGGATGGTAAATTTATCTTTATTTTACTTTTTCTTTTTGGGCGATTCGGTGATTCCATATTAACAGTAAAGTCAGCATTAAAAAAGTCCCAATTTGAATTAGGATCGTGATAAGAAATTGCTTTTTCTAACAATTCTTTTCCATCAAAGTTTTGTGAATTTATCTGTGAAAATGAAAAGCAAACTAAAAAAACTATAAATACTCTATTCATAATAAAATAATATTAATAAAATTAAATCTATAAAGCTTTATGCATAAATACATATAAATCGTCTTCTGAAATTTTTGTAATTGCACCTGCATGAGATGAAACAAGTGCTCCCATCGCACAAGCTTTTTCTAATGCTTCATTGATATTTTTTTTATTAATTAAATTAAATAAAAGTGTTGCTAAAAAAGAATCTCCTGCACCAACTGTATCAATAACATCTACTTTAAACCCGTGGCTATTAAACCACTCTCCGGTATGATATAAACTAGCCCCTTTACTTCCCATTGTAATGCAAATAATGTCTGTGTTAGTCTTTTCTGAAATAAATTTGACATGATCTTTAATTGAACTGAAGCTTGAATTCATTGAATCAGCTATCAATAAAAGCTCATGATCATTAAATTTGAGCATATCCGAGCGCTTCATTAAGTCTTCTATTAGAATTAGATCGTAAAATGGAGGTCTTAGGTTCAAATCAAAAACTCGAAACTTTGCTAAATCTAACAGAAGGTCTAACGTTTTATATGAATTAGCTCTAGCTGCCAAACTTCCGTAAACAAGTGCACAGGAGTCTTTAATTAGTTGAAAAATTTCCTCTTTGGGCTCAATAAAGTCCCATGCAACATTACTAATTATATCATATTTTGCGGAACCACTGCTATCTAAAGATACCTCAACTTTTCCGGTTTGGTGGTTGGGATCAATTTGAATGTAATTTGTACTGATTTGATTGTTTTGCATTTGTTTGAGTATTTCGTTGCCTAAATTATCATCTCCTACTCTACTTATAAAATCGACATCAGCTCCAAAATTTTTTAGAGAATTTGTAACATTAAATGGAGCCCCTCCTAGTTTTTTCCCGTCTGGAAAATGATCCCATAATACCTCACCAAAACAAATAATTTTTTTTGATTCCATCTTTTCCATTTAATACCATTAAAATACATTTAATAATTAAAAATTTGACTACATATAAATTCTAATTATTTAATATAACTTTAAGAATAATGTAATGAATCTCTTATGAAAAAATTATTTTACAGCTTTATTCTAGGAGTTTTAATATTTTGCTTGGGATGTATTAATAAAGCTGATAATCTTTATAATAAAGAACAAATCATATGGTTTAAGAAAGCTGCTGACTTGTGGGAGGAAGCCTTACCAATTGGAAATGGAAGATTAGGTGCTATGGTTTATGGTAATCCCAAAAATGAAAAAATCCAATTAAATGACGACTCGTTATGGCCCAAAGATATGGGATGGCAGCACCCTAAAGGAACATCCGATGACTTAAGGAAAATTAGAGAAATGCTTTTTAATTACGAAAATCAAAAAGTTGACTCAATTTTAGTAAAAAAATTCTCAAATAAAACAATAGTTAGGTCTCATCAAACTCTTGGTGATTTACTGATTAATTTCGATCATAATAAAATTACTGAGTACAAGCGTTCTTTAAATTTAAATAAAGCTATTGCTAAGGTTCAATATAAAACTGATGGGTATTCAGTTTCACAAAAAGTTTTTATTTCAGCAAAAGATCAAGCCATTGTATATTTAATCAAAAGCGATCACCCAAAAGGTTTAAATGGTTCGATTAAGCTTGGAAGAAGAAATGATGAAGGATTTCCAACAGCAAGGTCGGTTGTAAAAGATGGTTTGTTAATCATGAATGGCGAGATAACCCAGCGCAAAGGGAGATTTGACTCAAAACCTGCCCCTATCACTAAAGGCATTCAATTTGAGACTAAATTAAAAGCAGAAAATTTTGGAGGAACACTTAAGGCCATAGGAGATTCTATTTCTTTTAATGGAGTAAAAGAACTTAAGCTATTCATGGTCTCGAATACATCATATTATTACAATAGCTATCAAATTCAAAATATCAAACAATTAAAAAATTTAGAGGATTATAGTTTTAATGAACTGGAACAAAGACATGTTAAAGATCACCAGTCATTTTTTAATAGAGTGGTTTTTGATATAACTACAGATAACAGTTTGCAAAAACTACCAACGGACAAACGATTAGAGGCAGTTAAAAAAGGACGCTTGGATTTAGAGCTTCAGGAAACATTATTTCACTTTGGTAGGTATTTGCTTATATCTTCTTCTAGAGAAGGCACTCTGCCTGCAAATCTTCAAGGTTTATGGAACCAGCACATTAATGCACCGTGGAATGCAGATTATCATTTAAATATTAATCTTCAAATGAACTATTGGTTAGCAAACCTAACTCAACTAGATGAATTAAATATGCCTTTATTTGATTTTGTAGACCGTCTTATTCAAAATGGTAAAAAAACAGCACGAAAAAATTTTGGTACAAGAGGATCATTTTTACCTCATGCAACTGATATATGGGGCCCTACGTGGCTCAGAGCTCCAACTGCCTATTGGGGAGTTTCCTTTGGTGCTGGAGGCTGGATGGCTCAACACTATTGGCAACACTATTTGTTTACAAAAGATTTTAATTTTTTAAAAGACCGAGCTTTCCCTGTTATAAGGTCAGTTGCACTTTTTTATAGCGATTGGTTAATTGAAGACAAAAGAGATGGAAAATTAATTTCAGCTCCGTCTACTTCACCTGAGAACAGATATATTAATAAAAAAGGGGTTGCTGTAGCAAGTTGCCTTGGGAGTGCTATGGATCAGCAGGTCATAAAAGAGGTTTTCACAAATTATCTAGCTGCAAGTAAAATTTTGGACACTAATGATCAATTAGCATTAACAATAACTAAGCAGATTAAGCAGTTAAGACCAGGTTTTCAGTTAGGAACAGATGGTAGAATTTTAGAATGGGATAGAGAATACAAAGAATTTGAACCAGGTCACAGACATATGTCTCATCTTTATGGTTTTCATCCTGGAGATCAAGTGACATTTTCGCAAACGCCAGCTCTGTTCAAAGCAGTTCGAAAAACTCTGGAATACAGACTAGAAAACGGAGGTGCCGGTACCGGTTGGAGTCGGGCATGGTTAATTAATTGTACAGCACGTTTAATGGATAATAATATGACTCAAGAACATATAGAGCTTCTTTTAAAAAAATCTATCTATCCTAATCTTTTTGATGCCCACCCACCATTTCAGATAGATGGTAATTTTGGCTACACAGCTGGTGTTGTAGAATTACTAATACAATCACACGAATCAGACATAATTAGAGTTTTACCTGCACTTCCAAATAGTTGGGAAAAAGGAACTGTGAAGGGTTTAAAAGCAAGAGGTAACATATCAGTGAGTATTGAATGGGAAAATAATAGTCTAAAAAAACTAGAATTGGTGCCGAAATACGATACACAAAAAAAAGTAATCTATAATGGAAAACAGAAAATCGTAAATCTAAAAGCTGATGTTCCAACTGAAATTAAATTTTAATTCTCTTGACTTTTAAACAATAAAATTATCTATTGAAATTTAAAATTATATGTAAGGGAAACAAGGGGACTTCTTAATACTGACAATTCGTAAGAGCCAAGTGGGCTACCAAGAAAAACATCTCCATCTACTTTTCCATTTCTTTGTGTATAATAAATATTGAAAGGGTTTTTTCTTCCATATAAATTGTAGATTGTAAAAATCCAATCACCTTTGAATTTTCGATTTGGGCTTTTGCTGTAAGATATTTTCCACGAAAAATCGAGTCTATGGTAAGTTGGTAATCTTGAATTGTTTCTACTTAGATAGATAGGGATTTGTACATTCTGTCTTTCGAAGATTCCGTTAGCAATAGTGTAAGGTCTTCCTGACTGACCAACAAAATTCAAACTAATTGAATTGTATTTATCATTTTCGAAATTTATCGAAGCATTAATTGTGTGTGGTCTATCAAAATCTGAAATAAACCAATCATTATTATTTATTTTATACTCGGGTCTAGCCTCATTTGTTTTTAATAAACTCCTCGCCCAGGAATAATTTATTACCCCATTAAATTTTCCCAAAGTCTTTTTAAAGCTAAACTCAACTCCATAGGAATTACCTTTTGCTGGGCTTATTTCTCTTTCTAAAAATTCAGAGAGAAAAAAATCAGCTCCCGGTCGATAAGTTAAATTGTTTTCAGTTTTTCTGTAATAACTCTCCAGAGAAAGCTCTATGAATGAATCTGGATAATTTTTATAAAAACCTAACCCATAGGTATCATTCTTTTGAGGAAGAATATAACGATCTGAAATTTTCCATCTTGATGTTGGAAGAGGAGTATTTGTGTTATATATGTTTTGAATATATTGAAAAAGACGTGCATAGCTAATCTTAAAAGAGCTATTCTCCCCTAATTTATAATTCAGTCCAAACCTTGGCTCTGGATTAAAGTAACTCACTACTAAATCGTTTTTATTAAAAAAATTAGTTGATAAAGGGATGTTGTTATTATCATATTGAGATTCTAAATATGGACCTAATAATAAAAATTGAGTTAATCGTATCCCAGATGATAAACTAATCCTTTGACCCAAATTAAAATTTATATTAGAGTAAAAAGATGTCTCATATCCATCTTCTTTACTTAGGTTTACAGGATTTATGCTATTACCAAATCCTGGATTTAAATTTCCAGGAAAAACTTGATATCTATTAATTTCTATACCAGAATAAAAATTAAAATTTTTCTTTTTATTATTTAGGTATTCTAATTTAATACTTGAGAAATCTATCTTTGATTCAAAACTAATTACATTGTCAGAATCAATCTCAGGGAACAGGTTTTTTGGTGAATACAAGCTTCGGATTAAAGTACCAGTAAGATTAGTTTCATTTTTAAAAGTATGAAGCCATTTTAAAGTATGGTTAGTAGTTGCAAAATCATATTGATTTGAAGATGATATTATATTCTCCACAGAAGATATTAAATCAAGTTGATAAAAATCATTACTCATAAAATTAGTGTAAGTAAATTGATTATTTGAATTTGGTACGTACAATAATTTAACAGTAGTATCATTGAAGTTAGCTTTTGTGTTTTCTAATCTTGGAATAATAATAGGAAAAAACAAATCACTAAATCCAACTCTTCCACCAGCGATAATCATCAACTTATCGCTAATTATGGGTGTTGTTATTGTAAGACGACTAGACACTAAACCAATTCCACCCTCTAATTTTAATTTATCAGAATAAGGAGTTTTCGCTTTTATCCCTAGAATTGAAGCTATTCTTCCTCCATATTTAGCAGGTATGTTAGCTCTGTAAATATTTACTGAAGAAATTAAATCTGGTGTAAAAACAGAAAATAACCCAAATAGATGAGTTGGATTAAACACTGGTGCTGAATCAAATAATAATAAATTTTGATCTAAAGACCCTCCTCTTATTGAGACACCATTACTAACATCACCGGTGTTATTAACACCTGCCATTAGAGTTAAACTTTTTAGAACATCAAATTCTCCTAAAGCTGCTGGTATTTTTATCAATTCTCTACTGTTTAATTCAATTACACCCATCTGAGGGGTCTCTGTACTTTGAAATCTCTTTTGAGCTAAAAGAACGACCTCTGAAAGTTCTTCTTCTTGAACTTCCATTGAAATCAATATTGTTTCATTTTTATTCAAATCCTTATTAATTGAGACTGATCTATAGCCCAAATAATCGATTTGAAGACTGTAGCTGTCCTTTTTTAATTTTTTTGAAAATATTCCATTTGTATTTGTAATGCCACCACACTTGCATGGATCCAAAAGAATTGTAACTCCATCCAAAGGGCTATTATCTGACTGATCGACAACTTTTACTGTTAATTTATAATCTTGCCCATAAATTAGCGTTGAAATAGATAAGAATGAGATACACAATACAAATTTTAAAAATTTCACTTTTTTTTAATTTAGTTTCTACTAGGATTTAAAGGACAACACTCGCGACCATCAATGTATCCGTCACCATCGGTATCAGGATTATTTGGATTAGTTCTTGTAATCTCTCTCTCAACAATATCAGGCAAATAGTCATTATCACTGTCTAGTGGTAAGCTATTTTGATCTAAAGGATCAGAATCTGAAAAAATCTCGTATTCATCTATATAACCATCATTGTCATCATCCTCATCAATACAATCAGGTACTGAATCAATATCGTTATCATCTGGTACACTTTGAGGATCAAAATCACTTGTTCCACAAAAATTTTCATAATATAAAATATATCCGTCACCATCTGCATCATTATCACATGCATCACCAATTCCATCAAAATCTAAATCACTTTGGTCTGAGTTAGATATAGAGATGCAATTATCTGAATTATTTTCAATTTCATCTCCATCTATATCGTCATTAGCTAAACTGCTAATTTCGAAGTAATCTAAAAATTTTAAATCTAGATTTTTTGTTCTAAAGAGTGATTCTTCACAACTATACTCATATGTAAGTGGGTTTGGTATTGGATCTCCTAGCACCTCAGGTTGTAACTCCAAGAAATTGCCATAGACTCTTTCTGTTCTGTTATCACGTTTTATGAAAATTGATTTAGTTACAGCTGAAGCAGCAGTAAATCTACCCAAAACCGTTTCATCAGGATTTGAAATATTAGTAAAGTTTCCAATTAATGCAGTGGGTAGTGGGGAATTAAGGCTTCCATTATTGTCCACTAAATCCTTAATTGTTTTATAATATTTGTATGAATCCTCTGATATGTTAAGTTTTTGAATTTCGACTATAATATTTTGTTTTGAAGTATATGGTATTTTGCCTACAATTAGATTTGAAATTTTCTTTCCATTTGTGAATTTGTCACTATAGACAATAATTTCGTCATTGTAACTAATTTTCCAACATCTAGAATCACATGTATATGTATAATAATCTTTAGTCAACCGTGGATTATCAAATTGGGACAAGCATTCACCATTTCTTAATACCCCATATTCACATACTTTACAGTAAGTCTCTTTTTCATATGCTTTATATTGGTAAAGAAAAAAGTTTTCATCTTCGGGAGGATCTTTAAAATCAATAGATATTTCATTTCCTGGAAGATAGCCACCAATACCTTCATCGTATGTCATCTCCAAGTTAAACTTTTCATTTATACCTAATATTGGAACTTCAAAAGGTGTTACCTCAGTAGTTGATCTATATAAATTCCCGTTTGGTAAAATGACCTCTAATTCCCACTTCGATCCAGGATTTATTTTGAAAACATTTGAAACCCTATATAATTGATCTTCCTCTAAAAAATTTACTTCTTCTTTTGTTAAAGAGTTTATTAATCTTACTCTACATCCTGATATAAATTCACTTACATAATCACCAAATTCAATTTTTGTTTTTTCCACTTTAACAGAGGTTGAACCTGGGGTTGTTGACGCCAAACCGTTAATTATAACTATATCGCTTTGAAAGTCAAAAATTGGTTCAATTGGATCAATACAGGAATATGTGATAATGCATATAAATAGACAGACAAATCTGTTAGAGATCATTTTTTTTGAGTGCAGAGAGAAATTCAAAACAATTTTGTGAGAACAAATCTACAAATATTACAAAGTGAAAATTAATTTTGATTATTAAATAAATAATAATTTGTAATTTTAGCTATGGATTTAAATTACCTAAACCCTCTTGAAAACATTGACCATTGGGAAGACGATTTAATAAAACGTTACCCTGAAAACAAAAATGAAAAATCTCAAAAAGAATTCAGAGATTATCAAAATTCAAAAAGAGCTGAAACTGTAAGAGAATTTTATAAACTCAATCATAAGTATCAATCTTATGATTTTGTTTGTGAAAAAGAAAATAGATTTCTTCAATTCAAACAACGTAAAATGTCACTTTGGGAAGCAGTTGAGTTTCTAAATACTTTAATTGATGACAGTGACCCAGATATTGAACTAGATCAATTACAACATCTGCTACAGACATCTGAGGCGATTAGATCTGACGGTCATCCTGATTGGTTTGTTTTAACTGGATTTCTTCATGATGTTGGTAAAGTTCTGTGTCTTTTTGGTGAACCTCAATGGGCAGTTGTTGGAGATACTTTTCCTGTTGGTTGTTCATTCTCAAAATCAATTGTTCATTCAGAATATTTTTCATTAAATCCTGATAGTACGAATCCGAAATACTATACAAAACTCGGTATTTATAAAGAAAACTGTGGATTAGATAATGTTAAAATGAGCTGGGGTCATGATGAATACCTATATCAAATTGTAAAAGACTATCTTCCCCAAGAAGCCTTATATATGATAAGATATCATTCATTTTATGCACAACACAAAGAGCAAGCATACGATTATCTTATGAATGATACTGATCTAAAAATGTTTGATTGGGTAAGAAAGTTCAATGCCTATGATTTGTATTCTAAAGCACCTGTATCGCCTGATAGCCAATCACTAAAACCTTACTATGAGGATTTAGTATCCAAATATCTACCCAATACCCTTAATTTTTAATTTTATTACAGTTGAGAGTAATTAAGTGGTATTAAAAAAGTACGCTTTATATCTGAGACTGTATTTGAATATTTATCTAATTTAGAAATCCTTTTCCAATTAGGGTCTGCAGAAAATTTTTTCCAATTAGCATTTCGTTCCTCCATAGATTCAAATGCTAACATATAGGTAAGTGAAGGCATTAAAGGTCCTGAAATTTGCTCTCCAAAGAATACAGAATATAGTCCAGTATCATCAAAAATTTTCAATTCTTCTTTATTAAACATTTCTATTTTTCTTTTAACAGCATCTTCACTATAACCTTCATAAATCCTTAATTCAAATATATTAGATTTCCGTTTTGGCTTTATAAGTTTTGGGAGCCCATCTATGGCTGTCAAAAAAGATACATTATATCTATTGTAAATTTTGTTACTTTGGGGTACAGAATCATAAAATTTACGTGAGTTTAAGTAAACTTTATCCCTACTTAATTCTTTTAAAATATTTCCATAATGGTACACATCGTCGTAAGGAATAAATAGATAAACTAACTTAGGTATTGGATCACCTAGAGTTTCAAAAACACCAATATTTTTAACCTCATGACGGTTTAAAGCTGGTATTAAAACTTTTGAAAAATATTCATGAAGTATATTTTCAGGAGAGTTAAATGGAAGTTCATACTGTCGGATTTCATAATACTCTTTTTGACTAAAGCCAACAAGATTCGTAAGAAAAATTGATGTTAATAAAAATTTTTTCATGTTAAGAAGTTTAACTTAAAATACAAAAATCTACTTTAATTTCTTCACTTACTCAATAATCTTGATTAAGATAATATTTTGTCAATTCCTAAAGCTAGTCCCCGAATTTCAGCCAATCCTCTTAACCTCCCTATCGCAGAATATCCGGGATTTGTTTTTTTATTTAAATCATCTAACATTTGATGCCCATGATCTGGTCTCATTGGAATTTTCCAATCTGATCGATTATCTTTTTTTCTTTTTTGTTCTTCAATTAAAATTGCTCTAACTACTTCATACATGTCAAAATCACCCTCTAAATGATTAGCTTCATAAAAGTTACCTTTATCATCTCGTTTTGTGCTTCTAAGATGTAAAAAGTGAATTCGTTCAGCGAATTCTTGAAAAATTTCTAATAGATTATTGTCAGTGCGAACTCCTAATGAACCCGTACAAAATGTTAAGCCGTTTGAAAGTGAAGGAATAGCTTTAAAAATGAAATCTAAATCTTCATAAGTACTTACAACTCTTGGGATTCCAAACAAATCAAACGGAGGGTCGTCTGGATGAATACACATCCTTACACCAAATTTTTCTGCAACTGGGATAATCTGTTCTAAAAAATAAATTAAATTTTTCTGTAAATCAGACTTGTTAATTGATTCATAATATTCTAATTGATTTCTAAATTTTTCAAGAGAATATTCCTCTTCTGAGCCAGGTAAGCCAGCTATAACGCTCATTGAAAGTGTTTCAATCTCCTCTTTGGTGAGACTGTCATAATAGTTTTTTGCCTCCAAAATTTTGTTCTCATTGTATTGCTTTTTTGCATTTTTTCTTTTTACAATAAATAAATCAAATGCAGCTAGGGCAGTTTTATCAAAATATAATGCTTTTGAACCATCTTTCATTTGGTAGTGTAAATGTGTCCGTGTCCAATCTAAAACTGGCATAAAATTGTAGCAAATATTATAAATACCACATTTCGAGAGGTTTTCAATTGTTTTCTTATAATTTTCAATATATTTTTTAAATGAGCCTACACGGCGCTTAATATCCTCATGGATAGGGACTGACTCAACAACTTCCCAGTCAAGTCCTGCTCTTATTATGATTTCTTTGTAAGCTTTGATAGAATCTTTTTCCCAAACGGATCCATTTGGAACTTGATGAAGTGCTGAAACAATATTAGTTGCACCAGATTGGAGTATGTCGTTCAATCCAACAGGATCATCAGACCCATACCATCTAAAAGATTCTTTCATTTATTAAACAAAATTAAACACCACTATATGCGCTAAATCCTCCATCAACTGGTAAAACAATACCCGTAACAAATTTTGAGCTATCACTACATAAGAAATGAATAGCGCCGTTTAATTCTTCAGGTTTTCCAAATCTTTTCATTGGTGTATTCTTAATAATTTTTTCACCACGTTCAGTTAAACTTCCATCTTCTTTTAGTAATAGACTTTTATTTTGCTTTCCAATAAAAAAACCAGGAGCTATCGCATTAACTCTTATCCCATCACCAAATTTTAATGCCATTTCAACTGCCATCCATTTTGTGAAATTTTCCATTGCTGCTTTTGCAGCAGAATAACCAACAACTCTTGTAATTACTCTATCAACTGTCATAGAAGAATAATTAATTATACTTCCACTACCCTGCTTGGATAAAACTTCTCCAAAAACAATTGAAGGTAAAACAGTACCTTTCAAGTTTAAGTCTACAACATCATCAAAATCTTTTTCAGATAAATCAAAAATAGATTTTTCATCAGGTATTACAGCTCCTGGAAGATTTCCTCCAACAGCATTAACCAATACATCTATACATCCTGTTTTTTTAACAATAGAAGTACAAACTGATTCTAATTCAGATCTTTCTAAAACATCCGCAACATAGTATTCAACAACAGTATATCTCTCAATTGATTTTTTTAATTCATGTAGTAAATCCTTATTTCTACCTAAAATAAAAAGCTTTGCCTTTGCTTTGGCTAAACTAGTTGCTAAAGCGGAAGCTAATATACCTGTAGATCCTGTTAAAACAATCACTCTATCTTTTAAATCAAACATCCTAAATATTATATTTTGTGTTCCATGAAATAACTTGCTCTTTATCCATAGCATCAATACCCATTTGGACTGCAAAGGACACAGCACCACCTGTATTGACGTTTGATAAAGGTATTGTATTATTAATTATAGATGAACGAAAATCTTCCAGAGCTTGTATTGTAGGATCCTTATGATCATAATTAATTTTATTTCCCTTTCCTTGTTCCCAGCTTGCTGTAGCTCCAGATACTCCGTCAACATCACTAATTTTTTTATTGTATTTCCCTTCTGGGTATTTCCAAGCACTCTTATGATCAATCAGGATCGTAGCATTTTCTCCCATAACCTTTATTTGATAATCATCTTTCGCATTTGAAGTTAGGCACGTAAATGAAGCTTTTACTCCATTTGGATATGAATAAACTAAGTGAATATTGTCATAGGTCTCTCTACCATCTTTCCAAAAATCAATTCCACCAAATCCTGCAACTTTGTTTGGATTACTTTTTAATAGCCAATTACTAAAATCAATTTGATGCGAACTCAGTTCAGCTGTAAGTCCATATGAGTATTCTCTATACATACGCCAGTTTATTTGACGCTCATATTTTGAATTTGCAACTGGTCTACGCCAATTTCCATTTCTATTCCATTGAGCTTGAATTGAACTAACCTTGCCAATTTCGCCAGCCTGAATCATATCAACTATATAAGAATATAGCCTTGAACTGTGATATTGATGCCCTGTCTGAAATATTTTGTTATGTTTATTTTTGACTTTTTTGATTAATTGAATAGTTTGATTATCACCTTTAACCATTGTCTTTTCACAATAAATGTTCATTGAAGCATCAACAGCATCTGAGGCAATGCTGTAATGTGTATTTAGTGGTGTGCTTATAATCACAGCATCTAAATTTTTATGTGACAATAATTTCAAATGATTGTTATATTTTTTTGCTTTTGGAGCTATTGCAGAAGCTTGTTCAATTCTAAATGGTAGTATATCACAAAATGCAACTAATTCGATACCATCTATATTTTTTATTAATCTCATCAAACCTTGCCCCCTGTCTCCTGTTCCAATGATAGCAACATTAAGTCTATTTGAAGGCAGTTTCTTAAAAATTGAAAATACCTCTGAATTCGAGCTTACTAAAGGAAAAGCAAAAGCAGTTGTGGTTTTTTTTATAAAGTCTCTTCGAGAGTCCATTATTTGAAATAGTTAGAACAAATTACAGTTTTTGGTATCTGCAATTTAACAAAAAACTTTTGCTATATTAGGTTGTTTAATTAGATAACCCACACTAAACAAATTGAACATAGGATCAAGTAAATATCATCTTTTTTTACTTTTATTTTTATTGAATTTTATTTCTACCCTTCATGCACAGGAATCTAAATGGGAGTATTTATTTAAAGACAATAGTTTAAAACAATTCGTTAAGCTTAATGGCAAAGCAGACTTTAAATTAGAAAATGGTATACTTACAGGAACATCAAAACTCAACACACCTAATAGTTTTTTGGCCACTAAGGCTGAGTATGATGACTTTATACTCGAATTTGATGTTCTTCTGGATTATGGACTAAATTCTGGGGTTCAATTCCGAAGTGAAAGTATTAAAAGTTACATGAACGGTAGAGTCCACGGATATCAATGTGAGATAGAGACTAGTCAAAGAAAGTGGTCTGGAGGTATATACGATGAAGCTCGAAGGGGATGGCTTTACCCTTTATCTAGAAATCCAAT
>CACERG010000007.1 GCA_902561795.1 uncultured Bacteroidota bacterium | reverse complement strand
TATTATGAAATTTATAATGCCTCTGAAGGATTTTTTGGAATTCAAGATAAAAACGACTCAGACGAACTGCTTCTTATGTTAGATTATGGAATTTTTTATGAATTTATTCCTTTCAATGGATATAATGAGGATTCCAGTAAAATAATTTCTTTATCTGAAGTTAAATTAAATACTAATTATGCAATGGTTATAACCACAAATGCAGGTCTTTGGAGATATAAAATTGGAGATACAATTCGTTTTACAAGCTTATCCCCTTACCGAATACAAGTAACAGGACGTACAAAACATTTTATAAATGTGTTTGGAGAAGAACTTATAATTGATAATGCTGAAAAAGCACTTGAAAAAGTCTGTTCTCAAACAAAAAGCAACGTTTTCAATTACACAGCGGGACCTATTTTTATGGAAAAAAATAAACAAGGCGCACATGAATGGATTATAGAATTTGATAGAGAGCCTGAGGATCTCTCACTTTTTTGTAGACTTTTTGATAAAGCACTTCAAAACGAAAACTCAGATTATGAGGCTAAAAGATATAATAATATGACATTAAAACCATTAAGGCTTCATAAGGCGCAAAAAGGTCTATTTTATAAGTGGCTATCTCAAAAAGGAAAGCTTGGTGGTCAGCATAAAGTACCTAGACTTTCTAATTCTAGGGAAATTTTGGATGAATTGTTAAAAATGAATTATTAAGAAACTATTTTAAGATCTGAAAACTCAGCATTTGATAGCTTTTGATCAACATAAAGCTTGTTAACCTTTAGTTCTTTAATATCAGTATTAGGAAGCTCGTACATTGCATCATTTAGTATTGCCTCACACAAAGATCGTAAACCTCTCGCTCCAAGCTTAAATTGAAGAGCCTTTTCAACTATATAATCTAATGCCCCTGGAGTGAATTGTAAATTTATTTTATCCATTTTGAATAATTTAACATATTGCTTTATAAGTGCATTTTTCGGAGATGTTAAAATTAGTCTTAATGCAACATTATCTAATGGACTCATGTAAGTTAATACTGGTAATCTTCCTATAATCTCTGGTATTAGTCCGTAGGACCTAATATCTCCAGGTGTAATATGTCTTAATATTTCATCTTTATTAAAGTGTACTTTTTCAAAGGTATTTTTATAGCCTATAGCCTTAATATTTAATCGCTTATTTATATGAGTCTCTATCCCGTCGAATGCTCCACCAGCGATAAACAAGATATTCGATGTATCTAATTCAATAAATTTTTGATCTGGGTGCTTGCGGCCACCTTTTGGAGGTACATTCACAATCGTTCCTTCCAATAATTTTAATAAAGCTTGCTGCACTCCCTCTCCAGAGACATCTCTTGTTATTGAAGGATTGTCACTTTTACGGGCAATTTTATCAATTTCATCAATAAAAACGATTCCCCTTTGTGCGCGATCAAGATCATAATCAGCAGCTTGAAGTAGTCGTGTGAGAATACTTTCCACATCTTCGCCTACATAACCAGCTTCGGTTAAAACTGTTGCGTCTACAATTGATAATGGTACATTTAAGAGTTTTGAAATAGTTTGTGCTAAAAGGGTTTTTCCCGTACCTGTAGGGCCAACAATCAAAACATTACTTTTTTGTATTTCAATATCATCTTCTTTCAGATCTACTTGAAGCAAACGTTTATAGTGATTGTAAACAGCCACAGCTAAAACACGCTTTGAAACATCTTGTCCTATAACATATTCATCCAAAAAAGCTTTTATTTCCTTAGGTGGTTTTAATTCAATATTAACTGAATTTGGTTCCTGTTCGGAAGACTCTTCAACTAATATTCCATGAGCTTGAATAATGCAACTATTACAAATGTGCGCATCTAGACCAGCAATAAGTAATTCAGTATCAGATTTAGGTTTACCACAAAACGAACAATTTAATTCAGACTTGCTCATGGATTAAAATTTATTGAGGTGCATTTTTAAGTACTTCGTCGACCATACCATAATTTTTAGCCTCTTCTGCTTTCATCCAATAATCACGATCACTATTTTCAGTAACTTTTTCTTTACTTTGTCCAGAATGTTTAGAAATTATTTGATATAACTCGTCTTTAAGTTTTAATATTTCTCTGGCTGTGATCTCGATATCTGAAGCTTGTCCTTGAGCACCACCTAAGGGTTGGTGTATCATTACGCGTGCATGGGGAAGTGCAGAACGTTTTCCTTTTTGACCAGCACAAAGTAAAACTGCTCCCATTGAGGCGGCAATACCTGTACAAATTGTAGCAACATCGGGGGATACAAATTGCATTGTATCATAAATACCTAGGCCAGCATAGACACCCCCACCTGGCGAATTGATATACATCTGGATATCACGAGAAGAATCTGTACTCTGCAGAAATAATAGTTGAGCCTGAATTATATTTGCAACCTGGTCATCTATAGCGGTACCTAAAAACATAATTCTATCCATCATTAGACGAGAAAAAACATCCATCTGAGCGACATTTAATTGTCTTTCTTCAATAATGTAAGGAGTCATACTACTTACAATTTTGTCATAATACATTGCATTTACACCATGTTGCTTTGTTGCATATTTTTTAAATTCTTTACCGTAGTCCATTTTCTAAATTTTCATCAAAATTAATCAAATTATCAAGCTTTACCGTAAGCTTCTTTTATAAAGGCATTAAAATCGACTCTTTCCTTTTTCAAGGGTGCTTTCTCTAAATAAAACTTTATCATCTTTTCACCTATCAATTGCTCAGAAATCCTTTTTGTTTCCTCTTGATTTGTTAAAATTTTAGAAACTAATGCGTCAACTTGTTTTTTATCAATACTTTGTCCGTATTGTTTCATTTGACTTTCCACAATCTTCTTTGCATAGTTTTGAAGTTCTTCAAATGTGTAATTAAGATTGTTTTCTTTTATAATTTTACCCTCAATAAGTCGATAACGTATACCTTTTTCAGACCTTTTAAATTCTTCTACTGCTTCTTTTTCTGTTAAAGGTTCTTTTCCTGAATTTTGAATCCAATTCTTCAGGAAATCTTCTGGAAGTTTAAATTTGGTCTTTTCAACTATGGTTTCAGATATATCATTAATCAGTTTTTGATTTGATTGTGGTTTAAATTGGTTTTCTAAACCTATTCTAATTTTTCCCTTCAAATCTTTTTCAGTCTTAACTGAACCTTTCTCATACAATTTATCGAAAAGTTCTTGATTTAATAATGCAGGAACTCTTTCATTTATTTCTTTAATTTCAATTGTAATTTCATTTGCAGAAATTTCCTCCAATTTATTGTCGTCAAAATTAGTAAAGCGTTTCATTGTACTGCTTTCCTTAAAAAGACCCTTAATTTTTATTTGAAAAATTTTTCCTACGCTAGCAGCCTTGAGTTCATTAATAGCTTTTTTAGATTTTACTTCTTCAAGTTTAAAATTACCAATTTTGTTTATATCAATATTCTCATTTTTGAATTCTGCAATAATTTCATATTTATTTTGAACCTTTTCACGCGTTACTAATTTCCCATATTGGTTCCTTAAATAATCCA
This sequence comes from uncultured Bacteroidota bacterium, assembly GCA_902561795.1. Classification (GTDB taxonomy): domain Bacteria; phylum Bacteroidota; class Bacteroidia; order Flavobacteriales; family Flavobacteriaceae; genus MS024-2A. Next base: position 79,117 of record CACERG010000007.1, on the reverse strand, counting down.
ATTGCTCTTCTATCATTTTTTTGTCTGGTTCAATTTGATAATGAGTTACTTTTTTTAAGACATTTAGATTGATATCAAATTTTGGTGATAGGCCTAACTCAAATTCAAATGTCATTTTTTCAGCTCTCCAGTCAAGTAGACCATTGTTATTCTTGGGCATAGGGCTTCCAAGTAATTCAATTTTTTCTTTTTTAATGTATTTTTCTAAATTTTCACTCACTAGCTTATTAACTTCATCTGCTACTACAGCCTTATGGTATTGTTTCTTTATGATACCCAGTGGTACATTTCCTTTTCGAAAACCTGGTATGTTCGCTTTTTTTCGGTAATTATTTAAAACTGAATCAACTTTTGATTCATAATCTTTGCCCTCAATTTCTATTTTGATAACTGCATTGAGATCATCAATTTTGGTTTTGCTTATATTCATAAAGCTAATATTTAGTGGCCAAAATTACACTTTTTTTATTATCACAACAAGGATTTAAATGCCATGCCACTAACTCAGAATAGAGGTAATTTGTGAACACAAAAAAGAAAATAATAAACTCTAGGATTTTTATAACAATTTTCAACTATATTTGCCATCCGAATTAATATTTAAGGATCGAGTATCCTTGCAAATTAATATGTTATGCCACTAAAATTAAGACTTCAAAGACACGGAAAAAAAGGAAAACCATTTTATTGGCTTGTTGCTGCCGATTCTCGAGCAAAAAGAGACGGTCGCTACCTAGAAAAAATTGGTACCTACAATCCTAATACAAACCCAGCTACTGTAATAATTGACATAGATCTTGCCGTTGAATGGTTGGAAAAAGGAGCTCAGCCTACAGATACTGCAAGGACTCTTTTATCATACAAGGGAGCAATGTTAAAACATCACCTGAATGGAGGAGTAAGAAAAGGTGCTCTTACCCAAGAAATAGCTGATAAAAAATTTGCTGATTGGCTCAAAGAGAAAGAAGCAAAAATCCAGGCCAAAAAAGATAATTTATTAAAGGCTAATGAAAAAGATAAAATAAAAAGACTGGCTGCAGAAAAACAAGCAAGTGAGAAAAGACTTGAAGATGCCGCTGCAAAAGAGGCAGCAGTGACCCAAGATGTTTCTTCAACTGATGAGGCTCCTGTTGCTGATGAGGTCCCTGCTGATGAAGAAACTCCTACTACTGATGAGGCTCCTGCTGCTGAAGAAGTCCCTGCTGATGAAGAAACTCCTACTACTGATGAGGCTCCTGCTGCTGAAGAAGTCCCTGCTGATGAAGAAACTCCTACTACTGATGAGGCTCCTGCTGCTGAAGAAGTCCCTGCTGATGAAGAAACTCCTACTACTGATGAGGCTCCTGCTGCTGAAGAGGACCCTGCTGAGGAAGAAACTCCTACTACTGATGAGGCTCCTGCTGCTGAAGAAGTCCCTGCTGATGAAGAAACTCCTACTACTGATGAGGCTCCTGCTGCTGAAGAAGTCCCTGCTGCTGAAGAAACTCCTACCACTGATGAGGCTCCTACCACTGATGAGGCTCCTACCACTGATGAGGCTCCTGCTGCTGAAAAGGCGTCCGATAAAGGCAATGAAACAGCTAAAGGTGAGAATAACTCCAAAAAAACTGATTAGACTAAAATACTTTTCCGATGAAAAAGGAGGAATGCTTTTACATTGGCAAGATTATAGGTAAATATAGTTTCAAAGGAGAGTTATTGGTCAAAACAGATAGTGACAATCCAAAACAGTATACCAAATTAAAATCAATTTTCATAGAACTTGATTCTGGATTGGTGCCTTTTATGATAAATAATATCCAACTGCATAAATCAGAGTTAATTAGGATTGAATTCGACAATTTATTGAACGAAATGGAAGCAGATAAATTGATAAAAAAAGATGTTTACCTCCCATTAAGTTTTCTTCCAAAATTAAAAGGGAAAAAATTTTATTACCATGAAGTTATAGGTTTTTCAATTATGCATAAAAATGAAAATTTAGGTGCAATTGAAAGAATTCATGATCAAGGTCTACAGGCTCTATTTGAAATAAGAAAAAATGATGGATCTACATCCTTAATTCCAATTCACGATGATTTTATTATAAATGTTGACCGTGTGAAAAAAAATATATCTGTTGAAATACCAGATGGTTTACTAGAATTGTGAGTATTTTCTAAAAGAATATAACAAATCCAAAGGTTGGTAGTGGTGAACTATTTCCTTCTTGATTAGATACAGGGACTAAATTTTTAGGTACTATAATAGTGCCATCTAGATTTCTGTTTAGTCCGTATTCTGGAGGTGTAGGATTTGGTTGAGCTAAAAAATTTTGTACCTCGAAATATAAGTTAAATGAAAGATTCTTAAAATTCCATTTTTTATCTATTCGAATATCTGCAAGATTGAAAGCATCTAGTCTAAATTCTCCTAGTGTATCGTAATCTAAAATAATTTCCGGATATGAAATAGTACTAGCATTAATATCAACCGGAACATAAGGATTTTTTCCAGCATACCTCCATCGAGCACTTATCTCCCAATTTTTCCTTAGTTTGTAACCTCCCGAAAATGAAATAAGATGACGACTATCCCATACGGAAGGTCTCAAGATTCCATCTAAACCAGAAAATTCACTAGAGAAATAGGTATAAGCCAAAATACCATAAAAGTTTTTGGCTAACTTTTGTTGAAATAAAAATTCCAAACCGGATGTTTTACCTTCTCCTAGAGATACAATAGCTTCATTGCCTAAAACTTCAAATCCTCCCCCTTTATTTGCAAGTGATACACCATCAATCAAAGAAACAGGAAACTGCGAATAATTTTTCAAGAATCCCTCTACGGTTAATCTTGAAACTGATGTTAGATTATATTCTAAACCAGCCACATAGTGTTTGCTTTTAGTGTATTGAGCTGATTTATTAACAAAAACTGATAAGTTGTTCTGAAAACCCAACATTGTGTAGGTAGGAATTTTAAAATACCTGCCAATGGAAGCATTAAATTTCCATTTTTGATCTTGGGAAAGGGAATATGAAAATGAAAGTCTTGGAGAAAAATTGTCAATTAAATTTGATCCCGTTGAAAAGGTATCAGCGTCAGTTCTTATTCCTAAAGAAATATTTAGTTTTTGATTAAAAAAATTATTTCCTGCTTTTAGAAATAAACCATATTTAAAAAAATTTAAATCTGTTTCATAAAATATATTTTCTCTTAAAAAACTCGTTACATTTTTATAACTCGAATTTTGAACGTTAAATCCTACAGACCATTTCCAATCATTTACAAATTGTGTTAGGCTAAAACGTAACTTTGTTTCCCACTCATAAGAATCGTTTTGAAAAATAATTCCAGTTTTATTTACATTGTCAAGGTATCTTGAAAAAATATTTCCTAGCCTGTTCGAACTAAGTGCAGTTGATGTGAATCCATTCCCATTTTTAAAGTTTTTCTTCCATGACAATCCAACTGTAGTAGTTCTTTGTTCAATAACAGGCACTTGCTCTAGTGTTGCTTGTTGTTCTGCATCAAACTGATCTGGCTGCTTAACAGAAAAGTTATCTATTGAACCCAAACCTATAAAAGTTAGAGTGTTATAACGGTCTAACTCGTGTTTTACTTTCCATTGGTAATCCCAGTAATCCGGTCTTATTGGCAGTCCAATAAGTTCAAAAAGAAATTGTAAATAACTTCTTCTCGCTGAAAATAAAAAGGTTGTTTTTGATGGTTCAGTTTTATTTTTTCTAAAGAGGGGACCTTCCAAAGTTAGTCCTGCTTCACTAGCACCAAATCTAAAATTACCACCAAATTTGTTTGAGTCACCCTCTCTTTGTTGAAATGATAAAACACCTGAAAGAGGATTATCAAATTCCGCACCAAATGCCGAGCTTGAAAGAGTTACTTCCCTAATAAACGAAACATTAATCATTCCGACAGGTCCGCCTGCACTTCCCTGCGTACTAAAATGATTAATGTTTGGTATTTCGATACCATCTAAATAATAAACAGTTTCATTAGGTGCTCCCCCTCTTATAATTATGTCATTCCTAAAACCTCCTATTGAGGGAGAAATACCTGGCATGCTTTGTACCACTTTAGTAATGTCATTGTTACCTCCAGGGTAAGTTTCAATTTCAACAACTGAAAATGTTTGAGTTGATAAGGGAGTTTCACTGCTTGTTTTAAAAGGATTACTTGAAACTATAACTTCGTCAAGATTTTCGGATAATTCATTTAACTCAAATATTAAAGGAATATTTCCAGCTGATTTTACAATTACATTAAATTCTTTAGTGGTTTGATATCCTAAAAAGCTGGCTTCTACATTATATGATTTAAAGGGGATTTGGTTTAAAATGAAGTAGCCATTAGAATCCGTTATAGTTCCAATATTTGTGCCTTCTAGAATTATAGTTGCTCCCTGTAATGGCTGTTGGGTTTTTTCATCAACAATGCGGCCATTTAATGTTCCTAGGTTTTGAGCATAAACAGCTTTAATGTATATAAAAAGTATTAATGTTAATACCTTTCTCATGTTATAAAAATACAATTAAAAGAATTCAAAAATTTATTTTGTTTATATTTTTTTAATTATCTTTAAACAAAAAATTGTTATGAAAAATAGAAGATATTTTCTTAAAACTGCATGTAAACCGATAGTTTTAGCAACACTTGGAATTCCAATAATTGAAGCCTGTTCTACTGAAGAAGATTCAACTGTAACAGTTCCAACTAATTCAACGCCAACAGATAATTCATCATCTCAAGCAAGCTCAAGCAATGAACTTGAAATTAATTTAGATGATAACAGATTTTCCTCTTTAAAAGAAGTTGGTGGATGGTTAAACTTCACTTCGGAAAACATTTTATTAGTAAGAATAAGTGACAGTGAGATTAGAGTGTTTGATAATGCTTGTCCACATCAAGGAACTAGGAATCGTTGGTCATTTGATGGGAGTAATTTTACATGCGCTCGCCGTGGAAATTCATTTAGTGCGTCGTGCAGTGGTTCGTTAAAATGTTTTGATACAAGTTTAGACGGTAATATTCTTACTGTAGATTTAGGGTAATCAGTCAATTTTTTTTTGATGATTTTCTCTCAATTTTTCTTTGCTCTTTTTGCCTATTTTTTTGTTCAATGGCATTAATTGCATCTTGTTTTTCTTTTTCTCTTTTGTCGTACTGTTGACGAAGTTCATCTAAATCCTCGTCACCTATTTTCTGCTGATCACTAGCTTGTAGTGCTCCATCCTCAATACTAAAACTAGCATTTTGAGTTTGTTTGCGCATAATTTCTTCAGCTGACTTTAGGTTATAATAAACTCCAGGATCAATCATTTTATTCGCAACATAATGCTGCTTTTTTTGTTTATCCCAACGAACAAATACAAATCCGCCAGTAACAGAATCTAATTTTACTCGAAAGACATGCGAATAATTTGGAAGGCTTTGATAAATCTCAATTTTTTCAGGTACATAACCTGCGACATATAAAAGCTCTTGAACAAATGCAGTTTGAGTAACTAATGATGGATCATTATAATTTCCTTCTATTAAAGTTTCATCTTGTGCATAAACAAATAATGTACTTATTATAGAGAACAATAATAATTGTATGACTTTATTGTTAATCATTAACACTGAAAATGTTACAACACTTAAAGTTATTATAAATATTTTAAGGTAAAATTACGTTAGTGATTAATAATTAAAATTAAGTTGGATTTGGAGATTTCTTCCCAACTCAGATGAATAGTAACGCATTCTGTTAAGATAGTCGCGATAATCGCTATTTAAAATATTTTGGGCTATCAATCTTAAATTAGTTGTAAGATTTTTTTGATTCCTTATTTGTAACGAAAAAATAGCATCAAGTCGATTAAATCCAGAAGGAGACTCGCTAATATCAACTGTTTTTGAAACAATTGTTCCGTCCTCTATATAATCAAAAATGAAATTAGAGTCTGGAAATCTATTTTGTTTTGCGCTTATGTGATTGGTTATCTCAAAAGTCCATTTACTCTTTTTGGGTGAAAATTTTAATTTTTGAAAAGAATTTAAAGGGGGAATTAAAATTAGAGGCTCAGTATTTAACATATCCTGGGCATATACATATGAAGCTCCAATATCAAATCTAAGATTTTCTATTATTGATTGAGAATAATTAAGATCAATACCTGTCAAAAAAGCGTCTGTACTCTTGTATGTCCATACTGGAAAAGCGCCTCTGATAGTTTGTTTTAATCCTGTTGGTTCTATAAAAATGTAGTTAAAAGTTTTTGAAATAAAAGGCTCGAATGACCAATTATAATTTGGTTTAGTTTTGGATAAACTTAAAAGAAATTTGTGACTTGTCTCGGGATTTATACTTAAGTTCCCGTATTCAATAGCCGCCATGGCGTGATGTAATCCATCACTAAACAATTCAGAAGGATTTGGCGCTCTTTGGGACAAGATGTAAGAAATATTAAATTCATAATTATCCGATATTTTTGTTGAAATACCAGTTTGCGCGGAAACATTTAAATAATTGAATTTTGGGTTTACTAGAATTTGATTTGCAAAATCGGTTCCTGTTTCAAATTCATTAAACAAGACATCGTAATTTCTTTCTTCCCAAACTGATTTATAGTAATATTTTTTAGCGTCATAAAACACATGATCTAGTCTTAATCCCCACTCCCATAAAAAGAAGTTGGATTCCTGATAGCTTCCTAGAATATAGATTCCATTCTCTAGCTTAATATAATCTGGAATTAGTCTTTTGACTCCAGTATCTGGAGTAGAAAAGTTGTCTTGAATTAATCCGTTATATCCAAATTCAAAGTCCCAATTTTCCATTTTTATTTTCGAAAACCCTAACATTAAATTATGAGTTTTAAGCAGTAAATCAACTACCGGTATATTTGTTCTACCACCTCTTCTTATATCAAACTCTTTTCGTTTGTTGTTTTGATAGCTATATCCAAAATCAAGTTTAACATCATTTTTCAATGATCTGAAATATTTAAATGTTAACCTTTGATGACTGGCTCTTTGATTTGGGGCCCCTACATTATAAGTGAAATCGTCAATTATTGATGGTTCGCTGGAATTAAGTGCAAAAAATAAATCTTGAACGTTACCAATATGTGATGCCTTCAGAATTCCAGGCTCTAAATTATAATTTGAATATTTTAAATTCCATCCTTTTGAAACTAAATCCTTTCCAAGTTTTATTGAAAAATCTACTTCTTTAAATCCGGTGTTTGAAAGGATATAATTTGGAGTATTAAAGTCTCCATATCTTTTACCTGTAAAATTTCCATTTATATAAAATCCGTTTGAATAATTTTTTTCAAGTCTAGATCCAAATTTACCTCCCCAACCATTAGATTCTAAATTTATAAATGAAGTTCCGAAAAGTGTATCTCTTAAAACTTTTCTTTTGGAACTTAAGATAATTGAACCTGCAGATGTATCTCCACCGTATTTTAAAGCAGCAGCCCCTTTTATAAGTTGAATTGTTTCAAAAGAATCGAAATCAACATTTGGTGCATGGTCAGGGCCCCATTGTTGATCATACTGCCTAAACCCATCGGTCACGACACCAACTCTACTTCCATACATACCGTGAATAACTGGCTTACCAATAGAATTTCCAGTTTTTAAAATTGATGCTCCGGGGATATAATTTAATGCGTCAACCAAAGTATTACTTCCATATGAATTAATTTCACTTATATCAACTAAAACTTCCTGAACTGATTTTCTAGTTCGAGAAAGCCTAGAGTCAGATACTATAATTTCTTCTAATTCGTTTATATGGTGCTCTAATTTTAAATCAAATATTTTGTTTTCTTTAAGATTAATGTTTTTGGTTTTTGATTTACAATTTGGATGGCTAATATTTAAAACATATCTACCAGGACATATTCCTTCTATTTCGAATTCACCATTTAGATTCGTTTGTGAAAAAAAATTGGTGCCCTCAATTTTTACAAGGGCACCAATTAAAAAAGAGTCATCGTGAAAGTCAGTGACTTTGCCTTTTAAAAATAAATTGCATTCTTGGCTATAAGTAAAATTCCAAATAAATAAACAATTTAGAATAATATAGAAAAGAATTGATTTGTGTTTCAATTACTCAACTATAGATACTGGAATATCAATGGCAACATCATTAAACCCGCCCATACCTTCTCTTGTAGTAGCATTAAAATTTGTCGGTTGATGTATTAAATATACTCTGACCAAACCAGTTCCAGTGGAACTCGCATTCCAGACACTGTTTAGAAGTACACCTCTACTTCCAACTTTTGTATCGTTTGATGCAGAGGTTACATTTACAGAAACATCCGCAAATTCAAAAAATACTTGGTGCTCGTCAGCCTCATCAATAATCTCTAATGTAACTTCCTCAACATCAGTCGGATCACTACTATCTATGAATCTTAGTCCAACTGTATGATCAGTATTTACTTTTAAACTTATTGTCTGGGAGTTCATTTCACTCAAGTCCCAATCTATTGTTTGAGATGTTCCATCTGCAGAATCAATTGTCATTAAAACATTTGAGATAAACTCTTGCTCGTTTACAGCATCTGGATCGTCTTTACTACAGGATATGGTAAAAATAAAAGCTAAAAAAAGAACCTTTGCTTTACTAAATTTTGTATAAAATTTCATAATAAATTTTTTGGTTAAATGATTTAAATTAATGCAACTCAGTTGCGAAAATAAGTTTTTTTTTTTTTTGTGGAAAAAAAATAAATAAATTTGTCGCATGGGTATACGTAGAAAAACTTCATCACTTAATACCTTGTTAAAGGAATTCAATAATGACATAAGCGCTATCAAAGTCGTAGATCTTGTGAGTCGTTTAGGAGATAAAATGAACAAAACAACTATTTATCGTATCCTCAACAAATTAGAGGACGACTCTATATTACATTCATTTTTTGGGAAAAATGGACTAAAGTGGTATGCAAAATGTCATGGGTGTTGTAATAGCAATTCTGAATCAATCTTAAATAAATTTCGCCCACATTTTCAATGTCTTAGTTGTGGTAAAATAGATCGCCTCAACGTAGAGATGAAATTACCAAAAGTGACTGATAAAAAAGTTAGTGTATCGCAATTATTGATTCAAGGAAGATGTGAATTATGTAATTAATTTAAATTTTTCATAATTAACTTCATTTAGATTTTAGATAAAAAAATTGGCCTTACACAAATGTGCAAGACCAAAATCACTATTATCGTTAAATAGCTGTTTTTGCTTAAGCAATGTTAGCTGAAGAATCTTCTACTAACGCAGAATGATCGTGTCCATCGTGATCATCATGATCATCATCTTCACATGAAATAACAGCGAAAGATGCAAAAGCGAATAATAATAATAAGTATTTTTTCATTTTAAAAAGTTTTAATTGTTAGTTAATATTTAATAATTACCGAAACTAAAAATTCGGTGGGCCTCTATCTTTAAGATTATTGAAACTTAATCTATTGTAAATAGAGGTATTATTAAATCTGTATTTAAATAATGTTTGAGCATTATTTAAAATTATTTCACCATTAAAATGATATTCAACCAAAGGCTGGTAATAAACATCTAGAAAATCATTATGCTTATTATAATTATGAATATGAGTCTGATCATGAAAACATTCAATATTATCTGAGTGGTAGCTAAAGGCATGCTCTAGTTTTAAACCCATAGGGGTTAAAAACATAGCTGCTAAAAAAATTGAAATGAAAGGATAGAGATAACTGATATTTGGATTCTTTGTTTTCAGGCTACAATCTTCTTATTTTAATATTTTTATATGATACGGTTCCTGGCTTATGATCCTGAAAAGATATATACCCTTTCTTATATTTTCCAAAACCCGACATCTCATTAAATTTACTATTTTTCACCATAGCATCCCACTTATCTCCAGACAAAGGAAAATTATTTATTTCAGTACCATTAAGTATTACTTTACCTTGATTTGTTTTATAGTTTATTGTAATATGATATTGATTCCACTCACCTGCTTTTTTTGAAGCAATGCTATTTGGAGGACTCATTGCATACAAAGCGCCCACAGTATGTTTTTGATTATTAGGATCGTCACCATAAATGTCAGCATCTATTACTTGGATTTCAGGACCAGTCTCATGCGGATGTTTGTATTTTTTATCTTCACTTACGCCCCATATAAAACCACTATTTGAATTTTTAGAAATCTTCCACTCAAACTTGATTTCAAAGCTTGTGTATGTTTCATCTGTTGTTAGGCTCCTATTTCCATCACCCTTGGCTTCTTTGTGATTAAATGTATAAACGCCATCTTCAACTATCCATCCGCTCTTTTCACCGCCTTCATTCTGGTAAATATGCCAACCTTTAAAGCTATCGTCATGTGAAAGAACTTCCCAGCTTGACTTAGGCTCCTTTGAAGTCTGTTTGCTACTTTCTTGAGGGATTTGTTTACAACTTACAAATGCAATAGATAAAAGAATAATAAGTCTATATATCATTATATAATTGTTTACATAAAAGTAATGAATTCTTTAAAAGTCATAAACTTAATTTAAGTAAAGATGTGAACAAAAATTTGAAATCAAAATTTAAAGCTTTCGAGCTTTTAGTTTTTCCGTTAATTTTGGAACGATCTCAAATGCATCCCCAACAATCCCATAATCAGCTGCTTTAAAAAAAGGTGCCTCTGGATCATTATTAATTACAACCTTGACTTTTGAGGAATTAATCCCGGCTAAATGTTGAATTGCACCTGAAACGCCGACCGCTATATATAAATTTGATGCAACAGGCTTACCAGTTTGACCTACGTGTTCACTGTGAGGTCTCCATCCCATGTCAGAAACTGGTTTAGAACAAGCAGTAGCTGCACCTAAAACGTCAGCCAAGTCTTCAATAAGATTCCAGTTTTCTGGTCCTTTTAATCCACGTCCACCCGAAACAACTATATCTGCATCTGCAATAGTGACTTCACCTTTTAATCTATCTACCTCAGTTACTTTTAAACTTTTAGTTGATGATAGATATGTGCCTTTTAAATATTCACAAGTTTTATTTTGTTCTTTTAATCCAAAAGAATTGGATGAAAGAGATAAAATTACACGGTCTTTTAAACTTTTACTCTCATTATATGCCTTATTTGTAAAACAAGAGCATTTAACTTGAATAGGGTCATATTTTGTGGGTAATCCAACTACATTTGAGATATAGGCTGAATTAATTTTAACAGACAAAATCGGTCCTAAATATCTTCCATCAGCAGATGAGCTTACTACAATTATGCTTGCTTTTTCCTTTTCTATTAGTTGAGAAATACTACCACTATAACTTTCTACATTAAAAAAAGTATCTTCTTTAGTTTCTATATTGTAGAATTTATCAACTCCATAAGAATCAAGTATTTTGCTATTGTTAATATTGAACCCGACACCAACTAATTCAAAACCTTTTTCATCAGCTATAGCTCTAGCGTAAGAAGCTATTTCTAAACCTGTTTTTTTAATATTTCCGTCTTGTGATTCAATGAACGCGAGTATTTTCATTTTTTTACTTTATAGAACTTTAGCTTCAATTTCTAGTAACTTAATTAATTCATCAATATTATCTGAATCAACTAGTTTAACTGGACCTTTTTCATCTGGTTTTTTAAAAGTTAGAATTTCAGTTGCTGGTTTAATTTCATTTGGAGATATTACTTCTAGCGGTTTTTGACGCGCTTGCATTATTCCACGCATGTTTGGTATTATAAGATCTTTCTCTTCAACCAATCCTTTTTGAGCGCCAATAACAACTGGTAGGGAAGCTTTCAAACTTTCCTTACCGCCGTCTATTTCTCTCTGCAAATCAACATTTTTTCCGTCTATTTCTAAATGAATGCAATTAGCTAAGTAAGGCATCTCACAAAGTGTGGCAAGTATTCCGCCTACCATACCTCCATTATAATCAATTGATTCTCTTCCTGTAATAATAAGATCATAGTTTTTGTCCTTGCAAATAGTTGACAAAACTGATGCTACTTGAAAACCGTCTTTTGCTTGAATATTAACTCGAAGTGCTTGGTCAGCCCCAATAGCAAGGCATTTTATTAAAATAGGATCACAGCTTTCATCCCCAACTGTTACGACTGTAACTTTTGCTCCTGATTTTTGCTGAAGCCATATTGCACGCGTCAATCCGAATTCATCATTTGGATTGATTACAAATTGAACACCCTGAGAATCAAAGGAAGAATTACCTTCTTTGAAATTAATCTTCGAAGTTGTATCTGGAACACAACTGATGCAAACGAGAATATTCAATCTAAAAACAATTTTAATCTAATGTAATTAAAAAAATGACACAGTGTCATTTTTTTTTAAATATTTTATTTAGTTTAATTAAAGTCTTTAACCAATCTAAATCCAGTATGTTGGAGTCCTGTATCTGGTGACGATTTCATTCTAGCTGAAACCCTATATCCAGAACAATATGCGTCATTGCATAAAAAAGATCCTCCTCTCATTACTTTTTGCTTAAGATAGGGTTGGTAAGGATCATAAGGTTTCTCAGGCCCTTTTGGATTTGATAATTTCTGATCTTTGATTTTCGAATAATAATTAAAATCATACCAATCAGAACACCATTCCCATACATTCCCAGCCATGTCGTAAAGCTCAAAAGAATTTGGTTCAAATGATCCAACTGGAGCAGTATAAAAGAAATTATCTCTTTTTTCATTAAAATAGGGAAAACTTCCCTCCCATGAATTTAACTTTGGTAAGCCAGAATTTAAATCTTCATTACCCCACGGATAAATTGAATTTTTCCTACCTCCTCGAGCAGCCCATTCCCATTCAGCCTCAGTTGGTAATCTTTTCCCTACCCAGTTAGCATAAGCAATTGCATCATACCAGGATATATGAACAACTGGATGGTCACCTTTCCCTTCTATGTTGCTGTCTGGACCCATAGGATGTTTCCAATTTGCGCCTGGTTGCCATTTCCACCATTGATTGTGTGAATTTAAATTTACAGGGCCTTGTGAAGAAACAAATATTAATGACGCTGGTTTAAAAAGAGAATCATCTGGTCTTGGGGTATTTGGTGGTAATTCCTTTTTAATATCTTCCCACTTGGGGGGGATCTCTGCTGTTGTTACATAGCCTGTTGCTTCAACGAATCGGATGAATTGACTATTAGTGACCTCATTTTGATCAATCCAAAATGAATCAACATAAACAAGGTGCTTTGGAGATTCATCTTTTCTTGAGAATTTGTCTTCACCACCCATTAAAAAACTGCCTGAGGGAATCAATACCATTCCTTCTTTTTTGATCATGTTACTTTCAACTTTATCTTGATTACAGCCAAGAAATAAAATTGAAGTTAATATTAGGAGGAGCAGCATCAAATACTATATAAATTGATTAATTATATTTTCAAAGAGCTCCTGCTTTCCACTTATTTTTTTTGGGGATTTTGAGTTGTATGCTATTTGATATAAATTCTCTAAAGTCAATTTTCCACTCTCAAATTGTTTCCCATTACCACTGTCAAAAGAATTATAACGGTCTTTTCTAAGCCTAGGAAATTCTGATTGAGTAAGTATTTTCTCTGCAGTTAGGATTGCCCTAGCAAAAGTGTCAGCTCCACCAATGTGTGCGTGAAAAATATCATTTAAATCTGTAGAATTTCTTCTAATTTTTGCATCAAAATTTATTCCTCCACCTTGTAAGCCTCCAGATTGTAAAAAAACAAGCATTGCTTCTGTAACCTCATAAATATTCACAGGAAATTGGTCAGTATCCCATCCATTTTGATTATCTCCTCTATTAGCATCAATACTTCCTAGCATCCCAGAATTTGCTGCTACAGCTAATTCGTGTTCAAATGAGTGCTGAGCCAATGTTGCATGGTTTACCTCAATATTTAACTTGAAATCTTTCTCTAGTCCATACGCTCTTAAAAAACCAATGGCTGTTGCTGCATCAAAATCGTACTGATGTTTCATGGGTTCCATCGGTTTGGGCTCTATAAAAAAGGTTCCCTTAAATCCCTGACCACGAGCATAATCTCTTGCCATTGACAATATTTTAGCCATATGATCTAACTCTCTGTTAATGTCTGTATTTAGTAAAGACATGTATCCTTCCCTTCCACCCCAAAAAACATAATTTTCTCCACCTAGTGCAATAGTTAAATCTAATGCCATTTTAATTTGAGCACCTGCACGAGCTACAACTTCAAAATCTGGATTCGTTGCTGCTCCGTTCATATAAATTGGATTAGAAAAGCAGTTTGCAGTTCCCCAAAGGACCTTTACATCTGAATCCTTTTTCTTTTGAGAAATATAATCAGCGATTTTATGTAAACGCTTTTCAGTTTCAATCAAATTGTCTGCTTCGTCTACTAAATCTAAATCATGGAAGCAGAAATAATCAAAACCTAACTTTGTAATTAATTCAAATGCTGCATCTGCTTTATCACGTGCTCTTTGCAATGGATCATTTGATTGATCCCATGGAAATTTTTGAGTTCCAAGGCCAAATGGATCTGCTCCCTGTCCACAGAAGCTATGCCAGTAAGCAATAGCAAACTTAAAATGCTCCCGCATTGTTTTACCCATTACTAATTGATCTGGATTATAGTATTTGTAAGCAAACGGATTATCAGATTCTTTTCCCTCATAATTGATTTTGCTAACTCCTTTATAAAATTCTTTATCGCCTGTAATTATCATTGATTTGTATTTAATTTATTATTTAAGATTTTTTCCCATTTATCATAAGCTATTTTATACTCTTCATTTTTGATATTGGGTTCTATAATTTTGATTTTGTCATTGTTTCTTAAGGAGGTGCTTAGCTCTTGCATAGAATTTATATCAAGACTTGACGCCCTCGCAGCCCCAACTGCTCCTGTAGTATTATATATTTCAACTGGCCTACCTATTAATGAAGAAAAAGTAGAAGTGAAAACTTCTGATTGAAAAATATTATCATTTCCAGCTCTAATTAATTCTGTATTCAGACCATCCTTATTCATTATTTTCATTCCATAAACAAAAGCAAAGGCTATACCCTCTAAAGTTGCTCTACAAAGATGAGAATCATTATGCAAATTTAAGTTTAGATCACTTAGATGGGCGCCTAAATTTTGATTATTTAACATTCGCTCAGCTCCATTACCAAAGGGTAAATTGACAAGTCCGTTACTTCCAATTTCAATTTTACTTGCCAAGTTATTCATAGTAGTAAAATCATCAATTTTGGTCAATTTTTTTAACCAACTGTAAAAAATACCCGCTCCATTAATGCATAAAAGGGTTCCGATTCTTGGTTCTTCTGGTGTATAATTTACGTGAGCAAAATGATTTAATCTTGAAAATTCTTTAGAATCAATTTTATCACTAACTGAAAAAATAACACCAGATGTGCCACCAGTTGCAGCAACTTCTCCTGGTTTTAGAACATTTAAAGAAAGTGCATTGTTTGGTTGATCTCCAGCACGATATCTAATCGGAATTCCAATCGGTAAACCAGTAGCTTTTGCTGCTACATCGGTTACAAATCCTTGGTTTTGAAAGTTACTAACTAAAGATGGAGTTAAACTGGTATCTAAATCAAAAAATTCAAGTAGCCAATTTGCTACTTTTTTTTCTTTATAATCCCATAAAATTGCTTCTGATATACCGTTAGTAGTTGTATTAATTTCACCAGTAAGCTTATAAGCTATAAAATCTCCGGGCAACATGAAGTTTGACACTTTCTCATATAATTTTTCCTCATTATCTTTTACCCATTTTAGTTTTGACGCAGTAAAATTTCCAGGTGAATTTAATAATTGTTTACCGTATTTACTTTCACCTATTTCCTTTGCTGCCAAATTCCCAATTTCAATGGCTCTACTGTCACACCATATAATTGAATCTCTTAAAAGTTGACCTTTATTGTCTACTATAACCAATCCATGCATTTGATATGAAATACCGATCGCAAGAATATCCTTGGACGAAATTTTATTTTCATATAAGATTCGTTTTGTTGCCGTGCAAATACAATCCCACCAAATATTAGGGTCTTGCTCGGCCCAATTAAATTCGCATGCTTTAATCACCATTTCATTTTTAGGTTCAGAAACTACAGCGATTGATTTCTTTGTTTTTTCGTCTACTAAAGCAACTTTTACAGATGAGCTTCCTATGTCATAGCCTATATAATACATTAAGCAAGCGTAATAATATTTGTGAAAATTTGATTCAAATTAAATATAAAGAAAACTTTTTTGGGCATCAATGAAATAATGGACTTTAAATGTAGTTGTCCTTTATAAATAATTTACATAATTTTATTTAGATGAATAAATTTTAGATAAAATCATGGAACTAAAAAAATCAAATTTAAACAGACGCGAATTTTTTAAAAATACTGGAATCGCTGCAGTAGGACTTAGCATAGGGACAAATAAGTTGTGGGGAGCACCAGCTTACATACCAAACTTACTGAAACCAAATTCAAAAATTAATGGAATACAAATAGGAGTAATTACATATTCCTTCAGAGAAATGGAAGATCAAAGTGCAGAAGCCACGCTCCAATATATTTTAGATTGTGGCATAAATGCAATTGAGTTGATGGGTGGTGTAGCTGAAAACTTTATCGGTAGACCAGAATATAAAATTGATAGAAGGACTTTCTACAGGCTAATGAGATTAGATAGAAAAAAAGAAATATCTCGAGATGAAAAGAAACAATTAGCTGACTTAAAACAACAACAGAAATCCTACGAAAAAGAGGCTGCAAATTGGGGGAAAAATAGAAATCCAAATAATTTTTTAAAGCTCCGTAAAATGTTTAACGATGCCGGTGTTGAAATTTATGCATTTAAACCTGACTATTTACTGGGTAAAAAAAATTCAGATGCTGATATAAACTATGCGATGAAAGCAGGAAAAGTTCTTGGAGCAAGTCATGTTACTCTTGAATTACCTGAAGATCCAGAACACACACTAAGACTTGGAAAATTAGCTGAGAAAAATAATATTAAAGTTGCTTACCACGGTCATACTCAGCAGCATGCAAAATGGTGGGATACTGCACTTAAACAATCAGATAATAATGTTATGAATCCAGACTTGGGTCACTATATAGCTGCTGGAAACACAGATGGATTGGAATTTTTATCTAATATGAACAAAAAAATATATAGTATGCATACCAAAGACCGCAAGAGTCTTGCTAATGGACAAGATAATATGCCTTTTGGGATGGGAGACACTCCAATAGTTGAAGCATTACAATTAATGAGAGATCAAAAATATTCATTCCCAGCTACCATAGAATATGAGTATAAGACGCCAGAAAATTCTACTATAATTAATGAAATTAGAAAGTGTGTTGATTACTGTAAGGATGCTTTAGAATCATAGATTAAGATTTATTTATCAGTGTGATACTCTACTGTTCCCTCCCAGTCGGGGTCAGCAGAACCAAACCATGAATTTGATATAGAATCATAGGAAATGGCATGTACCCTTCCAAATCTAGCTTTCTCATCAACTAGTTTGACAGGATATTCATTTTGATCTAGGTCCGCATTTAAAGACTTTACCTCATCATGATCTTCTATCCAAAGCGAATCTTCGTATGGATAAATTCTCGGAAGCATAAGAGATGTATTCAAGTCTTTTTTTTGAGACAAATATCTATGAGCAACTTGTGTGATTGCTGTAGGAATTCTACTACCTCCAGCAGCGCCAAGTGCAAGTTGAACTTTTCCGTTTTTCATAAATAATGTTGGCGAAATATGTGAGTTGGAACGATCCCCTGGTTTGTATTCTCCTAAGTAACCTCCTAGGCTTACTGCATACAAAAATCCAAGACCTTTTGTGGCTACTTTTGATCCCATTGTCGGTCCAATGGTCTGGGTTAGACTTACCACATTACCCATTTTATCTGCAGTAGTAAGATGTGTTGTGTGACCGTCTGCTATCCATGAGTAAGGTGTTTTCACATCTGTATTTTTAACTATATTAATTTGGTTATTTTCAATTTTTTTTGCCCAAATTTTTGCTTCATCATAACTTAAGATTTTTGAGAGTGAATCTAAATTATCTTGAAAATCTCTATACTTGTATGCTAGTGAGGTAACCTTATCAAATTGTAATGCCCATTCATTCTCAGAATTAGAAAGGTTTAAGTTATCTATAATCTGTAAGATTTGAATGGTTATTGCACCAAATGAGGGAAGATTTAAAGAAAAAATATCATTTCCATTGAAAAATCCATTTACAACTTTTGAATCTAGTGCATTGTAATTTTTTAAATCTTCTATTGTTAGAATGCCACCATTGGATTGAATATCACTAACAATTTTTCTTGCGACTTCACCCTCATAAAATCCTTTTTTCCCCTCATTTGCTATTTTTTTTAAAGTCTTCGCTAGATCCATTTGTATTACTAAATCTCCAGATTTAAAAGAATTACCGTTAGAATTTAAAAAATGGAATTTAGACCCCTCAAATTCGAGAAGATATTTTTTTACACTTTTCTGTCTCTCTGACTCAAGAGGAAGAATTCTGAAACCTTTTTCAGCAAATTCAATTGCTGGGGCCATAACCTTTTTAAGAGATAAGGATCCATAACTTTCATGAAGTTTTAATAGACCTGCCACAACTCCAGGTATTCCAATAGTTTTATATCCATAACTGTATTTTTTATTCATTTTTTTGTAATTCATAGGAACTTGAGTTGAAGCATCTACTCCTCCTATTTTACCAGATGAGTTTCTATATATAGCTTGAAGACGACCGCCAATACCACTCATGCTTGGCTCTACTACAGCCAAAGTGAAACTAGCTGCAACTGCAGCATCAAAGGCATTCCCATTTTGTTCATACATTTTCTTTCCAGCTTGAGATGCTAGGGGATGTGCTGCGGATATTGAACTATTAGTTATAACATTTTTATTTTCCTTAGAACAGGAAGATGATACTATAAACAATAGTAATAATGATCTTAAAATAAAATTTTTCATTGATTAATTGTTTTGTCAATTAGCGAAAATATATATTCTATAAAGTAAAAGTGTAATTCATAAAAAATCTAATTGAATTTGTAAATTGCGAATATCTAGATTACCATATATGAATTTAAGAAATCTTGTGATTTTTTCACTATTATTTTTTTGCTGTGAACAAAATCAAAGCAATAACCAAAGAGATAATAATTTAGAATATAATCCTGAAAAAAGATTAGAGCAATTAGGTATAAAAATACCTGAGGTATCACCTCCAGCAGCAAATTATGTTAGAGTTGTAAAATCAGGAAACTTATTATTTCTGTCCGGTAGCGGTCCAAAAAAAGCAGATGGCTCATATATTACTGGTAAATTAGGTAAAGAATTAACTATAGAAGATGGATATCAAGCAGCATGGCTAACTGGAGTAAACCATATTGCTACTTTAAAATATGAACTTGGAAATTTAAATAGAGTCAAAAGGATCGTTAAAGTTTTGGGGATGGTAAACTCTACTACAGAATTTAAAGATCAGCCTAAAGTTATAAATGGTTTTTCAGACTTAATGGTTGAAGTTTTTGGTGACCGAGGTAAACATGCTCGTTCTGCTGTAGGGATGGCTGCACTTCCTCTGGGAATTGCAGTAGAAATTGAACTTATTGTTGAAGTTGAATAAATCTTAATAGCTATTTCATATCAGTCTTAATCCATTCAATAAATAATCTAGTATTTTTTTTTGAGCTCTCATTTGTTTCTTGAAAAGGTTCTCTAGAATTATATTTTGACTTAAAAAATTCTGAAAACATATATGCAGAAATTTCATTAGGGTGGTCGAGACCTCTTGACACAGGATATGACTTAGTATAAAATGACAATTCTTGTAAAGGCTGATTTACTAATTTATTTTCAGATTTTAAAACAACGTATTCCCCATATTTCTCTTCAACATGGAAAGCCAAATCTATAAAATCTCTACCCATTTTCGGTATCTCAATATTTTTTTTTAAAAGTGTTCTTAACCAGAAAAACTTATTTTCATTTTGAGGGTCTTGAATCAACCACTCAGCTAGAGGTGCATCTGGATTTGAAACTTGATTTCGTGTTATTTCATTCTCAACCTTTACTTTTTGATTTACAAATTTCCATTTTTCTGAATAAAGCTTATCAAATTTAGTTTTGAAGGTTCTTTGAAGAGAATGCATTTGTTCGTGAACCAATAAGCTGCCTAAGGAAGTTACTAATTTTACTTCATTATTCTTATCCATCTTTTCACTCCAATTAATAGAAAGCTTATCAAGATAGGCTTGACTTAAAATAATGTAAGTTCCTCTAGTGTGGGCAAATCCACCACAAAGCCAATTTTGAATTTTAATAAATCTCCAAGGCTGACGGGCCATAAGATTTATTTTATTTTTTATTAACCAATCATTTGTTTTCTCAACAACAAATGATAATATACTTTTTTCTTTTTCACTAAACTCCATTACGGCTGAAGAAAATTTTTCTCTTGCAAATTTTCGTGCTGAATCAATCTTTATTGGAGATTGTTGCTGAACAAAAGTGGTAATCTCTCGGGCCTGAAGTTTTGAAAAATACGGCTCAAAAGTTTCATCTAATATCGCTTTTTTGGCTTGAATTGTACTTAAAAAATTTATTCTTGAATGAAAAAGAGGACTTTTTTTGATCTGTTCCATTTGATAATGATTAAGACTAAATTTTGGATCAATTCTATCTTCAAAATCTCCCTCACCTTGAATATTTGGCAAAGAGTCATTTACATAAGGATCATCTAAAGCATGCTTTAGCCCCAAATTGTGACCTATTTCGTGAGCTACAACAAAAGCTTCAACATACTTTTTTTCTAACCCCTTGTACTTACTTTCATCACCAAGAGTAATGAATACAAGGTTTCCATTCATCATTCCTCGTCCAGTTGGGCCCTTATTTCCATCAATAGCATTTACAAAAAACATGTTAATAATATCACCTTGACCTTTCAGAATTTTTTCTTCTGTTGCAATTGAAACTATACTGTCTAGATTGATTTTTCCATCTCTAGCATTTGTATTATTAAAATAAATTGGTTCTAGATAATGAAAGTCTAAATCTAATTTAGAATATGCTCTATTGACTAACCTATTTGATAAATTTATTTTTGATGGCTCATCGCCAATATCAGATTGTGTTATGATTGGCTGGATAATAACAACATTGGGAGTAAGTTTTTTATGCAATGTCTTCTTGCAAGAAAAAAATTGAATACAACACAAAAAAAATAATAGTAAAGATCTATCCATATTCAATGTAAATTGATAATTACATTTTAGAATTAATTAAACTTATGGTTTTAAATTAATTTCGTTTATTGTACCTCGGGTGGGAATCGAACCCACACTCCCGAAAGAACTGGATTTTGAATCCAGCGCGTCTACCAGTTCCGCCACCGAGGCATATGTTGAGAGAATTTTTAAAAATAGTAAAATATTTTTTTAGGTTTTGTTTTAAAAACTACTCCCAGAAAAATTTATTTTTAAATTTGCATTATATTCATTTTGATGAAAACTCCAGCTAAGATCTTTGCATGTAATCAAAGTAAGCTACTTGCTTCAAAAATCTCAGACCATTTTGGAATACCTGTGGGGAAAGTAAATTTCTCAAGATATAGTGATGGTGAATTTCAACCTTCATTTGAAGAGTCGGTGCGTGGAGCAAGAATATTTATTATAGGATCCACACAGCCTACTTCTGATAATTTAATGGAAATGCTATTAATGTTAGATGCTGCTAAAAGAGCTTCAGCAAGACACATAACAGCTGTCATGCCATATTTCGGCTGGGCTAGGCAGGACCGAAAAGATAAACCTAGAGTTCCTATAGGGGCAAAATTAATTGCAAAGCTGCTAGAAACTGCTGGTGCTACCCGAATAATTACAATGGACTTACATGCTGATCAAATACAGGGATTTTTCGAAAAACCAGTTGATCATTTATTTGCTTCTACGATTTTTCTGCCACATATAGAGTCTATAAAATTATCAAATCTTACAATTGCCTCTCCAGATATGGGTGGTTCAAAAAGAGCATATGCCTACTCTAAATATTTATCAAGCGAAGTAGTAATTTGTTACAAACAAAGAGAAAAAGCCAATAAAGTTTCACATATGGAACTTATCGGTAATGTAAAAGACAAAAACGTGATTTTGGTTGATGATATGGTAGATACAGCTGGAACACTGACTAAAGCAGCTACACTTATGAAAGAGCGAGGAGCTATTTCAGTTAGAGCGATATGTACTCATGCTCTTCTTTCGGGAGACGCTTATGATAAAATTGAAAAATCTGAACTTGAAGAGTTAATAGTAACTGATTCTATACCCCCAAGAATTAGTCACAATAAAGTAAAAGTATTATCTTGCGCCCCATTATTTGCTGAAGTAATGCACAATTTGCATTTCAATAAGTCGATAAGTTCAAAATTTATAATGTAATAAAATAATATATAATGAAATCAATAACCATTAACGGTTCTAAAAGAGAAAGCGTAGGCAAGGTTGCTACCAAAGCCTTACGTAATGCTGGAAGAATTCCCTGTGTTCTTTACGGAGGTGGTGAGTCTTATCACTTTTCTGCTCAGGAACTTGATTTCAACAAACTAGTATACACTCCAAACGCACATACTGTAGAAATCATACTTGATGAAAAAACAAAAATCAATGCAATTCTCCAAGATATACAATTTCATCCCCTAACAGATAAAATATTGCACGTTGATTTTTATCAACTCTTTGATGACAAAGAAATTTCCATGAATATACCTGTCAAAATTGAGGGTGCCGCTCCAGGAGTATTAAATAGTGGTGGTGTTTTATCTGTCAACAAGAGAAAACTGCGCGTAAAGTCATTACCTAAAAATTTACCAGATTTCATTACTGCAGATATATCTAATTTAGAATTGGGTAATAAACTTTACACCTCTGAACTTCAAAATGAATTTTACACTATTTTACACCCAGATAACACTGTTGTTTGTCAAGTAAGAACATCCAGAGCCTCATTAAAAGAAGAAGAGCTTGTAGCTGAAGGAGAAGCAGAATCAGATGTAAGTTCAGAAACTCCTGCTAAAGAAGGTGGAGAAGGTGAAACTAAATCTGAAGAGTAAAAAATATTTTTACTCAAAATTCCAAGCATGTGATAACTCAACCGCATGCTTTTTTTTATTTTAGAAAATGCAATTTTTAAAAAACTTATTTAAAAAAAAGGTACCTAAACTGAGCATGAAAAAGTATTTGATTGTAGGTCTTGGAAATGTTGGTAAAGAATATAATAATACAAGACATAATATTGGTTTTAAAATTCTAGATAAACTCGTAGAAAAAAATGAAATAGATTGGGAAGTAAAAAAATTAGCTCACTATTCTTCATTTAAAAAAAAAGGGCGCCAGTTTCTACTTATTAAGCCTTCAACTTTTATGAATAACAGTGGTAAAGCAGTTCGCTATTGGGCCCTAAAAGAAAAAATTCCTTTGCAAAATATTTTAATTATTACAGATGACTTACATCTTCCCTTTGGTAACTTAAGATTAAGGTCTAAAGGAAGTCCAGCGGGCCATAATGGATTAAAAGATGTAGAGAATCAACTGAATACTTCAAATTATCCTAGACTAAGATTTGGAATCGGACAGAATTATAAAACGTTTGATCAAGTAAAATTTGTTTTAGATCAATGGGATGAAACAGAAAAAAATAAAATGGAAAAGCGAGTTTCAATTTGTACAGAAGCAATTGAATGTTTTGGCTTAGAGGGCATAAATAAAGCTATGAATAAATTTAATGGTAAATAGCTATTGTGTTTCAAAACTAAATATTTTAGAGTAAGAGCTGTTATTGCTTTTATCTGTTGTCTTAATTTGCCAAAAATAAGTTGAATTGGAATCCAATTCTATAGAAACTTGACTTGTGCTTATGTCTTCTTTTTCAAGATTGAGATTCTCTTCTTGAACTCCAATGTAAAAGTCATAGGATTCGATATCATCATCTAAATCTGCACCTTTCCAACGAAATAGGATTTGATTTTCGTTAGTTAAACTTACAGAAGTGTTATTCAAAGGAAATAATAGCGAAGCTGGAAAAGGAATATGACTTTCAGTGGGTATTCTTTCAAGATAAAATTGCCAAATTTCGCTGTTTTTTGTTACCGAGGTAAAATCTGATTTTGAACGAACAAACCAGCTATAGGGTGCACCTGCTGAAATTACTAATGAACTATTTAAAAGAGGTGTATTAGAAATAAATTTTTCTTTTGTTATAGAATTTTCGACTATTAATTCATATTGATCCACATTTAGAGCTTCTGTCCATTCAAAACGTACTTGACGATCAGTATCATTAATCCTAACAGCATTTGTACAAGACTCTAAGTTTTTTGGAGAAATTAAAGAAACACTCTCAGGGTCTAAGTGAGTGTCTGAAACGCAATAGAAAAACATAATACTGAAACAAACAGAAAATTTTCTCATTTCTTGATAAGTTTATGATTTTCTATATGATCATTATAATCTATCTTTAATATATAGATTCCCGCAGGTAAAAATTGCATAGGAATTTCAACTAGTCCATAAAAACTGTTAATACTTTTTTTAGACCAAAATAAATCTCCATTACCCGAAAATAAATAAATGTCTGGTGTTGAATCTTTTGGTAAAACTATTTTTATTGAATCAGATACTGGATTAGGATAAACCCTTGCCTTTTCTGATAGATTTAACCATTTTTCAAATATACCTTGGCAATCCTTATCAGTTCTTATTTCTATTCGATTTATTTTTTCATTCACTGGTAGTTGAATATTATTCTGATTTGATACTTTGTAAGATTTGTCATTTAACATTATATCGTAATATTTACCGCCAGATAAATCAATATTTAAAACACTTAAAAATGGATTATATTCAGCTTGAACGGATAATTTTTCTGGAGCATTAATCTGAGTTTCGTAACAATATTGAAAGTCAGGATAATTATTCACTCTAACACAAACATTATATCTACCAGGCTTCAAATTTTCAAGAACTTCACCTAATATTGAAAATTCAAATGTTTTGTAGAAACCGTCTGGTCCATTTATTTCTGTTGTATATATAAAATCAGCTCTAGCATTAAAAAATAAAGTCCCGTTATCCTGATCTGGACATGTTACATCATTTTTTATGATAGAGATATTCTGGGTTGAAAAAAGGTCGCAAATATCTCCTACCCCGTTATTATCAATATCTGACTGATCTTCATTTGTTACAAACGGACAATTGTCCTGACTGTCTGAAAATGAATCATTGTCACTGTTATTTTCGATATTTCCTTCAACACAAAAATTAAGTTGAAATTGAAGAAGGGTGCCCGTATCATTTTTATACTGATCTAAAACTATAAGTTTCCAAGTTCCATAGGACGAAGTTCCATATAGAATACTTAAATCTTGTAAAGGAACAAATGAACCTGTAAATGGAGGTTGGCTTTGAGAAATATTTAAAGTAGCCTCTTGATTGAAAGTTGTTTGTGTATAATTATCTCCATCATCTCCTAAAGCCCTACTTAACAAAATACGCTCTCCATTTGGTGTTTCCAAATACAAAGTAAGATCGTCAGTATAAGTGTGTTCTAGATCAACTACAACGTCTAAATCTATAATTGTAGAATTAAAATCTACTTCTATAGAAGATAAGGTTTCACCATCCTCGTTTTCTGTAGCATCTTCTATATCATTTGGTAAATCGTCTGAATTTATATCTTCACAAGAAATTGAATTCGTTTGAAATGAAAAAACTTCAGAAAAATTTCCAATCTCACAGATGTTTTGGCTTTGGATTCGCCAATAATAGTTTGTTTCTGATTTTAATTTACCCAATTGAAATTGTGATGTTGCCAATGTGGTATCAATTACTATACTTTGAAAATCTGGATCAGTAGCAATTTGAATTCTACTATTATCTATATTCGAATCAATCTCCCAGGATAAAACAGGATTTAAACTGACATTATTTGAATTATTTTCAGGCGCCAAAATATCAGCAGTTTCTATTTCATCATTACGCTGCTCCAAAATAAATGGAAATTGTTCGGATCCTGAAGAAAATATTGCTTCAAGAGTGAAGTTATAATCCCCCGTATCGAGCGAACTTAGCCCACTGAATTCAAAATATCCTAAACTATCACTTTCAATAAATGAAGCTTTTGAGAATTTTACGTCAATGTTTGGCGGTTGAGGATTAAGTTGTAGTGTAAATGGTTCTTTGAAATTATTATATTTATTTATTTCAAATGTGAAACGCTGTAAATCACTACCACAATTTTCTTTTATAAATGTATCTAGGTTTAAAATTAAATCTCTAGACTCAATTTTAAAATCAGTTGAATTTATTGCAAAGAAAATATTATTAGTTGGCTTAATCATTAATCTAGCTTGATCAGTATTGATTTCATTAGGAATTATCACTCTAGAAAATCCATTATTTTTTATCCCGTTTGCAATTTCAATTGGAAAGCTTTCTCCACCATCTGTGGATAAAGTAATATTTACATGAGAAGCATCAATCGGATTTTGATCAGTTTTAGCAACATCCCAAAAGATATTTTCTAAGGATCCTCCTTTTAAGAATAGTCCTAATTCATTTTGAGAATTAATTTTAAAAGGCCCAGCATTTGCATATGAAGTTATCTCAATTGAGTCTTGAGCAACTAATGATACTGAAGGAGTTTGCTTTCTTACTGTAAGGCCCCATTGCATTTTTCTTCCAATAAGCGGAACAGTTTCCCAATCATCTCCTATGCTAGGGTTCTGTTCTGTTAATTCATTTTCTAAAATTCTCCTTATGTTTGGAATTGTTCTTTGAGACGACCTATTTGGTGGTAAAGATCTAGCCATTGAACCAATCGGGTTATGAGGTCCAAAATTGCTAGATGTAATTTCAGCACTATCGAGTTGTTCCCAACAATAAGTGTAATTTTCTATCTCTAAATTTGTAGATAAATCAATCTTTAACTCATAAGGTGTACCAATTGGAATAATATAATCTTGACCCGCATCCACACTTAAGGTTTCTGACGATAAAATTTCAGTCCTTCCACAATTTACTGATTCAACAGTGCTTAATATGTTTTGAATACTGTAGTAATGAAAATAGGGATCTCCGTGTTGTTGTAAGTCGTCAGGTCCTGTGATTCCTGCGTAACCCATAATCGTAGATCCACTACCAGGTTCAGCATTAACGCCAGTTCCTTCAGTTTCAAAGGAATAAGTGTGATATGCTCCAAATTGATGCCCTATCTCATGACCTGCATAATCAAGATCAAAATAATCGTTGCGATATTCCCCTCCATATGTATCCCTAAATGGGTGAGTAGAAAATCCTTGACCTTTTTCACCTTTTAAGCATACACAACCAATACAGCCAGCATCTCCATTTGGTTCTCCGTAGTCAAAAAGATGTCCAATATCATAATTTTCATCACCTAAAACATCATCTAAAGTCCTCTGAAGTTCAGAACTAAAATTTCCTGTAAAAGGATCTTGATTTACATCTTCATAAATCAAACTCTCATCGGAAACCAATTCAAGACGTATATTTAAATCCCTTTCAAAAATTGAATTAATTCTATTTAGGGTACTCACTATAGCAGCAAAAGCATCTTCCTTATTAGATCCATTATTTTGATTATTATCACCCCAATAATTTGTATACTCAGCAGTTGTAGCTATCGCAATCCGAAAGGTACGGATGCTTTGAGTAATTGTTTGTTTCTTAAATTTTGGTTGTATTGGCTTTTTCTTATCTCTTCGGATTTCTGTTTTACAAAATAAATTTGAGGAATTATGATTTTTTATTTTTAAATAACTAAAGTGTAAATTTTTATTCCCTTTTACAGGTTGAAGAAATAAGTCGGGGCCATTTTCAAAGTGGATCCAGGCATTGATTCCTGCTTGTTGAGTACTCAAACGAACTTCAACATCTTTTCGCACTTTACTTTTACCCTTAAAAGTTTTAATCCGTGGGTATTTCTTTGATAATTTTTCAGTCAATAGTGGTACAGGTGTAATTTGAAAAACTTCTTCTTCCCCCATTTCATTTGGAAGAGAAATTTCTATTATCATATCTCCCTTTTTTGAAGCACCTTTTCTAAACAAATCTTGTGGCATTATGAAATAGTTTTCATCATATTCAATAAATGAATTTAGATTTTGGCTTGGGATTTCTACTTTAATCCACTTGTTTTGGCTTAAAGCTATATTTATAAATAAACTGAGAAAAATAACCAATATTATAAATGGCTTTTTATGGTAGTAAACATTGTAATTTCCCATTTACGTTCATTCAAGTCTTAGCTAAAAATAAACAAACTAATTCTTCCATAATCGATATTAACGTACTTTTGTTTGACATATACGAATAGTTTGTTTAAATGGAAATAATCCAAGGAATTCAGAATTACACTTCATCATCAAAATCAATTCTTACAATAGGAACATTTGATGGTGTCCACATGGGACACCAAAAAATTATTAATGCTCTTGTAAAGGATGCCAAAGAAAAAAAACTTCAAGCAAATCTTTTGACTTTTTTTCCACACCCTAGGATGATTTTAAAAAGTGAGAGGACCATTAAATTAATTGATACAATTCAGGAAAAAGAAATAATTTTGAAAAAATTAGGGATTGATAACCTCATAATCCATCCTTTTTCACTAGAATTTTCAAAACTGAGTGCTGTTGAATATGTTAGAGATGTGTTAGTTAGAAAACTTAAAATTAGCTCTCTGTATACAGGCTACAATCATCATTTTGGAAAAAATAAAGAAGCAAGTGTTGATGATCTGATTTTATTTGGTAAAAAATATGGCTTTGAGGTAAGAACTGTATCCGATGAAAACATTTCATCAATTACCATAAGCTCAACTAAAATAAGAGATTCAATACTAAATAGTAATTTTGAAATAGCGAAGAAATTTTTGGGGCGTGATTATGAACTCAATGGTGTTGTAATTAAAGGAAAAGGGTTAGGAAAAACTATAAACTTTCCCACAGCTAATTTGAATATTAAAGAACAATATAAATTAATCCCATCGAAGGGTGTTTACCTTGTAAGAGTATTTTACAATAATATTTTTTTTGAAGGGATGATGAACATTGGTAATAGACCAACAATCCAAGGAATTAATCAAACACAAGAAGTACATATTTTTAATTTTAACAAAAATATTTACGGAGAACATTTGAAAGTACTTTTTTTAAAAAAAATCCGTGATGAAAAAAAATTTAATTCTGTTGAAGATTTAAAAAACCAACTCATCAAGGACAAGGATACATGTAAAAGAAACTTGTCAATTTAAATGTTAATACAAAATTGCCTTATTTTTGAATAAAAAAACAGAATGCTTGGCTTGCGGTATATTCAAGAAAATAAAAAATCCATTATCAATGGAATAAAAAAAAGGGGAATTGATTCTACAAAAATTATTGAAAAAATTATTGATCTTGACAAAAAAAGAAAAGAAAAGCAAACAGAATTGGACAATCATCTAGCTAATTCTAATAAAATTGCGAAAGAGATAGGGACTCTCTTTAAAACTGGTGAAACTGAAAAAGTAAGTAGTTTAAAAGAAAAAAGTATTAATCTTAAAAGTTTAACCAAAACTCTACAGGAGCAACTAATCGAGATTGAAAAAAGTCTATTAGACTTAAGAATTCAATTACCAAATGTACCATACGAAATTGTCCCAAAAGGGAATTCAGAAAAAGATAACGAAGAGATATTTAAATCAGAGATGCCCAAACAAAATATTGATTATCTTCCCCATTGGGAGCTTGGAAAAAAACATGATATAATTGATTTTGAACTAGGAAATAAAATTTCTGGAGCTGGATTTCCAGTCTACAAAGATAAAGGTGC
Source organism: uncultured Bacteroidota bacterium (assembly GCA_902561795.1). GTDB lineage: Bacteria > Bacteroidota > Bacteroidia > Flavobacteriales > Flavobacteriaceae > MS024-2A. Next base: position 49,186 of record CACERG010000007.1, on the reverse strand, counting down.
AAAATTACAGCGCGGCTTAATAAATTATTTTATTGATAAAAATATTTCAGCGGGATATAAAGAAGTCCAAGTACCCATTTTAATAAATGAAGCTTCAGGTTATGGAACTGGCCAACTCCCAGACAAAGAAGGTCAAATGTACCATATTGGTAAAGATGACCTTTATCTAATACCGACTGCTGAGGTTCCAATAACAAATATTTATCGTGAATGTCTATTAGATTTTAAAGAACTTCCAATTGCACTAACTGGTTATACACCTTGTTTTAGAAGGGAAGCCGGCAGCTATGGGGCTCATGTTAGAGGATTAAATAGACTTCATCAGTTTGACAAAGTTGAAATTGTGAGAATCGAAGAACCGCAAAATGCATTAAATGCTTTAGAGGGTATGGTAAGTCATATAAAATCTATTTTGGATGAATTAAAACTTCCGTACCGTATTCTTAGACTTTGTGGTGGAGACTTAGGTTTTACCTCTGCTTTGACCTACGATTTTGAAATATACTCAATTGGACAAAGTAAGTGGCTTGAAGTAAGTTCAGTATCAACATTTGATAGTTTTCAAGCAGAACGTCTAAAATTGAGATATAGAAATTCTAAAGGTAAAAAAGAACTTCTACATACTTTAAATGGGAGCTCATTAGCACTACCGAGAATTATTGCAGGTATATTAGAAAATTTTCAAGATGCTAATGGAATTAATCTTCCAAAAGTTCTGGCTCCCTATACAGGGTTTGAGAAGATTTAATAAATGAGGATTTATATTATTTAAAAGTAATTCATAACTCAGTATTCAAAAACTAATAAATGAAAAATAATTAGTTTTAGACTAATGCCTTATAATCAAGTATTATTTAATTGAGAAAAAAAACCCAAATGGTTCGTGCGAAAAAAAAGTTAGGCCAACATTTTTTAAAAGATATAAATATTGCAAAGTCAATTTCTGAGACCTTAACTTTTGAAAATTACAATACGGTTTTAGAGATTGGCCCAGGGATGGGAACATTAACTGATTTTTTGATTCCCAAAACTAATGACTTAAATCTTATTGAAATTGACAAAGAGGCTGTGGAATATCTTGAAAACAAGTATCCAAACCTAAAAAGTAAAATTATAGAAGGAGATTTTTTAAAGCTTGATTTAAATCAAATTTTTAGAAACAAACTATTTGCTATTATTGGCAACTTCCCTTACAATATTTCAACCCAAATTGTTTTTAAAACACTACAATATAGAGATCAAATTCCATTCTTTTGCGGAATGTTTCAAAAAGAAGTTGCAGAACGCATTTGTGAGTCTCCTGGATCAAAAAAATATGGGATTATTTCTGTTCTCACTCAATTATTTTATAAAACTGATTTACTTTTCGAAGTACCTCCGAATGTGTTTTATCCTGTTCCAAAAGTCTATTCTGCAGTTATTCAGCTAATACGTAAAAACAACACTAATTTAAACTGCGACGAGCAACTCTTATTTAGAATTGTTAAGTTAAGCTTTCAGCAACGTCGTAAAACCCTTCGAAATAGCTTAAAAAATCTTAATATTTCTGAAAAGTTAAGAGAAGATAGTATCTTTGATAAACGTCCTGAGATGCTCTCGGGTTTTGACTTCGTCCAAATTGCAAAAAGGATCGACAATGGCAACATTTCAAATTAATGAAGCTTTTATAATTGAAATAAAAGACCTTATTAAAAAGGGGAATAACTCTGGCATTAAAAGAAAGCTAGGACAAGCACACTATGCAGATCTAGGAGAAATTATTGAAGTCATCTCTCTTAATGAGGCAACATATTTAGTAAAAGTATTGGGTAGTGACAAAACCGCAGACGCCCTAGCTGAGGTTAACCCTGATATTAGAGAAGGAATTTTGGAAAAGCTTTCAGCAAAAGAAATTGCAAAAGAAGTTCTAGAACTTGACACTGACGATGCTGCAGACATCATCCAAGAACTTCCAGAAGAGAGACAAGAAAAAGTAATGTCTCAGATTGCAGATGATGAACATGTGAATGATATTCGTGATCTACTTAAATACGAAGAAAATACAGCAGGTGCACTAATGGCAAAAGAATTAGTAAAAGTGAATGAAAACTTAAGTGTTCTAAAATGTTTGAATGAAATGAGAGCGCAAGCAGAGAATGTTACACGTGTTCATTCAATTTATGTTGTTGATGAAAAGAACCAACTTAAAGGAAGGCTTTCGCTAAAAGATCTTATTACTGCAAATTCGAAAGCTAAAGTTAGAGATATTTACATCCCAAAGGTAGACTATGTAACAGTTGGTCAAGAATCTGATGAAGTTGCAAAAATTATGTCAAAATATGATCTAGAAGCAATTCCAGTAGTAAATATGAGAAAAGAATTATTAGGACGTATTACGATCGACGATATTGTCGATTTTATTAAAGAAGAAGCAGACAAAGATTATCAATTAGCAGCTGGTATTTCAGCTGATGTTGTAGTAGATGATAAAATATTAGATTTAGTAAAAGCAAGACTTCCTTGGCTTTTTCTTGGTTTATTAGGAGGGATAGGTAGTGTTTTTATTTTACAAGATTTTGAAGCAATTATGGAGCAACCTTTGTTGCGTAATTTATTTTTTTATACACCACTAATTGCAGCAATGGCAGGTAACGTTGGAGTTCAATCTTCAGCAATTATAGTTCAAGGTTTAGCTAATGATATAGTAAGGGGATCATTATTTAATATTTTAATCAAAGAAATTGGTCTAAGTCTAATAAATGGATTTGCTCTAGCTATAGTTATTCTTATTTTCGGATATTTTATAAATCAATCTTTTCTTGTCAGCACAACAATTGCTGGATCTATGATGTTAGTAATTATAGTTGCTGCACTTGTCGGTACATTCGTCCCGATTGTCCTTAATAGACAAGGAATTGATCCTGCGATAGCTACTGGTCCATTTATAACTACCGCTAATGATATTTTTGGAATCTTTCTGTTTTTTTATTTTGCACAAATAATTTTAGGGTTCTAATGAAGAGACCTAAAGTTCTCCATGTTGACGAAAACCATCCGATTCTTATAGATGGCCTTGAAAAATTAGGCTTTGAGAATATTATAGCCTATGAAACTCCTCTAAGTGAAATTATAAAAATTATAAATCAATATAATGGTATTGTAATACGTAGCAGGTTTACAATAGATAAACTCATTTTAAAAGCTGCAAAAAGACTTAAGTTTATAGCTAGAGTAGGATCAGGATTAGAAAATATTGATGTAGAATATGCTAAGTCAAAAAAAATACATCTGATTTCCTCGCCTGAGGGCAATCGTAACGCTGTTGGTGAACATGCACTTGGTCTATTATTAAGTTTGATGAATAAACTTCACTCTGGTCACCAAAAAATAATAAATGGTTCTTGGATCAGAGAAGAACAAAGAGGATTCGAATTAGAAGGAAAAACTGTTGCTGTAATTGGTTATGGAAATACTGGAAAAAGTTTTGCAAAAAAATTAGTAGGCTTTAATAATTTAAAAATACTATGCTATGATATCAAGCCTAATTTGGGTGACGAAATAACATCTCAGGTTAGCCTAGAGGAAATAAAAAATAAAGCTCAAATATTAAGTTTACATCTTCCCCTAACCAAAAAAACTGTTGGATTTCTTAACAGATCATTTATAGAAAAAATGAAAAATCCATTCTGGTTAATAAATACCTCAAGGGGAAAAGTAGTTATTACGGAGGATTTAGTTGAAGGGTTAAAAACAAAAAAAATATTAGGTGCAGGGTTAGACGTTCTCGAGTATGAAACTAATTCATTTAATTCAATAACAAATTCAAATAAAATTGCTCCATCTTTAGAATATTTAATTAAATCTAATAAAGTTTTATTAAGTTCACATGTAGCTGGATGGACTTACGAAAGTCATGAAAAACTAGCTTTAACAATTGTTAGAAAAATTAAGGATTTAAGATTAACAAATTAAATAATAAATTGAGCAGTTTCTTCTGTTCTTTGTTCTAATAAAATTGGTTTTCCAATATTCTGAATAAAATTGGATGCTTCCTGATTAAAGTGTCTGACAGTAAATAAGTCAACTCCGTCATTTACTTCTACATTAAACTTTGCCCGTAGAATAAGTAATAACTCATCTAATTTATCGTATTTATTATTTATACAAACTGAAAAACTGATTGCTGAGTTTTGTATAAGCTCAACTGTCATTTGATACTCATGTAATAATCTAAAAATATAACTAATATTTTCTTCAACTATAAATGAAAAATCGATCGTAGAAAGTCTTAGCAAGACTTGGTTTTTTTTTAAGATATAGCATGGAACAAAAGGATCTAAGTTTTTACCTTTTAACACTACAGTCCCTTCATTTTTAGGATTTTCAAAAGATTTTACAAAAAGTGGTATTTCTTTTCTTTGCAGTGGTTGAAGGGTCTTGGGATGAATCACTGATGCACCATAAAATGCGAGCTCTATAGCTTCTCTGTAGGATATTTTTTTTAATAATTTAGTTTTTTTAAATACTCTTGGATCCCCATTTAAAACTCCGGGAACATCCTTCCATATTGTTAGAGATGATGCATTTAAAACATATGCAAATATCGCGGCAGAATAATCTGACCCTTCCCTGCCTAATGTTGTTGTGAAATTGTTTGAATTACTCCCAATAAATCCTTGAGTTACCGCAAGAGAATGACCTTTCAAACCGTTTTTTATATTTTGACTTGTTAACTCCCAATCTAAATTTGCAGCACGATAGTAATCGTCAGTTTTTATGCATTTTCGGGAATCAAGCCAATAATTCTCCAATCCGGAAAACTTCATAAATGCATGAACTATTTTTGAAGATAAAAGTTCTCCAATACTTACAACCTGATCATAAACAAAACTATAGTTTGGTGACTTATTTGAGTTTAAAAACCCTGATAATTCTTCAAAAAGTTTATTTATAGTTTCTTCGATTTCAAAGCTATCATTTCCAAATAAATTTTTGACAATTTGTATGTGATATTGCTTAAGTTGAACTAATCCATCAATAGTCTTTTTTGAATCATTGAAATAATTGTCTAAAATTTTCTCAAGGGCATTAGTTGTTTTGCCCATTGCTGAGACAACTACTATTGTTTTATCATATCCGACTTCTTTTAAAACCGAAACAAGATTTTTTACCCCTACCGCATCTCTAACTGAAGCTCCACCAAATTTAAAAACTTTCATTACTTAATCTAATGTTCTTTATTTTTCAAATATTTTTTCATTTCGGATCGGTGCATTTGGACTGATCTCCAATCGTCCAAAACTTTAGCCCCACTTTTTTTATAGAAGTTTATTGCAGGACTATTCCAATCTAAAACATTCCATTCAACCCTTTTGACTCCTGAATTAAAAGCCATTTTAATAAAATTTGAATACAACTGAGTCCCTATACCTTTACCTTTATATTGTTCAGAAACAATCAAATCTTCTAAATGAATAGTTGGTCCGTTCCAAGTCGAATAACGCGGATAGTAGATGGCCATTCCAATTATTCTCTTGTTTATCTCTGCGACGATACATTCAAATAATGGTTTCGTCCCAAAACCATGATTTTCTATGTCAGATAGTTTGAGTTTGACACTTTCTGGCTCTTTCTCGAAAAGTGCAAGCTCTTTAATTAAATTTAATATGGATAAACTGTCTTTTTTTTCAGCTTTTCTTATGAGAACATTCATTAAACTAAATTTTTTAATAAAAATATAATAAGATTAGTTTTTAACACCTAACTACAACAAATTTCACAATTTTTCTATGGATGTTATAAATCAACCAAATTCATTCAACCATTTGGAAGTAATTTGAATAAATTCTTTTGGATTTTCTGCATGAAGCCAGTGGCCCGCTTTAGAGATTTTAGCTATTTTAGCATTAGGAAAATAGTCTCTAATTATATCTTTATCACTATCTAAAATATAGTCAGAATTTTCACCCTTAAGAAAAAGGCAGGGTAACTTAGAATGAACATTATAGTTTAATTCTTTTCCAATTAAATGATTGGCTTTTTTAAGAACTTCAATATTAACTCTTAAACCTAGACTTCCTTTTTCTACCCAGTAAAGATTTTTAAGTAAAAACTGTCTCAAGGAGTTTTCAGGGATCATACTAGACAATTTTTCATCTGCTGCTGCTCTTGAATTAATTTTATTAAAATCCAGACATGAGAGTCCGTTTAAAATTAGATCGTGCTTAGGTTTGTATTTTCTGGGTGAAATGTCTGCTATAATTAATCCTTTGAGTAAATAAGAATGATTAAATGCAAGCTCCATAGCAACCTTGCCACCCATAGAATGACCAAGTATAAAAATTTGTTCAAGGTTATGAAATTTGCAATAATTTAAAATATCCTCTGCCATAACTGAGTAGGAAAATTCTTCACTCCAAAAACTTTTCCCGTGGTTTCTTTGATCAATAAGATGAACCCTGTAACCTATTTTTGTCAAAACATTAGCATATGTTTTCCAATTATCTCCCATACCAAGAAAACCATGGAGGATTAATAATTCTTTTCCCTTATCAGAGGTTATTTTACTGTGAAGTATTTTCAATTTACTAGACATTCTAAATACTTAGGGATAACATTTTTAAATCCTAAATACAGGCTTTCAGAAATGAGAGCATGACCAATTGAAACTTCTAATAAATCAGGAATATTTTGGGCAAAAAATGCTAAATTTTTTAGGTTTAAATCATGTCCAGCATTAACTCCAATACCTAATTCATTTGCCCTAATAGCTGCTTCAATATAGGGAGTTATTCCGTTTTCCCTATTCAAATTATAGGTTTTAGCATAGTTTTCTGTGTACAATTCTATTCTGTCTGTTCCAGTTTCAAATGCTGCCTCAATAATTGAGATGTCGGGATCAACAAAAATTGAAGTTCGAATACCTTCAATTTTTAGTTTATCAATAACACCCTTCAAAAATTTGGCATGTTTTTTGGTATCCCATCCAGCACTTGATGTGATTGCATCTTCAGTGTCTGGAACTAATGTTACCTGGGTAGGTTTTACTTCACATACTAGATTCAAAAATTTTGTTGTGGGATTACCTTCAATATTAAATTCTGTTTTAACTACTTTAGGTAAATTTCTTGCATCTTCGTAACGAATGTGTCGTTGGTCGGGTCTTGGATGAATTGTAATTCCCTGTGCACCAAGATTTTGTAAGTCTTCCGCAACTTTGAGCAAATCTGGTACATTTCCACCTCTTGAATTTCTTAAGGTTGCTACTTTATTAATATTTACACTGAGTAAAGTCATATTATTTTGCAAAAATATCCTTAATGTTAGACTTATAAAATAAATTAATGACAAATTAATTATTGAAACTAAAAATTAAGGTTGTAACGAGTTTTGTAACTTTACAGTTAGAACTTGTAAAATGAACATCGCCATATATAGCGCATTTTTTTCACCAAAGTCAATTGATTATGTCAAAACTGTAATTGACTATCTCAATTCCAAGGAATACAATTTTATAATATTTGATAGAATAAAAAAATATTTAGGTGATGGCGCAAATAATTACAATTATTTTAAAGATGACGAATTACTGAATGAAAAAGTTGACTTTTTATTTTCCATTGGAGGTGATGGAACACTTTTGAGATCTGTATCTTTAATTAAGGATTCCAAAATCCCCATTTTAGGAATTAATGCTGGAAGATTGGGTTTTTTAACAACTATAAAAAAAGATACTTTAGAAGAAGGACTGAATCAGTTTTTTGAAGGCAAATATGATTTTGTTGAAAGATCTTTATTAGAAGTATCCACAAAATATAACTCTGAAGCATCAAACGACTTTGGTTATGCTTTAAATGAAGTTACCATTAATAGAAAAAACACTACATCTATGCTTAGTATTGATACAAGATTGAATGATCAATACTTAACAACTTATTGGTCTGACGGACTAATAATAGCAACACCAACAGGTTCAACAGGTTATTCTTTAAGTAGTGGCGGGCCAATTGTCACTCCATCATCAAAATGCTTGGTGATTAATCCTATAGCTCCACATAACATAAATATGAGACCCCTTATTGTACCTGAAGAAACAACTTTAGAAATATCTGTGAAAGGCAGAGGCAACACTCATTTACTTTCATTAGATTCAAAAATATTTACTAATGAAAATGGTAACGATATTTATATAAAAAAGGCTGGTTTTAGTCTTCTAACTGTTCAATTACATGGGACATATTTTTTCGATACATTGAGAGAAAAGTTTTTATGGGGACAGGATTCCCGAAATACACAATAAATTTAGGCTTTTTCGGTTAATACTAAACACCATACATCGTTTTAGTTTAATTGAAAAATGAATAAGAAAATTCATTATTTTATATTAATATTTTTTTTTACTCCCCTAATTAAAGCCCAATTTCATGAAATCGGAATTTTTCTAGGAGGAAGTAACTATATTGGTGATGTTGGATCTCATCAATATTTAGACCCAAATGAGTTTGCATATGGTATTCTCTACAGATGGAATATAACAGATAGATATTCATTAAGAGGTGGATTTACATTAACAACGCTTAATGAAAATGAATATAGAAATAATGATATTAACCGATTTAGAAGATCATATAAAATTAGTAATTCAATTGAAGAGGTAGCTGCTGGTATAGAAATAAATTTTAAAGAGTTTAATTTACATGACCCCGTCTTAAGCTTTACCCCATATATTTTTTATGGTATAGGTTATTTTAGGTATGACCAATTTTTTATTGAACCAGGTAATACGTCAGTTGAACCTGTATACAATAATTATGGAAAAGATAGAAAAATCGCTATTCCAATAAGTGTTGGGTTTAAATTTAATCCAAATCCGTTTTTTGTCATAGGTTTTGAAGTTGGTGCCAGGTATGCTTTAACAGATAATTTAGATGGCAGTAATCCGGAAAATCAATACGCAAACAATTTAAATTATAAATTTGGAAATATTAATAATAATGACTGGTATATTTTTACAGGTTTCACAATTTCATTTACCTTTGGCGATCTTCCATGTTATTGCAAAGAATAGATGAACAGAATCCCTAAACATATAGCCATTATAATGGATGGCAATGGCCGTTGGGCAAAAAAAGTTGGAAAAGAAAGATTTGCAGGACATACACGTGGTGCTGAAACGGTTAGTGAGATTGTTGAGGAGGCTGCTAGAAAAAAGATAAAATTTCTAACACTTTTTGCTTTTTCAACTGAAAATTGGAATCGTCCAAAAAAGGAAGTTAATTTACTTATGAAACTACTTGTTAGTTCTTTAAAAAAAGAATTTAGTCGATTAAATAAAAACAAGATTAAATTATGTTCAATTGGTGATTTAAATTCATTACCAAATTCAGTTAAAAATGAACTAATGTTTGTTATTGAAAAGACAAAAAAAAATAAAAAAATGGTCCTCACACTTGCACTAAATTATGGTGCAAAAGAAGAAATCATTGAAGCGGTCAAAACCATATCCAATAAAGTTAAAAATAGTATAATTTCACCTGAAAAAGTTGATGAATCGACTATAATTAGTCATCTTTACACGAGAAATTTACCTCCAGTGGATTTACTAATTAGGACAAGTGGTGAAGAAAGAATCAGTAATTTTCTATTATGGCACATTGCCTACGCAGAATTATACTTCACGAAAACTCTTTGGCCCGATTTTAAAAAAGAAGATTTAGAAAAGGCATTAATAAGTTATAAAAAAAGAGAACGGCGATTTGGAAAGACGAGTGAACAAGTCATATAATTACTTCTTGCTGAAAATTTGGTTAATTGCGGTAGTTTTTTTTATGGGAAACCCATTTTATGCTCAAACTAGTGGGTTTGTAAAGGGAAAGACTTACAATCTTGATTCAGTTAGTGTCAGTGGTATCAAAACTTTTAACGAACAAACAGTAATTTCTTATAGTGGGCTAAATTTAGGTGAAAAAATTAAAGTCCCAGGAGAAAAAATTAGTGCTATGATTAATAAGCTTTGGGCACTAGAACTATTCAGTGATATTAATGTTTTCGTAACTAAAGTAAATAACAATAATATATCTTTAGAATTAGAAATTGTGGAGCTTCCAACATTAACTAATGTTAAAATTAATGGCTTAAAAAAATCTAAAATTGATGTTATTATTAAGGATACAGATCTTGTTGAAGGCAAAAAACTTTCAGAAAGTTTTTTAACTAATACAAAAAATTATATCATAAACAAATATAAAAAAGAAGGATTTTTAGAGACAAAAGTTTCCCTGAATACCATAAAAGATACGGTTGGTACAAATTCATATAAAATGGTTGTTAATGTTGACAGAGGGCCACGAATTAAAATAAGGGATGTTAATTTTGAAGGAAATAAAATTTTTAAACAGGCTAAATTAAAATCGAAACTAAAAAATACCAAATCGAAAAATCCAATGCGTTTTTGGAAGAGATCAAAATATATATTAGATGATTTTAAAGAAGATCTAGTCGGATTGATTGACTTCTACAAGGAACAAGGTTATAGGGATGCTAGAATACTTTCAGATACGGTTATTAGAAATGAAAAAGAATCAAAATCGATATCCCTAAATTTAAAAATAGAAGAAGGTAATAAATATTATTTTGGAGATATTAATTTCATAGGAAATGCTGTCTACTCTAACGATGTATTGCAACAAATTTTAGGCCTTAAGAAAGGAGATGTTTACAACGGTGTAATATTAAAAAAAAGAATTGCCGATACCAGTAAACCAGATGGGAATGATATTACAAACTTGTATCAAAATAATGGATATCTTTTTTCTAACATAAATGCAGTTGAAGTAAGTGCAGTACAGGATACTATCAATTTTGAGATTAGAATTACTGAAGGAAAATTAGCAAACTTTAACAAAATTGTTGTTGAAGGAAATACAAAAACGAATGATCATGTAATTTATAGAGAGCTACGTACTAAGCCAGGAGAACTTTATAGTAAAGACAAATTAGTAAGGACTGTTCGTGAAGTCGGACAATTAGGTTTCTTTGATGCAGAACAAATCAATCCACAGATGGAAAATGTTGATCCTAACTCAGGAACAATTGACGTACGTTTTGATTTAGTTGAATCCGGAGCAAGTCAAATAGAACTTCAAGGGGGATATGGTCAAGGGGGATTCATTGGGACATTAGGGCTTTCATTTAACAATTTTTCGATGAGAAATATCTTGGATAAAACAAAATACAAACCGCTTCCTATGGGAGATGGCCAAACACTAGCACTAAGACTCCAGGCAAGTCAATTTTATAATACCTACAGTTTTAGTTTTTCCGAACCCTGGCTCGGAGGTCAACAACCAGTCCAATTTTCAACATCGCTGCAACACACAATACAATACAGATATGATTTTTTTACGGGTCTTGCAGACAAGTCTCAATCATTTCAAATAAGCGGTGCAACAATTGGATTAGCAAAAAGACTTAGAATTCCAGATGACTTCTTTCAACTTTCACAGGCTGTTTCATTTCAATACTACAATTTAAAAAATTACTACACAGGACTATTTACATTCGGTGACGGACAAGCAAATAATCTTTCATACACCATTAACCTTACAAGAAATAATACTAGAATTAATCCAATATTTCCAACTGGTGGATCCACTTTTAGCATTAGCGCGAAATTAACACCTCCATACTCATTGTTTAGTAAGAAAGATTTTTCAAATCTTGGAGTTTTAACAGAATTTCAAGACGAAAATGGTAATCCAGATCTTGCTAAAATAGACCAAGAAAAATTTAGATGGCTCGAATTTTATAAAATCAAGTTTAATGGGACTTGGTACACACCTATTTATGAAAAATTAATTCTTAAAACACAGGCAGATTTTGGATTTTTAGGTGCTTACAATCTTGCACGTGGTAACATTCCATTCGAACGATTTTTTTTAGGTGGTGATGGAATGATTAATTATGCTCTAGACGGACGTGAAACTATAGCTTTGCGAGGCTATCCTAATCAATCTCTTTCAAGTACTGACGGCTCCGTAATTTTTAATAAATTTTCTTTAGAACTCCGTTATCCAATCACACTTAAGCCAAGTGCCTCCATATATGCTCTAACTTTTCTAGAAGCAGGGAATGGTTATAGTAGCTTTAGAGAGTTTGATCCTTTTAGATCCAAGCGCTCCGCAGGCGCAGGAGTAAGAATTTTTATGCCTGCTTTCGGTTTACTTGGAATAGATTTTGGTTATGGTTTTGACAATGTGAATTCAAATTTAACTACACCTAATGGGTGGGAAACACATTTTGTTATTGGCCAAAGATTCTAAACAAAAAACTAAAGTGGCCATTAACTTTATAATATAATTCTAATTAAATCGTTATTATTTTATGCTTAAAAGAAATTTATACAAATTGATTTTTTTATTTATGTACATTTCAGCTTTTTCTCAAAAGGGAACTAGAGTTGGATATATGGATATGAATGTAATTCTTGAAAATGTATCAGAATATAATAAAGCAAATGATTTACTTGATAAAAATATAGAAAATTGGAAAAAAGAAATTGAGTTGAAGAAAGTTCAGTTAAGGCAGTATGAAGAACAGCTTAATATTGAAAGAATACTTCTAACCCCCGAACTCATTAAAGACAGGGAAGTAGAGATCCAAATATTTGCCTCTGAAATCATATCCTTACAAGAAAAACGTTTTGGTCCAAAAGGAGACATGATAGTCCAGAGATCAAAACTAATCCAACCCTTACAGGATCAGGTTCTATCGGTTGTCAAGCAAATTGCTGAAGAAAAGAAATATGATTTCATTTTTGACCGATCTTCAAGCTTAACCATGTTATATTCCGCAAAAAATTACGATATTAGTGATCTAGTAATAAAACGAATTAATAGGCAACAACGCATTCAAAATAGAAAGAATCAAATTGAAAGATTAAAATCTAAATCGAGCTCCTCAAATAATTAAAAATTTTATAATTATGAAATACCTTAATACCCTAATTGTTAGTTTATTATTAATAGCTTTTCCGTTAAATATTAGTGCTCAATCAAAAGTTGCTCACATAAATACTCAGCAATTAATAAGTGAAATGCCAGAAGTTATTGCAGCTCAGAATGAATTGAAAAAACTAGAAGACCAATATGCCAAGGAATTAGAAACATCTGCTAAAGAATTCCAAACAAAAGCTCAAAGTTATCAGGGAGATGCTGAAAATCAGACGGAATTAATTAATCAGCAAAGGCAAGTCGAATTACAAGAAATGCAGAAAAGAATTCAAGAATTCCGAGAAACAGCTGCACAAGAGCTTCAAAAACGTTCTTCAGAAATGATGCGTCCTCTTTATGAAAAAGCACGTACATCAATAGAAAAAGTAGCTGCTGCACAAGGTTTTGATTATGTTTTAGATTCTAGTCCCGGAGGAAGTGTAATAATGGCTACTGGTAAAGACTTAATGGCAGATGTTAAATCTGATTTAGGTTTCTAAATAAGTTACATGTTTTTCAAATAAACTTGGAGCCACTATAATTGTGGCTTTTATTTTTTGTACCAATTTGCATAAAAAAGATAATTCTCAGCGATTCTTTCAACTTCGTTTTTCTGAAGGTTTTGATCTATATCTTTAATTTTTTTTGCAGGAATACCGGCAAAGATTGATCCTGAGGGTACTATTGTGTTTTTTATCAATACTGATCCTGCGGCGATTATACTATTACTATAAATCACACAATTGTCCATTATAATGCTACCCATTCCAATAAGCACATTGTCATGTAATTTACATCCATGAATAATAGCATTGTGACCAATTGATACGTTATCCCCAATATTAGTAGAAGCCTTTTTATATGTACCGTGAATTACAGCACAATCTTGGATATTAACTTTATTGCCAATGCGAATAGAGTTGACATCACCTCTAATAACAGCTTGGAACCATACAGAAACTTGGTCACCAATAATTACATCTCCTATAATTGTAGAATTCTCAGCAAAATAGCAATCTTTACCAAATGTGGGGTTATAACCTCTAACAGATTTTATAAGCATGATATTTGTTTGATGCAAAATACAAAAAGATTATTTTCAAATTAAGTGTCAACATTTTCAAATTTTTCTTAAGCATTAATTATTTTTATAATCAAAAAATTCAGACTGTGAAAAAATACAAAATAACCGCAAACATAAAAAAAGGAGATGATAAGGCTCAATTTTTGTTTAATCATATAATTGGATATAAGAAATCTCAATTTTATAAAAATGTTGATGATGCGAAAGGTGCCCCTTTAATTCAACAACTATTCTTTCTGCCTTTTGTTAAATCAGTAATGCTTGAAGAAAAGTGCCTAATTGTTGAACGTTTCAATATTTTAGAGTGGGAAGAAGTTGCTGATGAAGTTTGTCAACAGTTAGAAAGTTATTTAAATAATGGAGGATCCATAATTGAAAAAATTCCAACTACTGTGTACGCAGAGAGCACACCTAATCCATCTGTGATGAAATTTGTTGCTAATAAATCTTTGGTGTCTAAGAGTTTTGAGTTTAAAAATATTGATGAAGCCAAAACATCTCCTCTGGCTCAGAAGCTTTTTCATTTTCCATTTATCAAAGAAATCTTTATAAATTCTAACTATATATCAATTACTAAATATGAAATTAATTCATGGGATGAAGTTGTAATGGAAATTAGAGAATTTGTGCGTTCTTTTTTAGAGGAAGGGAATACTATTATAGAAGAATCAAACCAACTTAAAAGAGATGTCAAAAATGCGTCTGGTTTAAAAAATCTAAATGCTTTGGAAAAGCAAATTATTTCAATTCTAAAAGAATATATTCAACCAGCTGTTGCATCTGATGGTGGAAACATCGAGTTCGATTCTTATGATTCCAATAAAAAATCTGTACGAGTTATTCTTCAAGGTGCATGCAGTGGTTGTCCATCCTCAACATTAACACTGAAAAATGGTATCGAAACAATGCTTAAAGAAATGATGCCTGGTAAAATAGAAAATGTTGTAGCATTAAATGGCTAATACTTATTTTTTCTTAGGGTTCTGTGTCTGAAAGTCTTTAAGGTAATAGGGCTCAAAAAGTGCTAAATTTTCAAAGTTCCCATCTTCATAGTGATACCAGCAAATATCACACATGTCTATTGCAGACGGAAAATGTTCTACATTATAATGTGCATTTATTTTTGGATTAAGTGTTTTAAATTTTGATGCTCCATTTCCAATTACTAAGCATGATCCATTTTCAACCTTATCAAAAAAGCTGTTTTCCGATAGTACAAAAGCATTTGTTTTTTGAATATACCTTTTTTTAGCATCAAATATAGCAGAATATACTTCCATCCTTCTGGCATCTAACATAGGAATTAAGTAATCGTATTCATTTTTATTAAAAAAAGGAGCTGCCATAATTTCAAGAGTATTTATACCTATAAGTGGTATGTCTTGTGCAAAGCAAATTCCCTTAGCAGCAGCCACACCAATTCTTAGACCAGTATAAGAACCTGGACCTTTACTTACGGCTACTGCACTTAGATTGGTTGTCTTGATTTTTGTTTTTTCAAGTACATCTTTTATAAAAACATGAAGTTTTTTTCCATGGATGAATTCATTTACTAACAATTGTTTACCAGCAATATACTCTCCTTTGTATGCTATTGAAACTGAACATTGAATTGTTGATGTTTCTATATGTAGAATGTAAGACATAGAATGCTAAAATGTTCCCAAAGAACTACCTCCATCAACCCTAACAACACTTCCATTAGAAGACGAAGAATAGTGACTGCAAAGGTAGGCTATCGTCGCTGCTACTTCACTTGTTGAAGCAAATCTTTGAGTCAAAGAGGTCTTTCTTTCATCTTTAAAAAAATTCTTTTCAACTTGATTTTTAGTTACATTTTCTAATTTAGATTTAATTTCTAAATAGTTTTTTGCTCCCTCACTTAAAGTAGACCCTGGAACAACTACGTTAGAAGTTACATTTGAACCTTTAGAAAGTTGAGCTATACCTCTTGAAAGAGAGTGCAAAGCTGCTTTTGTAGAACTATATGAAATTAAATCTGTAGGTGCTAAATAAACACATTCACTTGAAATAAATATAACTCTTCCCCAATTTCTAGCTATCATACCTTCTAAAAAATGTTTAGTCAAGGTAACTCCACTCATAACATTAACTTGGAATTGTTCATACCAAGTTTTTTTTGGAGTATTAAAAAATGATGTCGAAGAATATATCCCTAAATTATTTATAAGGACATCAACATCTTTTAAAGAACTTAGAAGGTTCTTCACTTGTACTTGTTTGAGAAAGTCAGCTACAATACCTTTTACTTCTGATCCCTTGATTTCATTTTTTAAATATTCTACTGCTTTCTTAACAGTTTTTTCACTTCTACCATTTATATAAACAGTCATACCTTCATTCAATAGAATTCTTGCAGTCTCTAAACCTATTCCTGAAGTTGAGCCCGAAATAAAGGCTTTTTTGCCTTTTAATTTAAAATCCATCTTAAACTAGTTCCATGAAGTTTTCCCCAAAAGTTTTTCTCCTAAAAACGATAATTTTGCCGTTCCATACTTTTTTTGCTCCCAATTTCTTGGGTCTCCAGGAAAGGCATATCCTTCTGGTGCTATTCTATTTTTCCAAGAGTTAATCCTCCATTGCTTAAGAAGTTCGTTGTCTTCTTCTGCAGGCATCATCGATATGTATTGGGCAATACGGACTTTATCTTTTGAGAGATTAGGACGTATTCCGTGTGGTAGAAGACTATTAAAAATAAGTAAATCCCCTGCTTCCATTGCTACCCTCTCAATTTTATTTTCAATACCTGAAATGTCAGGTTGAAAGCGATTTCTATCCTCTGGTTGTGATAATTTCCATGAATCATAGTTTTGAAATAACCATGGTATGCACTGGAATCCTCCCGTATTTACATCAGTTTGATCTGACAATGCGATTACACCTTGGACATTTTGAGGTTTTGTTTCTGGATCATAATCCCAATGAATGAATCCCTTGTATTCAAAGCCCTTCCTGATAGGAAAATTTAAATTTGCTCGATCAATTGTAACCCACAACTTTTCGGTTCCCCAAATATCAACAAAAGCATCATAAACTTTTTGAGTCTGACGATTATCCCATAAATACTGGTTATTATATACCTCAACCATACCTGTTCCTGCAAGCTCTTTCATTTGTATTTCAGTTCTGGGTTCACTGTACCAAGTAGAAGCGTCTTTTGGATTTTTCTCTTCAAATTCCCATAAGAAATTAGCTGTGTCTTCAGCTTGTTTTTTTGGGATTGCATTTTTAATCACTATGTATCCTTTTTGAACCCAAAAAGACCATTGATTTTTAGTCAAAACTCTAAGAAAATTTTTATTTTGACGATTGTTAAGCTTTTTTGAACTACTTTTTGCAGTTGATGGATTACCTGGAATTTCTTTATGTTCACTAGCGTATTTATTCACGAGTTGATTGTTTTATTAAAAATAAATTTAATGAATTTGATCGTAAAGGAAATTTAAATAATTGAAATAAGAAAATTTACAACTAGACAGAAATCTCAATCCCAAAATAAAATTCTAATACTTTTAACTTGAAAATATAGTCATATTTTGCTCTAATGTTATCAGATGCAGCAATTTCATATCGTTGTTTTATTTGTATAAAATCAAATGAATTTAAAACACCCGCTTCAAATTGTTTTTCTGCTATAAGATATGCTTCTTTTCTGGCTTTAAGTGTCTTTTCGGATGCCTGATAAAATTTGTAGGCCCCTTCTGCATTATTATAGGCCTGATTTATCGTATTTTCTAAATCTAACTTAGTTTGTTCGAATTGAACTTCTGATCTTTTTAAATTCAGTTTTCTTCTTTTAATATTATTTCTTAATGAAAGACCATTAAATAAGGGAATATTTAAGTTAAGTCCATAACTATGACCATCATTTTGACGAAACTGATCAGTAAATGATAAAGGACCTGTTAGCTCTCTCTCAGGAAACTGAGATATCACAAGAGAACCATTTTCTTTTACAACTCCAATTGGAGTTTCTATAAGGTTTCCCGTTTCTATAAATCGGTCACTATAAGATATACGTGTGTTGTAATTATAAAATGCTGAAATTGTAGGTAATAATGCACCTTTAGCTAAATCAATATCTTTTTTTGCTATCTCAATATTGGTAGCTGCAACTTTTATATCATTTCTTAAGGTCAAGGATTTTTCAAAAATTTTTTTAGGTTTTTCTAAAAGAATCTGTGAAAGAGGGATAGAATAATCTACATCAACGATATCAAAATTTTCATAATCTGTAATTAAAAGTGACTGAGCTAGATTAATTAATGAGAGCCGTGTGGTGTTTTCCGACTGAACCAAGGCCTGTTCTTGTGAAGCAAGATTAGCTTCAATTTCATAAATTTCTGCTTGAGTCTGAACTCCTGCAGCTATTCTGAGTCGCGTTCTTTCTAATTCTTGCTCTGCCAATTCAAGTTGATAACGCTGAACTTCTTCTAACTCTTTGTTAAACATCACTTGTAAATATGAATTTGCAACAAAAAGGCTTACATCATCTTTCATATCCTCAAGTTGATATTGTCTTGATATAATGTTTAGATTAGCCCTAGCTAATTGATTTATATTTTGTTTACCATTAAATAATGTAACTCCTAAATTTCCTCCAAAAGCAGAAAATTGAGTTGTCAAGTTTTCAATAAGACCGTTTGTAATATTTTGACTTAATCCATTGTTCCAAATATGTTGAGATTGAGCATTTATATTTGGTAGAAAACTACCAATAGCATCTAACCTCTCAATGTCAGCTCCATCCAAATCAAATTCCGATTGTTGGATACTTATATTCTTTTCAAGAGCTATTGATACACATTCTTCTAATGTGTAGGTATTTAACTGTGAAAAAAGATATTGAAAGTTTAAAAACATCAAAATGCTGAAAATATTTTTCATGATAATATTGATTTAAATTTGATTAGTTTTTATTCCTACTTAAAACTATTTTGATTACTATCCTTCTTTAAAGGCTCCGTTTTATTCCAAACTTTAATTTTATCGTCTTCACTAATCCCAGTGATAATTTCAACATTTACTCCATCAGAAATACCAATTTTGATATCCTTTCTTTCAAACTTTTGATCACCAACTTCTATTTCCACGTAAGGCTCTTCTGTTTTTGAATCAAATTGCAATAATGACTCTGATATAGCCATGACGCTATCCTTTCGTTCTAGAACTAAAGAAGCATTAGCACTATATCCTGCACGTACGAAAATCGAGTCATTAAGAAATAAATCTGCTTCTATTTTGAATTGCACTGCTCCCTGTTCTTCATTACCTTTTGGGGCAATGAATTTTAATTTAGCTTCTAGAGATTTGTCTTCAACCGCACCTAGATTTACCTCAAGTGGCATTCCAATAACTAATTTTCCAACCTCCGCTTCATCAACTTTTCCCTCAAAAATCATTTTGTTTAAATCTGCAATAGTTGCGACAGTTGTTCCTGCATTAAAACTGTTACTTGCAATCACTTGATCTCCTTTTTCAACAGGAATCTCAAGTACAGTTCCCGCTACTGTGGCCCTAATATTTGTATTAGCAGATGCTGAACCACCTTTAGATCCTAATCTTATAATTTGTAAATCAGATTTTGAATTAGAGACATCTAATTTAGCTTGGTTGTAATTTAACTCAACATTATCAAATTGTTGTTTTGAAATAATTCCATTTTTAAATAAACTTTTATTTCTTTCATATTCAATTTTTGCATTTTTCAAGATAATTCGTGAATTTGCTAGTCTACCCTCAGCACTGTTTAAGTTTTGTTCGTTTGGAACTACTTTAATTTTAGCTAGTAAGTCTCCATTATTCACCTGATCTCCCTCCTCTACATAAATTCCGTCAATAATACCTTGTATTTGCGGTGTGATTTCTACCTCGTCCTCAGGTATTACTTTTCCAGTAACGACAGTTTTCTTTTCAATTGATGTTTTAAACATCTTCTCAGTTTCAAAGGTTATTGCAGATTTGTTGTTTGTTTTTACAAAAAATGCTGCCGCAAATAAGCTACCTGCTATTAAAACCGAAATTCCTATGTATTTTAAAATTTTCATTAGTTGTTTATAGTTTTTATTCTTCTCTTAGTGCATCTATAGGTTTCATGTTAACTGCTCTTTGAGCAGGAATTAGTCCAATAAGTGTTCCAAGAAAAATCATTAGAAATAGTGCTCCAAGGATATATGGGATTGGTACAGTTGGATTTGTATATGGAAAGTCAGTTAAATCTTTTGTAGCAGAGCTAATACCAAATAAAACAAAAGCTCCTAAAATAATACCAAATATTCCAGCCACGAGTGTAAGAAAAACCGACTCTAAAATAATTTGATTACGTACCTCATTGGGAGTAGCACCTAGAGCCCTTCTTACACCAAGTTCTTTTGTTCTTTCTTTTACTGAAATTAAAAGAATATTCCCGATTCCAATTACACCTGCCATTATTGTAGCAATGCCTACAATCAGTGACAAAAGTGTCATCCCTTTTGAGAATCCCATAATTTTATTAAAAATTTCTCCCAGATTAAACCCTCCAAACGCACGGTCATCTTCAGGAGAAACATTGTGTAATCTCTTTAAAGCAGCTTTTATTTTTTTTTCAACAGAAACCACATCAGCATCATCATACGCAGCTATCGTAAACCACATTACATCATCACCAGTATTATATAGTCTTTTAAATGTTTCAAATGGAATAAAAATATCTCCATCAGTTTCAAATCCACCTCCAGGTATAAACTTGTGAACTCCAATTACTTGAAAATATATATCATCAATTTTTATATACTTTCCAATTGGATCTTCGTCTTTTTCAAATAATTCTGTTTTCGTTCTTTCTCCTATGACGCATACTTTTCTTTTAAATTTTATGTCCTCTTCGTTGATAAAGCGACCACCGCTGAAGATTTTTTTTGTTGCAATTCTTGTATAATCGGGAAAGTCACCATAAATATTGTAGTTACTTGATTTATTTTTTCTTACAACTAAAGGCGGGCCACCCCAAAATACACCCCGCGAGTTTCTAGGTGCTATAAATTGTACCTCTGGAATTGTTTTTTTAATGTAATCCATATCTGAAAGTGTTAGCTGAATATTTCTTCCTGTTTTGAACCCAGCATAAGGTATGCTTGTCCTTTCAGCCCAAATAAACATTGAATTCATTGCTATATTTTCGAACTGGCGCTCAAAACCATTATCTAGTCCTTTTGCAGCTCCAGATAAAGTAATATAGATAAATATTCCCCATAATACCCCAATCACAGTGATGACAGTTCTCACCTTGTTTTTTGATATTGATCCAAAAATTTCTTGCCAAGTATCCCTGTCAAAAATTACCTTTAAATTATTCATCTCTTAAAGCAATTATAGGTTTGATGCTTGAGGCCCTTTTTGCAGGAATATAACCAGCAATTGCACCAAAGATAATTAGTACAACTGTTGCCATTAAAGCCGTTGAAATTTCAATAAAAGGGTTTTTAATGAAATATTTGTCCAATTTTACTCCTATATTTTCAAGAACCAAAACTCCAAAAATTAAGCCTAAATAGCCGGAAATAATAGTTATAAATACAGATTCCTGAAGAACCATTTTTATTACTGAATTTGGTGTAGCGCCTAAAGCTTTCCTTATCCCTAACTCTTTAGTACGTTCTTTAACTACAAAAACCATAATATTTGAAATACCTATAATTCCCGCAATTAAAGTTCCTAGACCAACAAAACTTACAATCAGCTGAAGTACTACAGCAAATTGTTGTGTTTCTCTTAAATCATCTGCTATATTTCTTATGTAAAAGCCATTTGGATCCTCAGGAGAGACCGATTTTTTTTCTTTAAAATACTTTTTGAGTCCATTTTCTAAGCCCATTGCTCCAAGGTAGCCTAGTTCTTTTCTATATGTTAGTATAATTTGGTCTACCTTATCATTACTTTTTTCAATTAGCTGTCTAGTTGTAAAGGGTATATAAATATTTCTTTCTTCATTATCTCCACCCTCATCTTGAAAAATTCCAATAACCTTAAATGCTGAAGAACCTAAATTGATGTATTTACCAATTGCTTCCTCAGACTTAAATAAATCTTTAGCTACCATTCTTCCAATCACAGCAACTTTGGTTTTACGACTTATATCAGATTGATTAATATATCTTCCTTTCATCAATATTGTTTTTTCAACGAACTGATGTCCAGGGGCAACCCCACGAGTACTGTAATTATTACTCTGGTTTTTATATCTTGTCAGTGCATTTCGAGTTATTCTTGGTGTTAGGTGTTCTAAATAAAATGAAAAGTTTTCTTTTATATCCCTTAAATCATCATTTCTAAATTCAATACGCCTGTTCGCCTTAAAACCTTTATAGGGTTTTGAAGTTTTTCCAGGATATAAGAAAATGGCATTACTGGCATCATCTAAAAAAAATTCTTGAAAAGTATTTTTAAGACCATTACCAAGACCAAATAAAATGATAAAAATAAAAATACCTAGAGAAACTGTAAAACCAGAAAGAAAAGTCCTCAGCTTATTTTTACCTATAGTTTCAAAAATTTCTGTCCAGCGATCTCTATTAAACATATGATGAGGCTTTGACCTGTTTAACTTTGCTATCTTCAACTATAACTCCATCTTTGAGTTTCACAATTCTTTTACACATTTTTGCTATCTCTAACTCATGAGTTACTACTAATATGGTCTTGCCTTCTTCATTGATTTTTTGTATTAAGTCCATTACATCGCATGAAGTCTTAGTATCTAAAGCTCCAGTTGGTTCGTCAGCTAAAAGAACTTTTGGTTTAGAAGCCATAGCTCTGGCTATAGCTACCCTTTGTTTTTGACCTCCAGAAAGTTCACTAGGTAAATGAGTTGCCCACTCTTTTAAACCTACTCGGTCAAGATAATCTAAAGCTATTTGCTGCCTTTCTTTTCTTGATATTCCTTGATAATATAAAGGCAATGAAACGTTTTCTAGGGCAGATTTATAATTTATTAAATTGAAAGACTGAAAAATAAACCCAAGAAACTTGTTCCTATATTTTGCTGCTTTAGTCTCATTTAAATTTTCAATCTTAAAACTGTCTAAAATATAATCGCCTTTGTCTGCTGTATCGAGCATACCTAAAATATTCAGTAAAGTTGATTTTCCAGATCCAGAAGATCCCATAATTGCAACTAGTTCACCATCCTCTATATTTAGGTTTATCCCCTTAAGAACATGCAACGAGGAGGACCCCATTTTATACGATTTGTGAAGGTTATTTAATTTAATCATTAAGACAATTTACAGTTCTTAAATTTGATTATTTGTCAAAGGTGGTGTAAAATTACGGTTTAGAGTTAAAATTTAGTTTAAAAATATGTTAAGTTTCAACTCTTCTTAGTAAAATATTTCTGTTTGAACTCAAGGGATATAATTATTTTTTCTTTAAAATCTTGTATATTTTCCAACCTGCTAACCCAACCAAAAAATAAGGAATTGCCATCAAATACAAAATTCCATTGTTTATACCTTTAGCTGTAGATTGCCCTTCCTCAGACTCAAGTACAGCTCTACACATTGAACACTGACTGTAGGCATCAGAGCTAAGAATAAGAAGAGAAAAAATTAATATTTGAACAAAAGGTGTATTTATCTTAAACATAGTAAGGTGAAATCATTAGATACACAATCACTCCTGTAACTGCTATATACATCCAAATAGGAAAGGTATATCTTGCAATCTTTTTATGATTTTCGAAAAATTTTGATATCGCACGTACATAAGTAACTAATACCATTGGTATAATACCTACTGAAAGTAAAATGTGGCTTATAAGAATAAAATAATATATTGGTCTTAAAACCCCTTGGCCTCCATATGGTGTAGGGTCAGAAGTCATGTGATATGCAACATACATTGCAAGAAAAACAACAGATAAGGATATTGCTATTTTCATAAGTCTTTCATGTAGAATCCTATTTCTTCTTTTAATTGCGGCATAAGCTAAAACAAGAACTACGGCTGTAATCGCATTAATAGTAGCATATGTAGGTGGAAGGAAAGTAAGCGGTTTTACATTAGGAATTTTAATCATAAAAAGAATCACAACTACTATTGGAATGGCAATCGATAATGTCCAAACCCAAGGGGTATATTTTTTTGTAATTAGTTCACCTGTTTTATTCATTTTCTATTCTTTTAATAACTTTTCGATATCCTCAATAAGCAAATCCACCTCTTGAACTTTTACGTTTTCTTGATCAACTCCCATATAATATACTATGGGATTACCATATTTATCTGGGCGTGAACGGATAAAACCTTTTTTATCAATCAACGCAAAATAGCCTTGATGTTCAAATCCACCTGCAACTTTTGAATTTACAGACGCAAATATATTAAATCCTTCGTTGGCAAGAGAATATACACTTTCCTTTTTACCAGTGAGAAAATGCCAATTTTGAGAAAAAACGTCATATGATTCCGCATAATTTTTTAAAACTTTAGGGGTATCATATGTTGGATCAACTGTAAAAGATGCTATTCCAAAATTTTCTTTGTTTCCAAACTTATTTTCAATTTTTTTCATGTTTTTATTCATGATAGGACAAATGGTTGGGCATGATGTGAAGAAAAATTCAACAACGTAAACTTTATCTTTAAAGTCTTCATTTGATATAATTAAGCTGTCCTGGTTAAAAAACATAAAATCAGGGACTTTTTTTGCCTCACCATTTAAAAAAATGAATTGGAGGGGTGATGCAGAAGTTGATCGATTATTATCTACAACTTTGTTATCAACAATTCTATTGAAAATTTTTGGAATAAATAAAATTCCGAAAATTATAATAATTAAAAAAAGTCCAACACTTTTTAACTTTTTCATTTTTCTCTTTCTGAATTATAAATTTTAAGTGCCAGTCGATATTCAGCAAGTATCACCTTTACATCATCAATCATTTTTTTATTTATTTGTGCTACAGACCGAGCATCAAAAGCGTATAATGTCCCTGAATCTTCATCATCGTTTCTTCCCCTTAGACTCAAATCT
This sequence comes from uncultured Bacteroidota bacterium, assembly GCA_902561795.1. GTDB lineage: Bacteria > Bacteroidota > Bacteroidia > Flavobacteriales > Flavobacteriaceae > MS024-2A. The sequence continues at coordinate 24,099 of CACERG010000007.1, read as the reverse complement.
TTATCAATAATAAATACATATGGTGTATTACCTGATTCATCTAATAAAAAAGGAGTTTTTAGTGAGCTAAAATGAGTTTTCATATTTTCCAAAGTCGTATGTAAAAAATTCCACCTTGAAATATCAGTCCCTACTCCTTTTACAAGTTCATTTTTCAATTCTTGAACCTGTTTAATTTGAAAAGTGTCTACAAAAAAAACAAACTGAAAGTCATCAAATTGGTAAAACCTTTTATAAATTTTTTCATTTAAATTAAGTGCCTCTGCCTTTTTATTTTTTAAATCACCACCCCAGTAACCTAGAATTGTAATCTTATTCTTTAATTTAATTTTTTCCCCTAAATAACCTTTAGGTAATTCATTTACTCTTTCAGTTAGAATTGGAAGCTTTGCGAAGTTGTTCTTGCCAGAAGCAAAAAACAAATAAACTAATAGTGGAAATATGAACAGTATCCCTAAAACAAGCTTTTTATTTAAATCCTTAGTCATAAATTTGTACTCACTATGAATTAATAGTAATAACTAGTTAAATTATATTTTAAAAATTATCCGAGGTTAGAAATTCCAGGAAACAAATCCAATATCCATAACATCAAAAATATAATCTGCCTCTAGTATAAGAATAAATATAAGATATGGAATCAAAATCACTAATGGTAAGACTATTGAATTTTTTAAACCACTTCGTTCATCACGAATATGCATAAAATCCCATGCGATGTAATATGCTTTTACGATTGTTAGTAAAATAAAAATCCAGTTTAGAAGTTTCATTCTAAGAAAACTTGTCATAAGAACTTCTGGCTTTAATATTCCTAGTCCTACTTCAATTGTTGTAACTATAGATAGGAAAATTAAAACTCCCCAAATCTTTTGTTGGTTAGATTTAAATTTTAATAGTCCTCTAAAAATTGCTAGTTTATGCTGTCCTTCTGCCATAATAATTATTTTAAACGAGATAGAAAAATGTAAATACAAAAACCCATACTAGGTCTACAAAATGCCAATACAATCCTACTTTCTCAACCATTTCATAGTGACCTCTTTTCTCATAAGTTCCCAGTATAACATTAAAAAATATTATGATATTTATAACGACTCCTGAAAATACGTGAAAACCATGGAAGCCAGTTATAAAGAAAAAGAAGTCAGCAAATAATCTGTTCCCATACTCATTATGAATCAAATTTGCCCCTTCAACAACTCCTGTTGCATCATCTATCTTGTAAATTGCTTCATCTCTTGAAAGCAAAGTTTTTTGACCATTTTCAGAAATCTGTTCCGTTCTTATCGTAAGATTAGGGTTAGCTAAAAAACCCTTTTTAACTTCTTCTACGGTAATTTTTGGAAGTGTTTTTTCATTCTGATACCAAAGGCCAATATTTGACTTGTGGGTTTGGCGTTCTGAATTAATACCAATCGCAAAATCTTGAATAGATATGCGCTTATCATTTTCTAAATTAACGAACTGAAGTATTTGGCCTCCTTTTGTCTCTAATGCACCGTATTCACCTTTTATAAAATTTTTCCATTCCCAGGCTTGTGATCCTACAAAAATGGCACCACCAATTATGGTCAATAACATGTAAAAAGTAACTTTAGACTTGTTCATATGATGACCAGCATCGACAGCAAGCACCATAGTTACAGATGAAAAAATTAAAATAAATGTCATTAAAGCGACATAGTACATAGGAGCATCAATACCATGTAAAAATGGGAAATGGGTGAAAACCTCGTCGGCGATTGGCCATGAGTTTATGTTTTTAAATCTTGAAAAACCATAAGAAACTAGAAATCCAGTAAAAGTCAATGCATCTGAAACAATGAAAAACCACATCATTATCTTCCCATAGCTCGCACTAAAAGGTTTAGCTCCACCACCCCAAAGTTCTCTCTCGTTGACTTGTGTGTTCGTAGTTACTTCCATATGTTTAAACTCAAATCCGTTATAAATTTATGAAATTTAGCCATAGAATGAAACGAATAAATATAAATATAGCCACAGTATATCGAGAAAATGCCAAAAAGTTAAGGCCAGTTCAAATCCTAATGTATTCCCTTCAAAATAAAGCCCCTTAAAAGTATTAAGCAAAACATATAAAACAATTATAATCCCTGCACCAAGATGTGCCATATGTAACAAAACTAATATATACAGGTAAGATGTAGTAATTGAACTTTCAGGTCCTGTAAAATAATATCCGGTGTCTATTATCCCATTAAAACCTTGTATTTGAAAATAAATAAATCCCAACGCTAATAATAGGGTTATACTAAGTAATAACTGGGTTATTTTGAAATTTTTCATTTGTAGCATTTTAAATGCTAAATAAAAAGTAACACTACTTAAAATAATTATTAGAGAACTAATAGTGAAATCAAAAGGTAAATCAATTTGTTGTATCCAATCTGCTCGTGAGCTACTGACTACATATGCACTTGTAAGACCAGCGAAAGTCATACTCATACTTATCATACCCAGCCAAAGCATCATTTTTTTTGCTTTATTGGACTTTAATAATGTTTCGTCATTACTCATTGAAATAATAATTTATCGAGTACATATACAATTTGTACTCCAGTAATATAAATAATACTTGATTTGATTAAAAGACTTGCTGATCTGTCGGTTTTTGACAACATCAAATTTATAGCAAAATAAAAAAACATTATTCCTAATAGTAATATAATTACCGAGGCTAACTGAGTTAAATAAAGAACACCAGTAAATCTGAATGAAGGTATAAGTGAAATTAAGATTGTCCAAAGTGTATAAAAGACAACTTGGAAAGCTGTACTTTGATCTTTTGATCCAGAAGGTAACATTTTAAAACCCGCAGATTCGTACTGATCATGCATAAGCCATCCTATCGCCCAAAAATGGGGAAATTGCCAAAAAAACTGTAACATAAATAATAGTCCAGGTTCAATTCCAAACTTATTAGTTGCAGCTACCCATCCTAACATAAATGGTATCGCTCCTGGGAATGCACCCACAAAGACTGATAATGGTGTTTTTTGTTTAAGGGGAGTGTATAAGCAAGCATACAAAAATGTGGAGATGCATGCGAAGAACGCAGTTTTTAAATTTATTAAATAAAGACAAACAACTCCAATCAGGGTAAGCATAACTCCTATATACATTGCAGTCTTAGGTTGAATTCTCCCGTCCGGAAGTGGTCTATTTTGTGTTCTTAACATTTTCTTATCTAAGTCTTTTTCAAATATTTGGTTAAAAACATTTGAGGCTCCGACCATAGAAAAACCTCCTGTTATAAGCAAAACCAAAGAGGGATAGTCAATCTCCTCAGCAGCTAAAAAATAACCTGCAATTGATGACAATACTATTGAAATCGACAGTCTTAGTTTTGTAAGCTGGGTGAAATCAATTAAGTTTTTGTACCGTGTGTTTATTGAAATGGTTTTATAAAGGGGCATCAGACGTCATCATTCAACAAGCAAATATAGTGCAGAATAAGTCATTGAGCAATGAATTATCCCTAGATAAATTTTATTGCAATCTGAATGTAATAGGAATACTAAAAGGAACCCGGACAGGTCTTCCTCTTTGCTTACCTGGAGTCATAGACGGGAGTTTTGAAATTATGCGCTCTGCTTCTTTTTCCAAATTTTTATCTGGTCCACGCATTCTAATATTTGTGATACTTCCATTTTTGGATATTATAAAGTTGACATATACTCGTCCTTGTATACCCATTTCCTGAGCAATTTCAGGGTAGCGGAAATTTTTCCTTATATGCTTATTCATTTTTTCTTGAAAACAGTTTCGTCTCTCTGATTTTTTGACTCTTTCACAACCTGGAAAAATTGGCACATCCTCAATAACAGCAAAAGGAACATCTATGTCAACTTCCTCTTCCTCCACTTCCACTATTTCAACAATTTCTTCTTCATCTGTTTCAGTTGACTCGATTACAGTCTCTTCAACCTCTTCTTCATCCTCTACAATTTCAATTATTTCTGGTGCTGGAGGAGGAGGAGGTGGTGGTGGTGGTGGTGTTTTAATTTGTTCTGTAATTGGGATATCCTCATCATCGTCATCCTCCACATTTAGAGCTTCATAATCATAAGTTTTTTTATAAGTTTTCCATTCAATGGTTTGCCATGTGATTAACAAAACAACAGATAAACCGATTACAAAGTATAAACTACTGTTTTTAGTTAAATCTACTTTTTCATTTTTTTTTGGCTGCATTGTCAAATAAATTTAAAAAGCTAATCTAAAAAAAATATACAAAAAAAAACCATTTCTTAACTAATAATAAGTCCATTTAATAATCGTTATGAGCAAAGTCTTAAATTTTATCCTTTTTTCAGTAATGTATCGTAAGATTCGTGATCTAAAAGGTTTTTAGATTGATCCAAATTACTACAGCGTACTTTAACCATCCAGCCTTTCCCGTAGGGATCCTCATTAACTATTTCAGGTGTGTCTTCTAAAAGTTCATTGACTTCAATTATTTCTCCTGTAACTGGCATAAATAGATCTGAAACTGTTTTTACTGCTTCCACAGAACCAAAAACTTCTTCGGCATCAATTTTTGAGTCTAAAGTATCAATTTCAACATAAACTATATCTCCAAGTTCACCTTGGGCAAAATCAGTGATTCCTACAGTAGCAATTTCACCATCAAATTTTATCCACTCATGGTCTTTAGTATATTTTAAATCAGCTGGAATACTCATTTTTTTTGACAAATTTAAAATATTTCCTTTATCAAAAATACTTTTAATTACCAAAGTTATAACGAATTGTAAATCCTGATCGAATACTAGTTTGTGGGAACGCAGTTGAAATTGCAAACTCAGAAAAATTATGATCATAAAAAAATAAAGCTGTAAGATTTTTTGTAAGTGCATAATCAGCAGTTACTTTTATTGCCATAAGTTTTTGTCCTGCTGTTACTTGGTTATTATCATATTCAAGATTCTTGAGTAACGTCAAGTTATTACGATATGAAACATCAATTTTAACATTTAAATCACCACTTAAAATCACTCTTCTCCCACTGATATTGGTTCTAAATCTTACATCTTTAACTCTATATCCAAGACCGACTATGTATTCATCTCCGAGAGTCTCAGTAATTAGATTATTATCAAGACTTAAAGAAATTGCACGTTCTTTTCTAAATTCTGCTAAAATTTTTATTGAATTTTTAAATTCCATATCTACCCTAGCTAAAGGATTAAATTGTTCTACTAAATTAATATTAGAATAAAGTCGCTCGGGTATGTAATTTCCTAGTTTATCTGTTTGAAAAGGAACGGTTGAATCATAATCAAAATTTGTTTGAAAGTTATTTAATGTGTAACTAGCTCTATAGGCATGATTAATAGAAAAACGATTGAAAATTTTTGAAAAAGACCTGATTTTTGATAAAGCAGTTAATTTTAAGTTCCAATTTGGCAGTGGCGTTTGTTTTATTGGATTTAGATTTATTTTGTAAGGATCAATACCTGAATATGCGGCAATGAAAGAATGAAGTAAAACTGATTGCTGGTTTTTACCGTAACCAATCGGGTATCCATCAATTTCACTTGTTAATTCTGAAATATTACTGTTTTCATAAAGACGTCTTGCTATTACTGTTCTGTTTTTTCTAAATTCATCAAAGGTTTTACTCCCCTGGCCATCTGAACGATTAAATGCTGTTTTAATCATTATAGTAGAAATGCCAAAATTGCCTGAAATATTTGAGTTTTGAGGGTAATATTGTGAGTTGTTTATACTGAAGTTTTCTATCTTATTTTCCGCAAAATCTCTTTCTGCATTAAGGTCTATAATCAAGCCTTTAAAGGGGACCATCTGTGCAGTTGCAAGAAATTTATTTGATTTGAGTTGAGTGAATAATTGATTAAAGTTTGGAAATCCAGTTAGCCATCCTTTTCTTGCCGCTTCATATCTAATATCAGCTTGACTGCCTATTGTAAAACCGAGAGTAGGTTGCATACCTCCAGCAAAACCTACACTTGGAAGATAGCCAGGAAGAACTGTCCCATTATTTTCATTATAATTAAACTGAATTCTTTTTAATGTAGCTAGAGCATCTACTATTTTAGTTAAACTTTTCCGAATTGTAGAATTTTTTTTAATTGTATCATTATTTTTTAATTCACTTGTCATTTTAGGCGACCTTATTGTATTGGGCCTTAATCCAAGTGCACTGTAGAGTTTAGAAAAAGAAATTGCTCCAGTTAATGTCTTTTTATTATTATTTTGAATTGTGTTTACAATTCCTAATGATAAGCCGTCATCATTAGTAACTTCTGCTAATGCTTCTGATCCTCGCTGCCAATTGAAATTACCCACATAACTATAGGCTGCATCAATAAAACTCAAAAATGGTATATTCTGAAAAGGAAATTTATAATTTAATGCCAAGGATTGAAAATGAGTATTTGGTTCTCCAGTATTTAATAGGTTTCTCAATAAAATATTACTATTGTCTTGTTGGTAATTTTGATCATTTTGCCTCACTATACTACTTGTTGCAGCATTAAAGTTAAATCGTAGAGAACTTGTGATATTATGACTTAGTGAATAATTATAATCAAACAAAAAATTTCTCTGTTGTAAGTTAGGTAAACTTCGTTGAAGTGAAGCATCAGTACCTTCTAAATAAACCTGTCTAAACTTTTGATTATTTAAAATTCTATTCACGTTTACCGAACCTTCAAGAGAGTTTGGTAACAAATTAAAATTAAACTGTTGAAGCCATCTCCAATATCTTTTCCTATTAAAAAACTTTACATTTTTAAAGGGTTCTATTGTTTTTGTATTAAATGAATGGCCATAATTAGCTCCAAGCAACAAATTGATCTCTTCTTGTTTTTCTATCTCAAAATCACGATGCTCTAATTTGTTGTATGCATACGAAAAATCAAAATTCTCTGGGCTATAAAATCTTTGAATACCATTACCTGAAGTATTTTTTCTTACTCCAATTAGGCTTACACTTTTTCTATTTGTATAATCAATAGCCTGATTACGAATTGAGTCTCTTTGTGATCTTCGCTCAGATATTTCCAAGCGATCTTCTAATTTCAAATCCTCATAAAAAGGATCATATTTAGGAGTTATGAAAGTTTCTCCACTCGCAAAACTTAATGGAATTTGTAGTCCCCATTTTGATGGTGCCAACTGGCCTAAATTTAGATTAGAAATAAAATCGTATTGTAAAAGTTCCTCTCTTGTTCTTTGGTTTGGTGTTTGATCTATACTGCCAAACCCTATCGATGAATATCTCCCATTAGCAGAAAAATTTGCAAAATCTGCTAAATTTGCATCTAATGCACCAACAGCTGCCCATCCTTCTTGATTGTCTATTCCAGAAATACGCAACTCGTTAAACCAAACTTCACCAGAAAGGTCATCACCCAATTTACTTGATGGGTTTTTCAGGCCTATCATTAATGTTCTTATGTTGCCAAGTGATGGATTACCTTTAATTGCAAGTTTATATTTTTTTTGCCCAGGAAGAGAACTTATCGGTGTAAATTCAAAAATTTCATTTAACTCCTCATCGAAATATAATGTTTCGCCTAATCCTAATTTTTGCAATGATTTAGCTTTAAGCCTTGAAAGTAAGTCAATAGATATTTCAATAGAATTAGAATCTGGGATCCATACTTCTTCAGAGGTCAAACTATTTGAAACATTTTCATCATAATCAGAGGGTTCTAAAGGAATTTCAATTTGATAAAAATTATCTTGATAATCTGTTCCTAGGCGAATGAATGCGACTATTCTTTTATCGTATTCATCTTCAGATTTTAAACCCGGAAGGGGTTCTTTACCTGGTAATGACTCTGCATGCAAAAACATTCGTAATTTACTGTATTGCCTCATATCAAGATCAACTGTTTTAAAAATTCCTCTTGAGTCCATAGGCTTTAAATCAAAAATTCGCATCGCTAGAGATTGTTCGTTTTGACGAATTATAGTGTTATTATTATTTATCTGCTCTCTTTGAATTTCAGGTGGCAAAACATAATTGATTGGAATTCTATTTTCATTTTCCAAAATATTTACTGTACTAATGTCAACCGTAGTATTTTCATTTGCTATTATGTTCTCATTAAGAGCTTTGTTATAACGTCTCCAATCTCCTCTTACCAAGTCTAGTGTGCCAAAACGAAATACTATATTTTCGCTAAAACCACTTAATAGCATTCGCATAAATCTAATCGATCTCAAATCATTAATATTATTTACCGCCCCAAAATATGAATTAAAAGATGTGTTTTCATAATATGACTTTTGAATAGGTACTTTGAATTGTATCCATCTAGTAGTGTACTCGTCACCATTTGGAGCTCTCACCTCAACATTCTCTCTTACATCGGTTATAAATGGATGATTTCCTACCCGCATTGTTTTAAAAATTGGTACATGATATTCAAAATAACTATCAATAGTGTTCATACTTTGATCTCTATTTATATCTTCTGTATCAGGTTCAGTTGTATTACCTCGATCATTGTCACTGAATTCAATTGGAGTGTTGTTTTCAAATCCGTTATAATTTTTATAGCGCTCAAGTATACTACCTTCTGCTTGTAGATAATATTCATAATTATCGCCTGCAGGATCGTTTGTTGGACCATTTGTAAAAACTTCAGACTCCTCTTGATCACTAAGACCATCTAATCCAACATCCTGTAAAATACGATCCTCAGAATTTGAATTAAAAGCATATACTAAAGATTGGGTTGCAGGGACTCTACCCCAAGGAGTTTCATAAGTAGGTGTAATTTCGCTATTACTTGGAAGTCCGTTCTCAAATTGTTTTCTACCATCGCGAAGTATATCTTCAGATATATTACCTAAGTGAAATACTAATTCTCCTAATTCATCATTTTCTGAAGTATTATCTGAAAATGTATCCAGTAACCAAAATTCGATAAACTCAACATTTGACTGTTCAAAATTTGTTGCATTTAGTGTTCGTGTAATGCCAGCCCAGTTTTTTTTTGGGTCTAATAAAAATTGTGATACTTCTGCATTATTATAAGGCCCTTTTTCTTTTGGATAAAATGCCAAATCTAAGGTTGGTAGTCTACTAATCATTCCTTGTACCAAATCCTGCTCTGGGAAAAGTTCATTTATTGATATACTTCTAGTTTCATTACTCGATATATCATCATTATTTATTCCTGGTGGTTGTCTAGAATAAAAAATTTGATCAATAGAATACCATGCTAGTTTAGATCTTCCGTAACCACTTTCGAGTCCTTGTAGCGTTGATCCTAAAACTCCTTTAATAGGGACACTAGAAAGGTTCCATGCATTAAATCCTTTTACATCAATATTTGTTTGTGCCCCTTCAAAATCATCTATATAAACGTTTGTCTCACCATTTAATCTTGTATTTCGAGGATCATTTGCATTAATGCTTGCAACTTCACCTCTAAATGAAATTTGAGAAGGAATACTAGTCCTTATAGTTGGCCACTTATTAACCAAACGAGTTAAAAAGGGAAGTTCAGTAGAAAAATTTGTATTTAAGCCTTTCATTGTATTGTTTACTGGTTCGGTTCCATAATTTGCTTTTTGAGTAAGAGGATTTTCACTAAGATTTATAAGTGTACCTCCAACATAGAAATTATCAGTCAGCCGATGTTTCAAATTAATTCCAGAGAATCTTTTATTCTGTTGATTAAAAAACGAATTATTTTCAACTGAAATATCGATAGGAATATTTGATGCTTTAAGACCTTCATCTAATATTTTTACTCTTCCTATTTCATAATTTACTGTATAATCCAATCCTTCCTGAAGAATTCTTCCTCCTGCTGTAACTCTGACAGAACCTCTTGGAATATTAAATGCTCCTATATTTATACCATCACCTCCTTCAGACTTATATCTTCCTTTGAGTTGGAATTTATTTTTTTCGGTAAATTCTAAAGCAGCTGCTTTTGTAAGAGTATACATTTCCTTAAAAACATATTTTTTTTGATTTGCATTAAAAGTATTATCCATGTCATAATTCTCTTTCACTGAACTTGGATTATCTAAAATTCCAAATAAAAATTCTCCAAATGGCTCAACTTTAGTAAAGATGATTCTTCCAAAACGAGGCTCAACTGTAATACCAGGAAGAAAGTCAAAAAATCCATCTCCACTAGGTACTAAATCTTGATACGCATTTAGTTTATCAAGTTCTAATGTGTTTAATAATATTTCATTATCTAAATCTTCTGGCCATATGGATTTATCAACTGGAGTTAAATAGTTGATTGGTGATGGATCACTATACAAAATATTTAAACGAAAATCCTCCTCGGAAAGTTGAAATGCTCCTGTATTGTAGATATTTTTCATCATCAAATCCCAAACTGGCTGGCGAACATCAGTTAAACTACTTTTTAACATTTTGACAATTAAACTATTTGTTTGAACTTGTTCCTGTTGACCTTGCCCTTGAATGAAATTTTGATTTTGTTGAATTACTGAAGTTCCTGGAATATCTCCATTAGCAAATTCTCCAACCTGATATGTCTTCCCCAAATGAGTAAATTGAAAAGCGACTCCTAAAACTTCATCATTACTTAGACGCTGATTAAGAGATATATATCCTAATTGAGGGTGGAATGTATATTCTTGAGGGCTAAGTTTTCTTGCACTTTCTAATACTGCATAATCAAATCCCTCATTCGCATTAATATTTTCAAAAGCATTGTTAACTGTTGCTATGTCCCTTATTTTTGTATTGAGTACACCGTTAAAACCAATTTCGTCTGGATCAAGTTTATTTACGCTGTTATCAGGCGGGGAAAATGGATTTGAAGAATTTATAAAACCCTGATAATTATCGTCTAATTTAGTATTTTCAGGATTAGGTTCTCCCAAGTCTTGAAGTGCTATTATATTTCTTACATTTTGAGTTTGGTATCCCCTATTTGTGACCCAAACTTCTATACGAGTAATTTGAACTGGGGAATTGATATATGGATAATTAGCTAAAAATAGATCATAATTATCTCTAAAATATTGACTAATAAAAAAATGTCGATCTTCCTCGTAATCTAAAGCAAAGAAGTTGAACTCTTGTAATCTTCCTCCTCCTTGGGAAACTATATTTTGCGATTGAGATCTTTGTTCTGAAAATACTCCAGATATAGTTGTATTTCCAAATTTTAGATCTGTACGTACTCCAAATAAACTTTGTGCACCTTGAATTAGATTACTATTTATCGGCATATTGATATTCCCAATGTCTATGTTTTGAATAATAGCGTCTTCTGTTATTTTACCTCTTAAGTATTCTGATACCCTATTTCCTACAAGCTCTGGGTTATTAGGAAGTTGTTTCACATTATTTTTAAGATTATCAATTTTTTGTCTTACTTTATTTAATGAATTTTTTGATTCATTGATAGTTTCTTCTGCGTCACTAATTGTTTGACTTATGTCGTTAACAGTATTTTTGATAGATGAAATATTTGAACCTAATTTGCCTGGAACTATTTCTGTTAATTCCGATAGTTTTGGAGGGTTAAATTCTATTTTTACCAAGTTTTGAAAATCAAAAGTAGATTCGGTATCATAATTAGCTGTAATTTGAAGGCGTTCACCAATATTTCCTAACAAACTTAAACTGATTCTTTGGTCAAAATCGAAACCTGGTGATCTACGGTTAATAACTGAGGCAATAGGATTATCACTTCTTTGGTATCGGTATCCTAAATCCACTCCTATCGAACCTTGAGGTTTTATATCAATGGTATTACTACCAAAAATTGATTCAAAAAACTCATTATTTACATAAAGTTCTGGAAGTAAATTTTTTTGTGCATCTTCGATATCTGAGCCGTAACCACTAAGTGCTTGAATTTTTTCTTTAAAATACCTACTCATTTGTTCCTTTAGAATAAATGACTCATATTCAGCAATAGTCATTACCATTGGGGTACTAATAGGGTAACCTCCTATTTCCTCTGTTAAAATATAGAGATTACTTTCAGGGTCATAGGTATATAAGTTTTCAATACTACTTGACTTTGGTTCAGTAATGGAACCCATTTCAGCAGCTTTTTGTCCAAAAACAATTTTACTAACTAGCATCATCAAGATAAAAATGATGATGAAGTTTTTGGATGGTTTAAAAACTACATTTTCAGATATTTCAATCAAAAATTCACAATTTATTCAGAGCCTCCTTGATAAGTTCCTCAACAGAACTTTCTGGAGCACTCTGAATAATGCTATCTAAGATGCGCTCAGACTGCTTCCTTGTGTAACCAAGAACCTCTAATGCTGATAACGCTTCATCTTTGATTGTATTGTTTCCAAAATTTTGAATTTCACCCTCGACTTGAAGGTTTAACATTTTATCTTTTAATTCAATTAAAACTCTTTGAGCTGTTTTTAAACCAATACCTTTAACTGATTTTATAGTATTTAAATCATCTGAAATTATTGCACGCTGGATTTGAAGAGGCTCGAGAGATGATAACATCATTCTTGCTGTACTAGAACCAATTCCAGAAACTGAAATTAAAAGTAAAAAAACTGATCTTTCAATAGTTGTATTAAAGCCAAATAATGTGTGGGAGTCTTCGCGTACCTGTAGGTGGGTATAGAGTTTAATATTTTCGCCATCATTAATCTGAGAAAAGGTGTGCAGTGATATATTAACTGCATAACCTACTCCATTACAGTCAATTACAACTTGTGTAGGAGTTTTTTCAACCAATCTGCCAATAATTTGTGTTATCATTTATTTATTTTTTCTTTGTTTGGGCATCCACAACTGCAACAGCAGACATATTAACGATTTCAGACACGGAAGCACCTAACTGCAAAATATGAATTGGTTCACTTAGACCCATTAAAATTGGCCCTATCGAATGCGCTTCGTTTAATTCTTTCATAAGCTTATAGGTTATATTGGCTGCATCTAAATTTGGAAAAACCAAAATATTTACTTTTTTGTTAGTAAGACTTGAAAATGGAAATCTGTCTTGTAAAAGTTTCTTATTTAGAGCAAAATCAGATTGTATAGGTCCATCAACAATTAAGTCTGGATTACTTCTGTGAAGCATAGTTACTGCTTTGGAAACTTTTTTTGCCTGTGGAAAGCGTGAAGATCCAAAATTTGAAAAGGAAAGCATCCCTATCACGGGTTCTAATCCAAAAATTTTTGCCATTTGTCCGGTCATTTGTGCGATTTTTGCTAATTCTTTTGATGATGGATCAACATTAATTGTTGTATCTGTTAAAAACAATGGTCCCGATTTTGTTAACATCAAATTTGCAGCAGCTACACGACTGACTCCTTTATTTTTTGGAATAGTTTCTAATATAGGCTTAACAACTGATCTGTAGTTTCTAGAATAACCTGAAATCATTGCATCTGCGTCTCCATTCTTTATCATCATAGACGCAAAATAGTTTCTCTCTCTCATTAAGCGTTGTGCATCGTACAAAGTGTAACCTTTTCTTTTTTGTGAATGCCAAAAAAGCTCAGCGTATTTATTTCTAATCTTATTTTGTTCGTTTTCTTTGGGATCTATTACTTCAACATCTGCATTGAATTCAATAAGATCACACAATTCTTTAATTTTTTTTCTATTTCCTAATAATATAGGTATGGCAATAGATTCTTCAAAAACAATTTGAGCGGCCTTAAGAACATCCATTTGGTCTGCTTCAGCGAAAACCAAGCGTTTAGGAGCTAATTTAGCACGATCGTGAAGCAATCGAATCATTTTTTGAGTGTTACCTAGACGTTGTTCTAAGTTTTCCCTGTAACGTTCCCAGTTTTCTATTGGTTCTGTAGCTACACCTGACTCCATCGCAGCTCTTGCAACTGCAGGAGGTACAGTTGTAATTAAACGGGGATCAAAAGGCTTAGGTATAATATAGTCTCTACCAAAACTCAATCTTGTTTCATCATAAGCTATGTTTACTTGCTCTGGAACAGACTCTTTTGCAAGATCAGCAATTGCCTTTACTGCTGCCATCTTCATTTCTTCATTTATTGAAGTTGCTTTTACATCTAAAGCACCTCTAAAAATGAAAGGAAAACCAAGTACGTTGTTAACCTGATTGGGATGGTCTGAACGACCAGTTGCCATAATAATGTCATTTCGTGTATTACAAGCATCATTATATCCAATTTCTGGATCTGGGTTAGCCATTGCAAAAACAATTGGATTAATATTCATCTGTTTAAGCATCTTTTTTTTAAGGATGTTAGGTTGTGACAAACCAATAAACACGTCGGCACCAACAATTGCCTCTTCCAATGTTTTTAGGTCTTGTTTTGTAGCAAATTGAGCTTTTTCTAGAGTAAGGTCTTCACGATTTTTTTGAATCACTCCCTTACTATCCAACATTACAATATTTTTCGTTCTTGCACCAAAAGAAACATATAGTTTGGCACATGCTATAGCTGCAGCACCTGCTCCAGAAACGACAATTTTCACATCTGTAATCTTTTTACCTGCAAGCTCTAGCGCATTTAAAAGAGCAGCAGCAGAAATGATAGCGGTTCCATGTTGATCGTCGTGCATAACAGGAATATTAAGTTCTTCCTTAAGCCTACGTTCAATTTCAAATGCTTCTGGTGATCTAATATCTTCTAAATTTATTCCTCCAAATGTTGGAGAAATAGCTTTAACTGCTTCAATAAATTTTTCTGGATCTTTAGCGTCTAATTCTATGTCAAAAACATCAATACCTGCAAAAATTTTAAAAAGTAAAGCTTTACCCTCCATAACAGGTTTAGAGGCGCATGGACCAATATCTCCTAGTCCAAGAACAGCAGTACCATTGGTAATAACAGCAACCAAGTTTCCTTTATTGGTATACTTGTAAACATCAGATTTTTGCTTTTCTATTTCATTACACGGAATAGCAACACCAGGGGAATAGGCCAATGCTAAGTCCCTTTGAGTATTATAATTTTTTGTTGGAACAACTTTTGTTTTTCCAGGTCTAGGTTTAGCATGATAAACTAGAGCAGCCCTTCTATGTTGCTGATTTGACATAAGTTAAAATTATAATGCTGAAATTACTCAATTAAATTGAATCTGCCTTCGCAGGTTGGCTAACAAATAAAGAAAAAATTCCTCCTACAATAAGAAAGGTGCCCGATAGGCGTATAATATTTATTGGATTTTGTCCTAAAAGATCATAAACAATATACTGAACAGAAAAAATTTGAATAATCATTGGGATAACGATAAACATATTGAATATACCCATATAAATTCCCATTTTATTTGTTGGAATAGTTGATGCTAACATTTGATAAGGCATAGCCATCATGGAAGCCCAGGTAATACCCATACAAAAGGAAAAAAGATATATTTGAGAAATTTCAATTCCACTTCCAAAGGGCAAAACAAATAAAATGTCTGTGTCATTTAGTAACGGCATGCATAAAAGACCAAATCCTCCAATAGCTAAGCTAAAAAAGTGTAATCTTTTGGGTCCAATTTTTTTTGCAATTGGAATTAGTGCAAAAGCAATTGAAAAACAAATAATATTGTAAGTGCCATTTAAATTACCTGTCAAAAGTTGTGCCTTATTGAAAAATGAAGTTGTTTCGTCTAGGGTACCATATAAGGAGAGTGAAAGAGCTGAAGTTAAATATTGCCAATAGCAAAACATTGCATACCAAGGAAAAAACATAACCGGTATTAACTGTTTCATAGTTGC
Source organism: uncultured Bacteroidota bacterium (assembly GCA_902561795.1). GTDB lineage: Bacteria > Bacteroidota > Bacteroidia > Flavobacteriales > Flavobacteriaceae > MS024-2A. Next base: position 8,400 of record CACERG010000007.1, on the reverse strand, counting down.
AGGCATGTTTTTGAATGCAAAAATAATATCTTGGAAAGTTTTTATTAATAAATTTTTATTTGTTTTTGAAGATTGAATTTCTTTTAACTCTTCTAAAGTAGGAGGATATTCCGAGGTTGTAATGACCGTAATCAAAATAGTTATAATGGATGCAGCAGCACCAATTAAAAAAGCCCAATAAGTTGAAACGGGAATACCATTTCCCATTTTATCAGTTAACGCTAATATGCCAAAGGAAACCAAAATAGCAGGTGTGAAATTGGCTAATGTAGTTCCTAGACCAGTGAAAAAACTTTGAACTAAAAAACCAAATGAAAATTGTTTTTTCGGTAATTTATCAGAAATAAAAGCTCTATACGGTTCCAAAGCTATGTTATTTGCAGCATCTAGAATCCATAAAAGACTAGCAGCCATCCATATTGAACTAGAGTAAGGCATAGCAATTAAGGCTAAACTTGCAATTATTGCTCCAATTAGAAAGAAAGGCTTTCTTCTACCAAATTTAGGTGACCAAGTTCCATCACTAATTGCTCCAATTATTGGCTGAACAATAAGACCTGTAACTGGACCTGCTAGCCATAAAATAGGTAACTCAGATTCTTCTGCACCCAAATACCTATAAATTGCACTCATATTACTTTGTTGCAAACCAAAGCTAAATTGAACCCCAAAAAAACCAAAGTTCATGGTAATTATCTGCCAAAAACTAAGGCTTTTTTTCACCAGTTGTCGTATTAAAAGTTAATGCCCTATTAGAAGTTTTTTTTGTTTTTAATCTGCTAGCAATATACGACCCTACTTTTTCGCCCTGTGAAACACCTTCAGTAATTGCCATCATATAGTGAATACCCCCGTATAGTCTTGATATCGCTGCCTCTTCAGAAGCATGTATAAAAGACTTATAGCTTCTCTGAGGAAGCCCATAAGCTATTTCTGTAGTATCTACAAAATTGAAATTATCTCCGTAGATTTTTGTTAAAGTTACTGCTGCAGCTCTTGAAATTACGGAGTGTCCACTTGTATATTCTGGGAATGGGGGGGTTTGTAATAATGGTAGCCATTCCTCATCGTAATGTTCATTAATTAATGTCTCTGGTCGCACTACCAAAGTTCTCCATTTTTCATCCCAACAACTTATAAATGCATCAAACAAAGCAATAGAAACATTAGCATATGCATTTATTGTATCTGCAAAAGAACTTTTTGCTTTTCTAGTGGCTATAGAAGTTATTCCAATCCAATGTCCTCCAGGTGTGATCTTTTTTGTAGCGAACATAGAATGTCCTTTATGATGAGTTACGTATGGATTACAATCCCAAAACTTTGCGATTTCTACTTGTTCTTCAGTAAGTCCATTTATAACGTTAAAAACCTCCATCAACTGTTTATGAAAAGGACTGTCTTTTTCTAAATTAAATGGTAATGGGTCTTTTGGGGGAAATTGGTTTGACGAATCTAAAACCATAGTTCTAATTTCTTGCCAATGAGGTTCAATTCCATCCATATAATCAGGTGGAGTTGGCTTCCAATACTTATCTTCTTCTTTGATAGCATATTTTGGAAATGTACGGGTTTGACTATACATATCTTTAGAAGCCCATTCTAAAATAAATTCTGCTACTTCTTCTCCATAATTTTTAGAAACTTTTATTACTTTTTTTGGAACATTATACTCAATTAATTTTTGATAGAATTCATTTTCAAAAGATTCCATTTTATCTTGTGAAAAAATGAGTTTTTTGCCAACACTATTAAAAGAAAATAGAGCAGCAAGGTTTGGAATTATAGCCTTATTATCTGATTTTGGAATTTCATTCAAATCTTTGACCTGCCCTGCAAGGCTGTTGAAGCTTTCAGGCTGATACGCAGCGATTATCTCATATGCAGCTATTGTTGGGTATAAGTAGACTCTTGAAGCAACAGGTGGTGAAAAGATATCGTAAACTACAATGTCAGTAAGATTTTGCATTGCAAACTGGAATAATTCAGGATTATCTAATTTTTGAATATATTCCCTACTATCATGTTGATTACATGATAATTGGATAAATAAGACTGAAAATATTAAAGCTCTAAGATTCCTCATACATTTATTCTTACTGAATTTAGAACAACTAATGAAAATGATCAAAAGTAAAATTCAGTTTTCAACACATTATAGCGGGATAAAAATAGGACATTTAAGTCAAATAAATTGAATATGTAATAGTGAAATAATATTTTTTAGGCCTTAAAAACTAAAACTCTTCAAATGCTAGCAGTTTATTTTGATTTTGAGCTACCAAAATCAAAATTTTACCATTCTTAAGCCTTACACTTTTAATCTCTCTAGCATCACCAAAAACATTAAAACCTGAATCTTGCGCGCTTACAACTTTCTCTCCTTCATTTTCATCTAAATATAAAATGGTCCCTTGTAATGCGTCCGTATTCCCTTCAAATGGTGCACCTCCAAAATCATTCCCTACGACAAACACTCTTCGTTTATTACCAGCGCCAAAAATAAGAAAATCATTTATGGGGCCTAACTGGAGTAAATCTGGTAATGAATTAAGTTTATAATTACCTTCACCCAAATTTTCAATCCATTTGGATTCACTGTGTTTAGCTATCAAAATACTATCATTATCTATGAATCCTTTTTCTTTATAATATTCAAAGTTAGCTTTTGAAAATGAATGATACGAATTGAATTCTTGCCTAAACATTGGACTTTGTTGGGTTAGATTATCCCAAAATTGAATTGGATAAATATCTAATTCTCCCTTGCTATTTTGTTGGGAATTAAAAATTAAGGGATCAACACTACCGTTTTTATCTACATCCTTAGTTGATATATACATTGGGGTTTCTGGAGATAGAGATAGCATATTATTTTTTCCTAAATTTCCTAAAATATAATCTAAATCTCCGTCTTGGTCAATGTCAACCTGCTCAATTGCCCTCCAAAGACCCTGAGTATCTTTAAGAGTTTCTGATTCCAATTTTTCAAAACCCTTTTCTTTATTTAACAATATTGTAACAGGGCTATATTCTCCTACAAGAATTATGTCATTTCGCTTATCGCAGTTGATATCAGTCCATAAAGCATCTGTTAGAATACCAAACGAATCTAATGAAGGAATGGTGACATCCGTAACATCTTCAAAAAAACCGTTATTATTTCTTAATAAAAAATTATTATCAGCTAATGGATAAGCTCCAGGTTTGTTGTGTCCTCCAACAAATAAATCCAAATCTCCATCATTATCAAAATCAGCTGGTCTAACAATGCAACCATTAACATGCATCTTTGGAAGTCTGTTTTGTTGATTTTCAAAATTTCCAAAGCCATCATTAAATAACAATCTATCTTGGTACCACTCAGAGCCAATGTCATATTCGTTACCACCGGAAACAAGATAAAGGTCAAGATCTCCATCTTGGTCTGCATCAAAAAGAGTCATACTTTCAACTTCATATTTTTTCTCTTGTTCTTTTTGAAATAAATCCCTCGAAATGAATTTACTGTTGTCACTTTGTATAAAAACCCTGGGTGAAAATGTTGTTGAGCTACCTACTATAAAATCTTCATTACCGTCACTATTTATATCACCTACTGCAATACACGGACCATTTTGGGATAATTTGTGTGGTAATAAACGCTGTTTAAAAAAGTCCTGAACGTTTTTTTCGATATGAAAATAATTTATGTTGTATTTACTAGAAACCTCTTTGTAAGGAAGAAGTTTTTGTTCTTCCACAAAAGGAAAAATAAGAGAATTAACAGCTAACGCTTCGCTTTGACTGAATGTTAGTCTTTTATTAATATCAGGATTATTAATTTTCGATAAAAGTCCGTTTGGCCACAAAATTTCTACAGACACTACATCCTTTAGTTTTCCAAGTCCAAAATACATTACAGGATCGGTAGAAGACATATAACCTCGTGATATTTGTTGCTCTTGAAATTGAATTGAATTATCTGAGAGGCGCAAAACAACTTTTGCTCCTAGAGCATCTGGATTTAATTTATCTCCTTCAAGCCCAATTTGTAAATAGTTTGGAGGATTTTCTTGTTGGGATAAAATATTTTCAAAAATAAATGCTTTATCATTTATATTATTTACAACGTAGTCTATATCTCCATCTAGATCAAGATCACTAAAAACAGCTCCGTTGGAAAATGAGGAAATACCTAAGCCCCATTTTTTACTTACATCTTCAAAGGTTAGGTTACCATTATTCTTGTATGCATAATTAGGTATTTTAACTATAGGTATGGAATCCAAAAGAGTTGATACCGGAGTGTAAGCTCCATAGCTAAGTCTGTAATTTGCAAAGTCCATATCAGTTATATCTCTTGGGAATCCATTAGTTATAAACAAATCTCTATTTCCATCATAGTCAAAGTCAGCAAAAAGTGGTGACCAACTCCAATCTGTTTGGTAAACCCCTGAAAATTGTCCTATTTCTGAAAATGGAAGATTTGGTCCATTATTTTTAAATAGCATATTGCGCATATGCTGGTCTTGATAGTCCCATTTTTTGTTTAATACGTTTTGGAAAAAAAAACTTTTAGATATGGTAGTTTTTCGGCGCTCATGACTTTCTCCTAGCATATCGAGGGAAATTAAATCAGTATAGCCATCATTATTAAAATCTGAGGCATCTGAGCCCATAGAAAATTTACTTTGATGAGATAGGTAGTCTTGGATTTCATTTTTAAATTTTCCGTTTTTTTGATTTACATACAAAAGATCATTAGTTAGATAATCATTTGTTATGTATAGATCGATCCATTGGTCTTTATTTATGTCAACTGGCGTAACACTTAAACCAAAGCCCTCAAATAATATCCCTGCGTCAAGAGTTATATCACTGAAAGTCCCATCACCGTTATTCTTATAAAATTTGTCATTACTAGGTGCTGATCCATCAATTATTTTTTTTCTGTAGTTAGTTGGGATAGTCTCGTTTTGTTCATTGTTTAGAACATATAAATCTAAATCGCCATCTTTATCATAATCAATGAAACATGCCCCCATGGTATTACCGTTATCATCAATTCCAAATTTTTCTGCTTGTTCTTCGAAAACAGGGATGTTTTCTTTATTTAGTCCCTGATTTACATAAAGTCTATTTTTTCTATTATTTGTATTCATGGCTCCGGAAACGTAAATATCCATCCAACCGTCTGAATTTATATCTACAACTGTTGCTCCTGTTGACCAAAATCCAGTTGAATTTAATTTTGCACTATTAGTCACATTCTCAAACTTTAAATGACCTTTATTCAAATAAAGCTCATTTGATACCATATTACCGGTAAAAAATAAATCTGGTAAACCGTCCCTATTAAAGTCAGCTAGTGCAACCCCTCCTCCATTAAAAATATACTCATCCGTAAGTATATTAAAGTCATCTGTTTCAGTTATTTTATTGTTGAATTCAATACCTGTTTTTTCTGATTTCAATAAAACAAATAGCTTATTTTGTTTTGAACAGGACTGGATTAAAAAAATTAGTGTGATTAATAAATATTTCCCTTTCATCATATATCAAAAAAAAACCGCGGAGCAAATATACTCCACGGTTTTGAACTTTCAAAGATTTAACTACTAGTAGTTAGGATCTTGTGTTAAAGTTGGCTCACCTTCTGAGAATGATCTATCAATTGCATAAGTTGGAATTGGATAGTACTCGTTTTTAGGTGATGTAAAGGACTTACCTTGAAGGTAAATTCTGTAACGTGATTCTCTAGATAGATATTCGTTAAGAACTTGAGATTGAACACCCCATCTTTGTAAATCAAAGAAACGATTTCCTTCCATGGCAGTTTCAAGTCTAGTCTCATAACGCACAGCTTTTCTTGCAACAGCTTGATCTGTCCAAGCTGCAGTATACTCACCAATAACATAGTTAGCACCAGGTGCTCCTGTTAAAGAGTAGTCTGCACGAGTTGCACCCTGTGTTGCTCCTGGATTAAAGCCGGCTGGATTAGCAGCACGTCTTCTTAGGTCGTTAATTTGGGCACGAGCATCTTCTAGACGTCCAGCTTCAACATAAGCTTCAGCTAACCAAAGCTTAACGTGTCCTAAACGCATAATTCTAAAGTTGTTTGCAGAAAGGTTACCCCATCCACCAATACCAAATCCTTCTGGTTCAGCAATGTGCTTTTTAGAAAAATATGGACCTGCATAAGTTAAGTCACGAATGTAATCAACTTGCATGATGTGGTGATTTTTGAACAGTTGTCCTGGACGACCAACAGTGTGGTCAAGTCTTGGGTCAACTCTTGGGTCTCCAATAGGCTCTCCTATATTAGCTCCAGTAGGATTAGTAATATGAGTAGTTTTCCAAGATTCGTCTAATAATGGTAAACCATTAGCATCCGTTTGGAAGAAATCTACTAAGTCCTGAGGTGCTTGTAAGAAACCACAACATCCCCAAGGAGCAATATATGGGTGTGCAAGACCAATCTCAGCATTTGATGCATTGGTGTCAGCACTACTTACAGCATACTGAATTTCAAAAATAGATTCTGAATTGTTTCTAGTAGCTACCAAATAGTTGTCTTCAAATTTGTCGACAAGCGTATATGGTCCGTTGTTAACAATATTCTCCAAAATTGGGAGCGCTGAAGTATAGTCACCACTATAGACTAACGCTTTAGCTTGGTAAGCTAATGCAGCCCATTTTGTAGCTCTACCTACCTCTGCTTGAGTTGCTGGAAGCGCAGCTGCAGCATCCGCAAAGTCTTGGATAATGTTAGCCCAAATCTTCCCTGTATTAGGAACTTTTGAAGCTTCTAGATCATCTAAGCTAAAGTTAGCTTCACTAACGTACTTAGGAGTTCTATACATTTTCTGCATTTCAAAGTGTTGCCACCCTCTAATGAATTTAGCTTCACCGACAATCTCTGCAGCTCTAGCCGCACTAATGTCTTCAGCTTCTGCTACACTATTTATAACGTCATTAGCTCTAGCAGCACCCCAGTATCCAGATCTCCACTTATCGCGGTTGTGAACATTAAAAGTGTTAAAGTCATATGACTCAATAAATGAGTGCTCTGGCTGGTCACCAGCATCAGTTCCTTTTAATGCATTATCAGAAGATATTGCACCAAAAATCCAGGACCAGGTAGAGTAATACCATGTTCCTCCTCCACTCATTCCGTAACCTGCAAGGGTACGGTAAGCAGAGACAAGTTTCCCTTCAACACCATCAGAATTAGCTAAAGCTGGTCCAGAAAGTGAAGCCTGGGGTTCTTTTGTTAAAAATTCTTCATCACAAGCAACTGTAAGAGTTACAATGGCTAGTGAAGCAAAAAATAGATTTTTCAAATTTTTCATTTTACAAAATAATTAATTATTAAAATAATGATAGATTCAATCCTACAGTCAGTGTTCGTGAAACCGGCATAAATCCTCCGTCGTATCCTAATTGAATATCATTAGTTGTCTGAATTTCTGGGTTTAGACCAGAATAGTTCGTGACAGTTAATAGATTTTGACCTTGGAAATATATGTTTCCTCCACTTATACCTAGAGTATCGTTTAATGCGTCACTAAAAGTATAAGTAAGTTGTACGTTTCTCAATCTGAAATATGAACCGTCTTCTATTAGATAAGTAGAAGTTCTACTACTAATCTGATCATTCGCATCCATAATAGGAGACGTAGCATCAGGGTCTGCTGCTGTCCATTGTGATCTTGGAGCTGACGGGTTGCTTGGTTGCCAAGCATCGTTAAGTGCTCTTGTAGATCTATTACCTTGGAATGTGTTGAAGTCAGCAAAGTATCTTACGTAATTGTAGATATCGTTTCCTTGTACTCCATTTCCAAAGAGAGTCAAATTGATATTTTTATAAGTTAAACTCAAGTTTATACCATATGTAAAGTCTGGGTGTGGATTACCGATAACGGTTCTGTCATCATCATTAATCTCACCATCATTGTTAACATCAGCGTACTTGAATTTACCAGGTGCATTATATCCTGTTGTACCATAAGGCGCGTGAGCATCAGCTTCAGCTTGAGATTGGAAGATACCTTCCACTTCAAATCCATATAGTGAAGATATTGGATCACCTACTTGAGTAACAGTTAAGGCAGGAACCCTTCTGTTAGATCCAAAGATTGGTGTAGCAAATTCATCTAAAGCAAGTATTTCATTTCTATAAGTAGAAATGTTTCCTGTAATAGATAAGTTAAGATCACCAAAAGTATCATCATATGTAAGTCCGAAATCAATACCCTCGTTATACATCTCACCAATATTTACTGCTGGAGCACTTGCGTCACCGGCAGAATAGATAACTGGTACAGTAAGAAGTAAGTCAGTAGTAGTTCTGTTCCATAAGTCTAATTCAACAAATAGTTTTTGACAAGGTGTTTAAAAATAGTGCTATCAAAAGGA
>CACERG010000006.1 GCA_902561795.1 uncultured Bacteroidota bacterium | reverse complement strand
AAAATCCTGGTTGAAAACTTTTCTTCCCGTAGCTCAACTATACCACGTAACTACTGATAATAGCATTCCCTATAACTTACTAACTAACAGACAAGACGGACCTTCTATGAAAGGACCTAGTAGATCAAATATGGAAAATTGGTGGCATTCAGGAATGATACAATCAGGTTTATGGAGAGAAGTCGGTGGCGGGGAAAGTGGTTTTGCAACTCCTGACCCTAAAAATCCTGACATTGTCTGGTCAAGTGCGTCTGGTTCAGGTTCCCTTGGAGGTATAGTAACTAGATACAATGAAAAAACAAAACAATATAGACAGCTTGAAGTTTGGCCAGAATATGCTGCTGGAAGTTATGCCTCATTGTTAAAATACCGATTTCAATGGACATTCCCACTTTTAATTTCCCCTCATGATAACAAAACTGTTTATGTTACCAGCCAACATGTACATAAGACAACAAATGACGGTCAATCGTGGGAAGTAATTAGTCCTGATTTAACAATGAATGATAAAAAAATGCAGGGCTTCTCAGGCGGATTAACAGGAGATAATATTGCGGTAGAATATGCGAATGTTATATACGCTTTTGAAGAATCACCTGTAAAACAAGGGGTCTTTTGGGCGGGAACTAATGACGGTTTAGTACATGTAAGTCAAGACAATGGGAAAACTTGGAAAAATGTCACAAAAAATATTCCTAAACTTCCAAAACTTGGTGTTGTAAGAAATATTGAGGCTTCCAAATGGAATCCTGCAAAAGCCTATTTGACAATTGAGTTTCATCAGGTTGGAGATTTTAAACCCTATGTTTACAAAACAGAGAATTACGGCAAATCGTGGGAGAAAATAACTAACGGTATTAAGCCTGGTAATTTAAGTTACACCAGAAATATCAAAGAAGATCCTGTCAAAGAAGGTTTACTTTACCTAGGTACTGAAAATGCATTATACTTTTCAAATGACGATGGCGAGAATTGGCAAAGTTTAATGTCAAACTTGCCTCCAAGCCCTATGTATTGGATTGACGTTCAAGAGCACTTCAATGACCTTGTTGTTGGAACATACGGAAGAGGAATTTGGATCTTAGATGACCTGTCCCCACTTCAACAGCTGGACCAAAGTATAACAAAAAAAGAAGCTCACCTTTTTGATATCAAACCAGCATATAGGTTTCACAATGTTACAAATAGTCTTCAGATGCTTAAAGAAGCTTCAACAGGGCAAGACCCACCCAAAGGAGCATCAATTAATTATTGGTCTAACGGAGAAAAAGACATAGAGATTATAATCACGAATCAAAAAAATGAACCTGTTAAAACCATAAAAGAAAAAGCAAAAAAAGGGATTAATAGACTTTGGTGGGACTTTTCAAATGAGGAAACGAGCGATATCGTCTTTAGAACAAAACCATTATATGCCGATTGGTTTACTCTTGATAAAAATAAAGAAAGAGCAGACCAAAGTCTTTATAGTTTTTCTATAATGTCTCCACCTGGAACATACAATATAACTTTAAAATCAGGTGCAAATTCAATGACTAAGACTTTAAAAGTTATGAAAGACCCTAATTCAGAAGGAACTGTAGAGGACGTCAATCTTCAAAATGAGCTAGTTACCAAAATCTATGCAGATTTGAATACTGCAATCTCTCACATCAACTCAATCGAGGTCATTAGGAGACAGTTACTTGATTTAAAAGCTATGCTAAAAAACTCAAGTTCCAAAAAGGAATTTGTTCAAATGGTAGATAAGCTTGAAAATCAATTTTTAGAAATTGAAAAACAACTTATTCAATTAAAAATAACTGGTACTGGACAAGATGGTGTTAGATATCAGAAAATGCTTGTTGAAAAATTGAGATATTTGGCTGCAAATGTCCAAATATCTGATTTTAAACCTGCTGATTCTTATGTAGAAGTTTATGAGATTTTAAAAGGTAGATTAAATTCAATAGCACAAAAGTTTGAAAAACTCAAAACTGAGGACTTGTCAAATACTTTAGATACTTTAAGAAATAATAAAATTGAAATGATTGTAACTGATTAATTATTTTATCAGTCTTATGTAATTACAAGGAAGTATGATTTTTAAATTTTGATTTCTTATTTTTTCTTGTTAACTTACTGAAAAACAGTAATATGAATGAATTTATAATAACTCTTATTTTTATAGTAATCCTTGTTTCAGGAGTGTACTTTTATGCAGGTTATCTCACCAGAACTGGAAAAGCTGAAGATGCTGATGGTAATTTTATACCTGATTCTTGGGAAGAAAATTTTGGATGGTTCTTTAGCGCTAAGGGACTAATTATGTTTGCACTAGGACTGCTTCTCGGATATGTCTTAGGTGTTCAATTCCCAGATATATTTTAAATCAAAAAGTTTAAAATAATAAAGAATGGGAAAGGGTGATAAAAAAACTAAACGAGGTAAAATTTTTATGGGCTCCTACGGAGTTACAAGAAAGAAAGGAAGTAAAAGCCAACAGTCAAATCGAAATAAGACCAAATCCTCAAAAAAATAGTGAGTTTAAATGATGTTAATTAAAGTAAAAAATTAAAATCTAACAATTTACTAGTTATACCTTGACATTATAATAAGGATTAGACCACTGATGAACAAAAGAAACATTAGTGATATCAATACGTTAATTTTTAAACTTGCCCCTTTAAATTCTTTCCATACAAAAACTCCCCAAGCTGCAGCGACCATTGTTGCGCCCTGGCCTAATCCATAAGAAATAGGATATCCTGCTTTTTCACTTGAAATTAAGCTTAGTGACATTCCAACACACCAAATAATACCTCCAAGTATACCTATTAGATGAGTTTTTAAAGTTGAATTTGAGATATAGTTTCTAAATTTTACTGGATCGCCCTCAATTGGTTTGTACATAAAATATGTATTCCAAATAAAGTTTGAAATAAAGATTCCAAAAGAAAAAATTAATAATGCGCTATATGGTGTAAACAAACCGCTCACAGGATTGTTAAAATCAGAAGACATTGAAGAGGCAACAAACCTATAAAACAATCCCATAAGTATACCTCCGATTAGCGAAATTACTATCCCTCTGTATGATGATGTATTCTTATCACCCAAATGATACTTATATGCAATAGCATCAATTAAAATTGCTAAAACAATTAAAAATACTCCCAAAAATAAATAATATGGATTTCCAATTGGAGTTGAAACATAATTAACAAAAACACCTAAAATAAGTGCAGTACCAATTCCAATTGGAAAAGCTACAGACATCCCTGCAATACTAATCGCGGCAACAATTATCAAATTTGCTAGATTAAAAACAACTCCACCTAAAAAAGCATTCAAATAAGATACCAAATTAGCCTGCATTAAATCTTCAAATAATGGCCTCCCGCTTTCACCAAAACTACCAAGCGAAATTCCTATTAGTAATGAAAATAAAAGAACACCAATGGCATAATCCCAATAAAACAATGTAAAAGGCCAAGATTTTGGGGAAAGTTTTTGAGTATTTGCCCATGAACCCCAACATAACATAGTTATAAAGCAGAGAAAAACCGAAAAAGTATAATTTTCAACTATAAACATAATTTTGAAACTTTTTATCTAATTCATTTAATTTTGGAATTGAATCTTGAGCACCAAGTCTAGTTACAGAAAATGCAGCGGCTGCATTTGAAAATCTAATACTTTTAATTAAGTCTACACCAAAAGAAAATGCTGTGGCTAAAGCACCATTAAAGGTATCCCCAGCTGCAGTTGTATCTAAAGCTTTTACTTTTTCTGCTTTTATGTGAGCCATTTGTCCTTCTGACATAAAAAAAACTCCATTTGAGCCCATTGTTATTATAACATTTTTTATTCCTTTATCAAGAAGCTTCTGAGCTGCTAACTTGGATGAATCAATGTCATTTACTTCTATTTCCGTGAGATATTTAGTCTCTGTGATATTTGGTGTTATGGTATGTACTTTTTTCAAATATTTATCTTCAAGTCTTTGAAAAGGTGCAGGATTTAATATTAGTTTCACATTTTTTTTACTACAGATATCAATTAGGTATTTGACCACATCTGTAGGAATTTCTAGTTGAGTTAAAACAATGTCATCATTTGTTAATTTGTTTTCTAAAAAAGATACATCTTCAATTTTTATTTTTGAATTTGCCCCTGAAGATACTGATATTAGATTTTCACCTTTTTTATCAACCATAATTAATGCGACCCCAGTATGCTCATTTTCCTCTACCCCAATAAATTCTGTATTTATGCCCTGAGCTTCATATTGTCTGATTGAGTTTTTGCCTAAAGAATCATCTCCAACCCTACAAACAAATGTAACTTTCCCACCAAGTTTTGATGCAGCAACCGCTTGGTTAGCACCTTTTCCACCTTGAAAAGTATAAAAATTTCCCCCTATCACTGTTTCTCCAGGACTAGGAATAGAATCTGATTTTATCACCATGTCAGTATTAGAACTACCAATTACATAGATGTTATTTTTCATTTTTTAATATTGGGCATACAAATGAGTTCTTTTGAAAAAACAACACTATTTTTAAAATTTAAGATTAAATTTAAAAGAGTTCTCATATGGCTCTAAATAATAAAATAAGATAAGTTATTTATAATTAAAAAATTATTTCGTAATGAAAAAACTGATTTTAATAATTTTCGTGATTTCTTTAATTTCTTGTTCTTCTGAAAAAAATTCAAAACATAATACACTCAAAGACGATAATTATGAATATAAAAATTATACTCCTACTGGAAATGAAATAGTTGTATCAAGGGACAATTATTTTAATAAGCTTAAAGGATTTTGGCTTGCACAGTGCATAGCAAATTGGACTGGCCTTGTAACCGAAATGGATAAAGTTGGAAATGTAGGTAAAGTAAAATCTGGTCCCTTCTATACAAGAAATGATTGGGGTAAAGAAGATCAAAGAGCATATTGGGAAAGAAAAGCTCAGATAAGAACAATAGATTTTGTTTTTGAAGGAAGTGACGGAAGATGGGGAGCCGACGATGATACAGATATTGAGTATATATATCAACATTTACTACACGTCAATAAAACATCCAAATTAAATGGAAAACAAATAAGAGACGGTTGGTTAAAACATATCAAAAATAAAGAAGAGAATTTTTTATGGGTTTCAAACCAAAGAGCATTAGATTTAATGATAAGTGGGATTATTCCACCAGCAACAAGTGATCCTAAAAATAATCCTGATTTTGATATGATAGATGCCCAACTAACTACTGAAATTTTTGGCTTCTATTCTCCTGGAAGACCTGATTTTGCAGTTGAAATGGCAGACCTACCAATAAGAACGACTGCTAGATTTAATGCCGAATGGATTTCTAAGTTTTATGTTTCTATGTATTCTTTGGCTGCTAATGCTGATCCAAATTTAGACATCAAAGAAAATCTTTTACTTATAGCCGAAAAATCAAGAAATCAACTTCCCAACGATTCTTATGCTTCAAAAATGTATGATTTTGTAAAAAAAGAATATAATGAAGGTAAGCCTTGGGAAACTATAAGAGATAACGTGTACCAAAGGTATCAAGTAAACCACAAGGATGGTTATGATCATTCTTCCGGAATATCAAAAGAAGAGATAGAAAAATGCAACGGTTGTGCAGCAGCAGGAATAAACTTTGCTGCTAGCATAATAAGTTTATTTGCTGGTAAAGGAGATTTGAAAGAGACTATTAAAATAGCTGCACTTATGGGATGGGACTCGGATAATCCAACTGCAACATGGGGTGGGCTTATAGGGTTTATGATTGGTCAAGACGAGGTAGAAAAAGCATTCAATAGAGAGTTTTCTGAAGAATACAATATTCATAGAACAAGGCAAAACTTTCCAAATGGCATAGATAATTTTACTAACATGGCCAATATTGGAGTATTTATAACTGACCGAGTAGTTCAAGAAGAACTTGGAGGTGGTGTTGATCTTGAAAACAACCTTTGGTATATTCCAAAATTAAATTAGAAAAGCTCAGAAAAATAAATGCGTAGTATCGTCTTTTATTATTTTACTTTTCTACTTGCCCATTTATGTTTTGCTCAAAACAAGATTAGTGACCAAAAAGTTGTTTTAATTACTCTTGATGGACTGAGATGGCAAGAATTGTTCACAGGAGCTGATCCACTAATTATTAAAAACGAAAACTTTGTAAAACATCCAGATGATCTTTGTGACTGGGCTTGGGAAAATAAACTAGAAAAAAGAAGATCACTTTTAATGCCTTTTGTTTGGAACGAAATAGTAAAAATAGGGCAAATCTTTGGAAATAGAAATCTAGGAAGTAAAGTTAATTTAACCAATAAATTGCTTTTTTCTTACCCTGGATATAATGAAATATTAACGGGAAAAGCTGACGACAGATCTATAAATTCAAATGATAAAATTCCAAATCCTAATGAGACAGTTTTAGAGCAATATGCCATGAATTATAATCCTATAAAAGTCGCTACTTTTGCAAGTTGGGACGTTTTTGATTACATAATAAACGAAGAAAGATCAAAAGTTTATACTAATTGCGGATTTGAGCCTTCGTCTGACTTTCCTTTAAATTCAGATGAAAAGTTGTTAAACCAATTACAAAAACAAATACCAAGTCCATGGGGAACTGTTCGTTTAGACGGATTTACACATCAGTTTGCTAAAGCATATATTAATAAACATAAACCTAATTTAATATTCATTTCTTATGGAGAAACAGATGATTTTGCGCATGACGGAGATTATGAGTCCTATTTAAGGTCAACAAAAAATACAGATGCTTTAATTAAGGACCTATGGGAATTTTATCAAAGTAACAGTTATTATAAAGACAAAACAACTTTTATAATAACCACTGATCACGGAAGAGGTTCAAATCCAATTGAAAGTTGGAAAAGTCATGGTAAAGAAATTACAGGTTCTGATGAAACTTGGTTAATAATTTTTGGAAAAGGTGTAAAAGCTAAAGGAGAACTATCAAATAATCAGGTATATAATAATCAAATAGCTCCTCTTATAAGAAAATTGATGAACCTTCCTCAAAAGTTTGGTTCAGATTATGGTCAGCCCATATCATTAGAATAATTGGATAATTAAAATGAATTAAGGGTACAAAATTTTGGTTTTGTGACTTAGTGAAAGATCATTTATAAGTTTATAATTTTTACCTTTCGATAATTTAATATCGTACAAACTTTTCTTTTCAAAAGCAGCTGATACATTATAATTTGTAATAAGAATGTTTTCGAAACTTTCAATTTCTATTCCGTTAGTGAAAAAATTAGATTTTGGATTTTCCCAACCTAAGGTTATATTATTCATTCTTAATCCACTCAATTCTTTTGCATAAAAAGCTGGAATATCGTTTTTAAAAATTGATTTGCTAGTCGAATAAGCAGGTCTTAAATCAAAATTTCCTCCATACTTTGATGTGTACTTACCTTCCAACATTTTTAGTGTAAGACCATCTATATTTATATTTTCAATTTTTCCTTCTTCGTATCCGTAAATTAAAATACCGCTTTCTGATTTTGCATTTATATTTTTAAATACTATATTTTTTATATTTCCAGCATTTCCCTTTTTTGATGAAGGAATTGCGGAAATATGAATTGGTTCACTTCTACCCCACCAACCATCAGAATGAAGTCTTGTATCTATCATTATGTTTGAGAAATATATATCACTAATATTACTATTGTCCCTAGAAAATACGCCAATTCCTCTATTTGAATCATTGATAATAATATTACTGAATATTACATTTTTGATTGGTTTTTCCCCATAGCCAACCCTAATACCTGCTGATTTTGAAGACACAACACAATTGTCAAAAATTATATTCTTTGCTTCCTTAGAATTATTGCCAAATGAATATGTTTCATTACCCGAAATAAATCCTGTTACAATTAAAGCATCGTCACCTGCAATTACAGTTGAATTAGAAACATTCACGTAGCTTGAGGACGTAACATGAACACCATCACTATTGGGGATAAGTAAATTATTTTTGATAGTTATATCAGATATTTTTACATGTTCACTTCCCCCTATACGAATTGTCCACTTTGGTGAATCAATAAATTCTATTCCCTTAATCGATACATTTTCTGCATTACTTACTGTTAAAATGTGGCCTGGTCTTTCATGAAATTTAAGTGGCCCATCTTCAGGAGATTTGTTATCTCGATAATCCTCTTTTTGACGGGTAAATTGTCTTTCTTCAATAGATGGCGCAAATCTTGTGTTTTGGATCATAAATGAGGTACCTCTTCCATCTATAATACCATTTCCTGTTATGGAGATATTTTTAATATCATTACCAAACAAGATACCCATATAATTTTTCCCCGAATAATAATATCCTTCTGGCATTAAGTCATAATCATTGATGTTCAAACTGCCTATCAACTTTGCCCCTCGTTCTAAATGAAGATTAACATTTGATTTTAGATAAATAGTGCCTGTTAGAAATTCACCTGCTGGAATTACTACCCTGCCTCCACCACTATTACTACAATTTGAAATAGCTTTGTTTATAGCAACCGTGTTTATAACTTTATTTCCTGATTCGGCACCAAAATCAACTATATTAAAGTTTTGAGCTTTGCCAAAACCAGAAATCAAAAGAATCAATAAAATGATATAATTTTTACTCTTATCCATTCTAAAATAAATGAACTGAATAATTAATTTTCTTTTAAAAATACTTTAGTAATTATCCCGCGAATATATACGCACATTTGTTGTTCTGAACTCTACCTAGTGCCCATACTCCTGAGGGCACCAATTGAACACCTGGCAGGATACCCGCTACCATCTTTGCATAAACATCATCAGGATTAAGATTCATTTTTTTTGCAATAACTGACCCATAAACTTTTGTAGCCAAATCACAAACACAGAAAAGAGAACCTCTAGCTTGTAAATCTTTTATCCCCTGAATTGGAGGTAGTGGCATATCGCCCTCTTTAGGCTCATATACAGTATTTCTTAATGCAGGTTTTCCAGTTTGATTATCATTAAATCCTACAATTTCTCCCAGTTTAAACTTTTCCCATATCTCAGACTTAAAAGCAAAAACAATTCCAGTATGTCTTAGAACTGTTATCGCGGTTATGTTAGAATCTTTTACTCCTACGGAGTTATTTGACTCAAGAAAAGCCCAATTCCAAGTTATTGGTAAAGTATTATGCGGTTGGCTCCCATCATAAACAACTCTATGTTCTCCTTTTATTTTCTTGAACCAATTAGACAATTCATCAGGATTTATTCTTGAATTAGAATTTACTGGTTCTAGATTTTCAAAATCCTCAACAAAATTGGGAAATGCGGTAGCTCCTACACCAAGAGCTATGGATGTAAAAAATTTTCTTCTATCTGTATTCATAGGATAATATTATAGTTAACAATTTCTTTAAATATAGCAATAATTTTAGTCAATTGTTACTTGATCGCTGTCTTGATATCCTATTCTTACTGCTTTTGTAATGACTGGTTTAGAATAACTTATTGGCTTTGAATATATATTCCAAATAGAATCCTTGTTCCTTTTCCAAAGTATTGTAGATCCACTATCAAAATGCTTTAAAATGATTTTCCCATATTCCTTTTCGAAGGAAACTGATTTTAATTTTTTTGACTTTGTCCCCTTAATCCATTTTTCAATTAATTCTTTTTCAGAATATTCTCCTAAGTCATTAGTATTTATTATCCATTGATCTAAAACCTCTCTTAAAAAAAATAAAGTATCCTTTAAATAAAACTCACCTGCTAAATTTTTTAACTCATAGGGGTCTTTATTCAGATCATAAAGTTCCTCTTTTGGTTTGGGTGTTTTAAACCACAGTGAATGATCCCTTACCAGAAGATTTTCCTTCCACAGTTTATTTAGTTCCCTCATCATTGGCATTTGCTCACGATATGAAACCGGAATGGCATTGCTAATTTTTGGATTGAAGTTTCTTATATACTTAAAATTATTGTATCTGACTGCCCTAAGTCTGTCTACTTTTTCATCAAATCGATCAGAGGCAGCGAATATATAAGGAACTTTGTCATTAACCTTGAACTTTCCGAATTGAGCTTTACCCTGCATAACATCAGGAGGTTTTATGCCAGCTAAAGACAAAATTGAAGGTGCGTAATCAATAAAACTAATAAAGTTATTATTCTCAGTCCCCCCGTATTTGGAATAAGGAAATTTTATTACTAAAGGTACTTTTATACCCGTTTCATACAAAGACCTTTTGTGTCTAGGAAATGGTCCCCCGTGATCACTATAGAAAAAAATAATACTTTTTTCATACAGTCCTTCCTGTTTAAGTTCATTAATAATTTTACCAATTTTTTTATCCAGTCTGATTAAATTACTGTAGTTCACAGCTATATCTTTTCTTATTTCATAAGTATCTGGAAAATAAGGTGGAATTTGAACTAGTTTTTGATCTACTAAAATATCATTATCCGCTTGCTCCCAGATTTGAGATTCATGTGAAATTCCAAAATTAAATACAGCAAAAAAGGGTTGGCCTGCGGCACGATTTTTCCAATGTGCATTTGAACTGCTATCATCCCAAACCCCATCTGTTTTTTTAAAATTATAATCCTCTTTTGAATTGTTTGATGTGTAGTAGCCAATTTTCCTAAGGTATTGTGGAAACATTTTGACTCCTTTTGGAACAATTGGTGAATAGCTAGGAATCCCTATAGTTGGCTCATTTTCTTTTTTATATGAATTATATGTTCTCATATTATGAGTACCTAGTGTAGTAGGATATAGTCCAGTGATAATTGCACTTCTTGCAGGTGCACATACAGGTGCAGGGGTATAAGCATTATTAAATACGATAGCATCTTTAGCTAAACTTTCAATAATAGGTAGCTTGACTGTTGAATCACCATAGACTGGAAAAAATTCTGGAGATTGATCTTCTGCCACTAGCCAAACTATATTCGGTAATAGTTTTTTATTCTCTTCTCTTTCATATTTACAGCCTAAAAAAGTGAAAGAAAAAATTAAAATTGAGAAGAACAAGTAAATAATTTTCTGAATCATATTATTTAAAACTATTAATAAATAATAACTATTTACTCGAGAGCCTGTAGATTGTTTTTGATTTATAAATATGCCCTGGTAAAAGCACTACAGAGGGGAATGTAGGGTGATTTGGAGAGTCTGGATAGTGCTGTGTTTCTAAACAAAATCCTGATCTAAAATCATAAGTGCCGTTTGTTTTACTTTTTAGAGTTCCGTCTAAAAAGTTTCCAGAGTAAAATTGAACACCAGGTTCAGTTGAAAAAATTTCCAGAAATCTTCCAGATTTTTCTTCATAAACTGACCCTACAAACCTCATGTCCTTCCCCTGATCATTTAATACCCAACAGTGGTCATAACCTTTACCATTTTTAATTTGTTGATCATCATTATTAATTTCTTTACCAATTTTTTTCCTTTTTGTAAAGTCAAAAGGAGTTCCTCTAACTTTTCTGATCTCACCAAAAGGGATTAAAGAGGTATCAACAGGAATAAATGAGTCTGCATTTATAACTAATTCGTGATTCAAAATATTATTGTTGAAATTACCTGACAAATTAAAATAGGAATGTTGAGTTAAGTTTACTATTGTAGTTTTATCTGTTTTAGCTTCATAATTAATGGTTAATTCATCCTTATTATTTAATGTATAAATTACGGTTATATCAAGATTTCCAGGATAACCCTCTTCCATATCTTTACTTAAATACTTAAGTTCTAATGATGCTATAGAATCATTCTTTATTATTCGTGCTTCCCATATGACTTTATCAAATCCTTTGAAACCTCCGTGAAGGTGGTTTTCATTATCGTTTGTAGTCAGAAAATAAGCTTGGTTATTTAGTGCAAATTTCCCCTTAGAGATTCTGTTACCATATCTCCCAACTATTGCACCAAAATAAGGGCTGCTTGACTCATATTGGTTAAGATTATTATATCCTAATACGATATCATTGAAATGATTAAATCTATCTTTAGCTGTCCATTTAGTAATAATTCCACCATACGTAATTATGTTAATTTCCATTCCATTTTTATTGTGTAATGAAAATTGATAAACGTCTTCGTTATCTTTAGTTACTCCATAAAAAGTTTTCTCAACAGAAACAGGGAAATTAGAATATTTTTCCCCTTGTTCGGATTTACAAGAAACATTTAACCAGAAGAATAAAATTATAAATATGATAGTTTTAAAATTATTCATAATTTGATGTTGTAAAGAAATGTTTTTAGATATTTTATAAACCAATGTAAATCAAATTGAACACTAAAGATATTAAAGACACAATTAAATTATCTAGAATAAAACAAAACATAAAATTTTTTGTTTTAATAACGATACTTATCTCTTGTGAATCCGAGAAAAAAATTGATTTCAATGCTCAGATCAAGCCAATAATTAACAAAAAA
Source organism: uncultured Bacteroidota bacterium (assembly GCA_902561795.1). Classification (GTDB taxonomy): domain Bacteria; phylum Bacteroidota; class Bacteroidia; order Flavobacteriales; family Flavobacteriaceae; genus MS024-2A. The sequence goes on along the minus strand of CACERG010000006.1, from coordinate 71,714 downwards.
TGTATCTCATGTCATGGGGGAGTAAAAAAGACTGCAGGATTCAGTCTTTTATTTGAAAAGGAAGCACTAGCCAATACTGATGAAGGTTCACCGGCTATTATTCCTGGAGATTCTAAGAATAGCAGACTGATTCAAAGACTTCATGAAACAGATCTTGAACTTAGAATGCCATACCACAAACCTAAACTTAGTGAATCCGAAATTGAACTCTTTACTGAATGGATCGATCAAGGAGCAAATTGGGGAACTCATTGGGCATATATACCACTAAAAATTAAAAAAATACCTGAATTGAATACAAATATTTTCAGTGAAAAATTTTTCAACAACACTATAGACAAATTTATAGCAGTTAAAATGTTAGAAAAAAACTTATCTCCAAATCCTGAATCTAAAAAAAATATTTTGGCAAGAAAAGTTTCTTTTGACATAACTGGTCTACCACCTGATAAAAAACTTTTCGAATTGTTTATTGAAAATAAAATAGACTATGAAACTTACGTTGACTCGCTTTTTTCAAGAGACTATTATGGTGAGAAATGGGCTAGTTGGTGGTTAGATCTAGCTAGATATTCAGATTCAAAAGGTTATGAAACTGATAGAGGTAGAAATATTTGGGAATATAGAGATTGGGTAATTAAATCACTAAACAAAGACCTCCCATTCGATGAATTTACTATTCAACAAATAGCTGGAGATCTTTTACCAAATGCCTCTTACGATCAATTATTAGCGACAGCATTCCATAGGAATACGATGAACAACGATGAGGGTGGAACAAATGATGAAGAATACAGAGTAGCTGCTGTTATAGACAGAGTAAATACTACTTTTGATGTCTGGCAAAGTACGACAATGGGATGTGTTCAGTGTCATGATCATCCTTATGATCCAATACGTCACAAAGAATACTACCAGTTGATGTCCTTTTTTAACAATACAAGAGATGAGGATTTAATGGGGGAATCACCGAATTTAAGGTCTTATTCTAAAAAAGTTGAAACAAAAATTAATAAAGTTTTAGAATTTATTTCAGAAAAAACGGATAAACAAACACTTAATATCTACAGTAACTTTTTCAAGTATTTAGAACCTAAATATGCTTTACACAATTCAATCGTTCTAAATTCTGAAAATGGGTTTATCAGTGGTGAAACTTTAAACTTAAGAAATAAAGGAATAGCCGTTTATAAAAATATAAACACAAGAGGGTTTGAAAATCTTTATTTTAAACATGGAGGTGGTAGAAAAAATACAAAATTAATTTTTCGTAAGAATTCACCTGATGGAAATGTGATTGCATCAATAAACTTAAACCAAAATAAATACTGGTTTTATGGTAAAAATAACTCATATTTTAAAATAAAAATTAAAAAAGAATTAAAGCCATTTGATCTATATATAGAGGCAATAAATCGTGATTTATATACAAATAATTCTGTTTCATATGATTACAAGGATTTAGCTGCTCAAATAGATTGGATTTCGTTTTTACCAAATATCCCTGTTTCAAATACTACTGAACTTATGAAATTAGATAGAGACATAAATACGATTTTGAATACCCCCAAAAATCTTACTCCAATAATGGTTGAAAATGAAGATTTCATGAAACGTAAGACATATCTTTTTGATAGAGGGAATTGGTTAAATAAAAAAGAAGAAGTGAATCCCCAGGTTCCATCAATTTTAAACAAATGGGATTTAGAGTGGGAGAAGAACAGGTTAGGATTTTCAAAATGGATAATTAGTAAGGAAAATCCGCTAACAGCTAGAACACTTGTAAATAGAGTATGGTACCAAATTTTTGGTAAAGGTTTGGTTTCATCGATAGAGGATATGGGAACGCAATCTGATCCTCCAAGTCATCCTGCACTTATTGACTGGTTGGCCTTTAATTTCATGAATGATATGAATTGGAGTCTAAAGTCGTTAATTAAGAAGATAGTTCTGTCATCTACATACAAACAAAGCTCAAATATTGATGAAAATAAATTTAAGCTAGATCCAAATAATTTATATTATTCATGGGGTCCCAAACTTCGCTTGAGTGCTGAATCTATTCGAGATCAGGCACTTTTTGTTTCTGGGCTTTTGAGTCCTAAGAAATATGGCCCTGGTGTAATGCCTCCACAACCAGATGGCGTATGGGAACATCCCTATCTAGGTAACCTTTGGAAAGAAAGTAAAGGCGAGGATAAACATAGAAGAGCAATCTATACTTACTTAAAAAGAACAAGTCCGTATCCTTCATTTATTTCATTTGACGCTAGTAGTAGAGAAATTTGTTTGGTAAGAAGACTACCTAGCAATACTCCCCTTCAAGCACTTGTAACAATGAATGACCCAGTTTACACTGAAGCAGCTTTTCATCTCGCTAAATCAAGTAAGGCAGAATCTATTGAATCATCAATAAAGAAAATGTATAAATCTGCTGTGTACAAAGAAATCGAACCAAAGATTTTAAATAACTTAAAAAGCCTATATAGGATTGCTCAACAAGAATTTGAGGAAGACAATTTGAAACTAGATAACTTTTTTGATTTAGGAAATAAAATTGATATAAAATTAGCTTCCCTAGCAATCGTAGCTAATGCAATAATGAATCTTGATGAATTTTTAACTCATGGATGATATAAAAAAACTACATAACGAATTCAAAAAAACAAATGCAAGATTTAATACAAGAAGGCATTTTCTCAAAGATTGTACCTTAGGCCTAGGAGGAATTGCCTTAGGTTCATTTTTAAACTCATGCTCTACCAAAAATATTTCTTTTAACTATAATGCTGACAGAAGTTTAAATCCTTTAGCACCAATAGCACCTCCCTTCAGTCCTAAAGTTAAAAGCGTGATATACCTTCACATGGTAGGCGCTCCATCACAATTAGAATTGTTTGATTATAAACCTGAACTAGAAAAGTTACACAATAAACCTTGCCCTGAATCTTTAATTACAGGAAAGCAATTTGCTTTTATCGAAGGAATACCTAACATGTTAGGCCCTCAAGCTACTTTTTCAAGAGAAGGAGAGTCTGGAAATTGGATTTCAAATCATATTCCACACTTTAAAAATATCGTTGATGAAGTAACTTTTTTAAAGGCTGTTCACACAGATCAATTTAATCATGGTCCAGCTCAACTATTAATGCATACTGGCAGTCCAAGACTAGGAAGACCTTCTATTGGTTCATGGGTGACCTACGGTCTTGGATCTGAAAGTAATGATCTTCCTGGTTTTATAGTACTTACATCTGGCGGAACTCCAGATGGAGGAAAAAGCCTTTGGGGTAATGGTTTTTTACCTTCTATTTATCAAGGTGTTCAATGCAGATCAAAAGGTGATCCTGTACTTTACCTTAAAAATCCAAAGGGTGTTTCACAGGAACTTAAAAAGAATATTATTGGATCAATTAATCAGATTAATTATAATGAATACGAGAAATTTAATGATCCTGAGGTGCTAACTCGGATAAGTCAATATGAAATGGCATTTAGAATGCAAAGCTCTGTTCCTGAAGTTATGAATATAAATGATGAGCCCCAATATATCAGAGACATGTATGGCGTTCAACCTGGAAAAGAATCCTTTGCAAACAATTGCTTATTAGCAAGAAAAATGGTTGAGAAAGGAGTACGCTTTGTTCAACTTTATGATTGGGGATGGGACTCACACGGTAATGGTGAAGCAGAATCATTAAGAAAAGGTTTTTTAAGGAAATGTAAAGACTCTGACAGACCAATTGCAGCACTTATTTTGGACTTAAAGCAAAGAGGTCTTTTAGACGAAACCCTTGTAGTTTGGGGAGGTGAATTTGGAAGAACACCAATGTGGGAAAACCGAGCTGGTGTTCAAAACACTCTTGTCGGAAGAGACCACCAAGGGGAAGCATTTACAATGTGGATGGCTGGAGGTGGCTTAAAAAAGGGTTATGTTCATGGGAAAACTGATGAAATTGGTTACAGGGGTATTGAAGGTCGTGTATCGGTTTATGATATACAAGCAACTATTTTACACTTATTAGGATTCGACCATAAGCAGTTTACATATGATTTTCAAGGAAGACCCTTTAGATTAACTGACGTCGAAGGGCAAGTAATACGTCCAATTTTAGCATAAAATTTTTTGAAAAAACTGATCTTAATTATTTTATCTATTGTTTGTTCAACTGAAACGATTGCACAAAATAAAGTTCTTTATTTTCAAACCAGCTGGGGTTTTGAAGGAACTCCTCAAGCTTTTATAAAAAAAGCAAAGGCCTCAGGATATGATGGAATTGAAATCTGGTCTCCAACTGATAAGAAAGAACAATTACAAATTTCAAAATTGTTGAAAGAACAAAACATGAAAGTAATTTATCTTTGTGGCTCTGATCCAAAACTTTCTTTTGAAAAAAGTCTAGTTGCTTACAAAAAATATCTTAAAAATACTTTTGAGCTTAATCCTATTGCCATAAATTCCCATACTGGCAGTGATTTTTATTCATTCAGTCAAAATATGGCTTTCATAGAAGAGGCCACAAAACTCAGTAAACAATACAAAATCCCCGTTTATCACGAAACACACAGAGGGAGATTTAGTTATTCCCTTCCCAAGACAATCGAATATATTGAAAAAAATAAAGATTTGCTTCTTACATTAGATATAAGCCATTGGATGGTAGTTCACGAATCTTTATTGTTAAAAAGAAATGATTTATTAGAAAAAATTATAGAGAGAAGTAATCATATTCATGCAAGAGTAGGTTTTGAAGAAGGACCTCAAGTCAATGATCCTAGTGCACCTGAATGGAATTCTGTTGTCAAGAGACATACCGATATTTGGAGTTCTGTAGTCAAAAAAATTACTAACAATAATAAAATATCAACGATAACAACAGAATTTGGACCTCCTAACTACATGCCAACATTACCCATTACACAGGAACCATTATCTGATCAGTGGAAGGCTAATTTGTATATTATGAAAATATTGAAAAAAAGATTAAATGATTAAAATATTATGTTTGATGATTTATTGATTTTAATTGGTCGATTCCATCCTTTGATAATTCATCTACCAATTGGATTTATAGTATTAGGAATTTTAATTGAGTTAAATTCAAAAAAACTTAAATGGTCTAATGATGCTCTAAAGTTTATTTTCTTTTGGGCCACTATTACTGGTATCTTATCAATAGTAAGTGGATATTTACAATATCAAAATGGTGGATATCTTTGGCAGACAGTTCAAAATCACTTTTTAGCTGGAATTCTTACTGTTATTTTATCATTTTCCTTTTACCAAAAATTAATTGAAAAGTCATTTTTTAAACTCCTGCCAAGAAAACTTTTTACTGTTGGAAATTCTATCGTTCTGTTACTGGCAGGACACTTAGGTGGAAATATTACACATGGTGAAGAACATTTAACTGAACCTATAAAAAATCTAGCTAGTTTTAATAAAGTACAAAGTAAGCCCATAAAATATTATAAAGACTATAAAGAAAAACCATTATTTTCTTCAGTTATCCAGCCAATACTTGACGAAAAATGTGTGAAGTGTCACAATTCTAAAAAATCAAGTGGTAAACTAAAAATGCATAATTCTAATGAACTTATAAAAGGAGGTAGAAACGGTTCTATAATTAATTTTGAAAGGCCAGAAATGAGTGAAATGTATATTAGAATTCATTTACCAAAAGATAAGAAAAAACACATGCCCCCCAAAGGTGGAAAACAGCTCACAAGAGAAGAAATAAATCTTGTAAGTAATTGGATTAAAAATGGAAGCTCATTCAAAAAATCTTTAGAAGAATTTAAACTTGATGAAAATCTGATTAGTTATTTTTTCACAATTGAAAAACCATTTTATCCAACAGAAAATGTTGCTATGCCTAATATTGAAACTTTAGAAAAAGTAAGAGCAAAAAATATTTTGATCAACCCTATTAGTAAAAACTCCAATTTCTTTTCTGTTAACACATTAAATTACTCTGAATTTAGAGACATTGATTTGTCAATCATGTCTAGCGTAAGGGAAAATATTGTTAATCTCGATTTAAGTTATAGTAAGATCACCGACTCTATTTTTTTTAATTTAAAATATTATACTAATCTTACTGTTTTAAAATTGAATAATACAAACATATTAGGTGAAAATATCGATGAGTTATCACAATTAAAAAATCTAAAACGTATTTATTTAGTAAATACAAAATTTGATGCTCAAAACACTGGAAAACTGATCCATCTCAAATACTTAGAGAAAGTTTATTTGTTTCAAGAAGACAGAATTTTAGAAACTCCTTTAAAATCGTCAAAGGACTTTGAAGAAATTCTTGACTTCGGAAATTATTCGCTTAATGATTCTAAACAAAATAAAGAATCCTAAAATTTATTTTTGAAGTACTAAAGTTGGATTGACAGGGTACCTTCCAAAGGTCTTCCCAAATATCGCTATACCTCCTTCTCCTATTGTTCTCAGCATAATTCTCATTTTCCCTTTATTTATTGAGTTTTCTAGCTCATTTATAGGAATTGGAACTTTTAAAATATACCCATAGGATCCTGCCTCGTTAAGTTTTGGTGGCTCAGAATTTTTTGATCTTTTTTGATGATGCCAAGAAAGTATTCCTCTGTGATCCGCAGGATCATCTTCAAGATTCACTTCCATCTTAATCTTCTCATCAATTAAAACTTGAATTTTTGATTCAAATTTTTTTGTGTCTGTCATCGGATAAGAATTAGGGTTCTTACTGGGGCTAACTTTTGATCCTTTCATATAATCAATCCCTAAATCTACATATTCTTTACCCTTTTTGTCTTTGTCTAAAAGTTCCTTGGCTGAAGCTTCAACTATAAAATAAGCATCTTTATATTTTTTTGATTTTAATTTGTTCGGTAAGGTAATTTCATACTCAAAAAAACCGTTGCCCGTACCATTCATTTTTTTATTATCAAATACTGACCAAGATTTTTTTGACCAACTTAAATTTGAAAAAGAATCTGGTTCAAAACTAAATAAATCGAAATCCTTTAATTTTTCGTTTGAATTAATTTCAAAATGCATGAAATTTTTATGTAAAACTTCTCCATCTAGAGTTTTTAGTGTAAGACTAAGCTTTGCCAAACCACTTGATTCTGGCATTTTTAAATTTATTGGACTAATAGATTCATTTTTCCATGGCTTATGTTTAATATTCACTTTACCTGAAGTGATTTTATATTCCTGTGCAATTGAATTAATATGTTTTAGTTCATAGTCAATAATAAGCTCATTTCCCAAATTTTTTGAAGTCATAGAAGATAAAAATAATGGAACATTAATTTCTTCACCCCCTCTAACTGATCTACATATTTCAACCCCAGTAGATAAGTAAACTGGTGAATGAAAATCATTTAAGGTCATGCCACTTAAAATTTTATCCAACCCTGTGATTTTTTCAGACCTATCAAATTTCCAATAACCATTCCATTCATTAATAACATCGTGATGCTCTGTATATAACCATCCTGCTATTTCAGGAAACTTTCTGAAACTGTTTATCATTCTGTGGTAATCATAACTCCAATCAATATCTCCTGTACTGCCCTTATAACCCCATACATTTCCAGATTCTGAATTAATAAAGGGCTGGTTTTCTTGTTTAAAACCTTTATAATATTGATGAGTAGATCCCTTGAAATTTTTTTCAGATTTATCTCTCAGATAGTTTTCCCAAGCATAACCTGGAAGATATACATGCCATGAGTTAATATCAGTTGCAGTGTGTACACCTCCACAACACAATGAATTATCCTCAATAAGTCTTGATTTATCCATTGATTTGGCCAAATAATACATTGAAGTAACCCAGTCAAATGTTTCTGGAAGTATTTCGCTTTTGTTTTTTTTATTATCCTCTGGATCATTTTTGGTTGAAAGTCCCCACTGTTCGTTAAATAGAACCCATGAAAAAATAGAAGGATGATTATAGTCTCTTTTTATCATTTCTTTGAGTGTGTACTCAGACTCATTTCGCATATATTTATCTGGATCACCCCAAGAATTAGGTAAATCTTCAACTACTAAAAGACCTAATTTGTCTGCCCAAAAAAGTTTTCTTGGTACCTCAGCTTTTATATGAATTCTAATCCCATTCAATCCTATAGACTTACTTCTTAAAATTTCTTCTTTTATGAATTTGTCACTTGGGAAAGTGTAAAAGCCTTCTGGATGATATGATTGGTCAAGAGCTAACTGCAGATAAATTGGTTGATTATTCAAAGCAACATACGGATACTGAGTGCCTGGTAGATTTATTGTTGAAATTTTTCGCATCCCAAAATAAGAATTTACAGTATCATCCTCTAATTTTATTTCTACATCATATAGATAAGGATCTTCAAGACTCCATAATCTCATGTCTGGAATATTAATGTCAAAATTTCGCTTAAGCTGTCCTGGCTTAAAATTAATTTCATGATTTATAGATCCTTTATCAGTATCAATTTTTATTTTAAGGGGTAACTCCTTTGAAGCATATCCATCTAAGTATGCTGTAACATTTACTTTTTTATTATCAATGTCTGGGGTAAAATGAATTGCATCAATAAAATTTTTCCCTCTAGCTTCTAAATAAACAGTCTGCCAAATGCCTCTTGCATTACCATATCCCTGTTTTCCATATAACGCATATCCTCTATTGAATTTTTTTGGATCCCCAGCATCATCATCAACTCTAATGGTAAGTTTTTGATTTTGGCCATATTTTAAGTGGGGCGTTAAATCAAAAGAGAAAGGGACATAACCTCCTTGATGTTTGCCAACAAATTTTCCATCAATCCAAACTGAAGTTTCCCAATCTGAAGCTCCAATCGTTATAAATGTTCTTTTTGTTCTCCAGTCTTTTGGAATGTTAATTTCTCTATAATACCATCCAATATTAGCTTCATCCTTTACTTTAGATAATTTTGATCCCCAAGGAAAAGGAACAATTATTTTTTTATCAAATTTTGTTCCTTTAAACCACCCTTCTTTTAATCCCCTATTATCAGAATCAAATTTAAAATCCCAAGAGCCATTTAAATTTTTCCATGTTGGCCTATTAAAATCTGGTCTAGGGTGCTCCGGTAAAGGAGTTTGAGATTTAACCATATGTATAATGAGAAATAAAAAAATAAATGAGGCTTTTGGCATTTTAGATTTTAAATGATTCTTGGCACTGAAAAAAAATTTTGATGTGTTACTATTAATAATGTGTAGCATTGGTGAATAAAGTAATTATTTTATTTTTTTGATACCAGGTAGATTAAAAGAGGGGGCCTCTTGTGTCCATTGGTATTTTTGCTTTTTCTCTTTTGGATAAATCATGTTCAAAGTTTCAGCATCATAAATAAATCCATTTTTAACAACATATTTTATTTCGTTAGTGTTTCGGATATTATTCAACGGATTTTTTTCTAAAATAACTAAATCTGCCAATTTACCTTCTTCAATGCTTCCTAAGTCACTCTCCAATCCCAAAGCCTCTGCTCCAAGTATTGTGGCAACTTTTAACATATCATGATTTGAAATACCTCCTGAATACATGCTCCAGAGTTCCCAATGGTAGCCTAGTCCTTGAAGTTGCCCATGTGAACCTACTCCTGCTATTCCATTGGCCTCAACTAAATCTTTTACAAATACAGCGTGGTCTTCAAAAACATATTCTTCTTTCATAAACCATCCTGAATTTCTCCTTCTAGACTTTCTATCTAATTCTGATTTAGGGGTAAAGCGATTAATTTTTTCATCTTTCTGCACTTCTTCTGTTGCATAATAATAATTTTCAGCCCATGGCCCACCATAAGAAACGAGTAAGGTGGGTGTATAAGATGTCTTAGAAGCCGATACAAAATCAATGAAATCTTTATACAACGGATATACCGGAAATGAATGTTCATGTCCTGGATACCCGTCTAAAATTTGAGTAATATTTAATTTAAAATCTAACCCCCCTTCAGTTGTTGGCATTAATTTCTGCTCTTTTGCTGCTTGGATAATCCATTGTCTGTGTTGACGATTTCCAGTCAAATACATCTTTATAGTCTTGGTATTATAATATTTGGAATATTGTATTAATACATCTCGCGCGTGGTCTAAACTTTTAATATTATATCCCCAATATCCTAAACCTGGTCCAGTGGAATAGATTCTAGGTCCAGGTATTATTCCAGCTACAACCATATCAGCATATGTCAAAACATCAGTTGTTCCAGTTTGAGGATCACGAGTTGTTGTTACACCGTAAGCAAGATTTGCTGCATAACTCCAAACACTGTTTTTATGAAGTCCCCAAGCAGGACGCAAATGGGCGTGAGTATCTACAAATCCAGGTATTATATATTTACCTTCCAAATTGATTTCTCTAACATCTTTAGGTAATACAATTTCATTGGATTTACCAACCTTTTCAATTCTATTGTTTTTTAAAATAATTGTACCATTCTCAATAATCTCTTTTCCAGACATGGTAATCAATGTTGCATTAGTTAATGCTAAACTACCTTTTGGAATAGCTCTTTGTATTTTAACCAAAATATCTTTTTCATTTGCTCGATATTCTTCAGTGCTTTTATCTTCATCACTTGATGAGGAAACACTCTTTTTTTCATTTTCAATTTCAATAGCTTTCTCTTGTTTCTTATTTATTTTATCAACCTGTTTTGCTATTAGAATATCATAACGAAAGAGAGTTTTACCAAGTGTCCAGTAAACTACATTACCACTTGAATCCCAACTAGGAAATTGTCCTCCAAACTTTGTAAGTTTACGAGAGGGGAAATCAGCTTCATCTGGATCATTCACATTTATTTTTGCCCCATCAGCTCCTAAATATGGTACAGTAACTATATAAATATCATTATTTATCTGAGCAAGTGCATAAGGCCCTTTTGGAGCACGAATCAATATTGAGGCTTTGGATGGTTTTTTCTTAGGTGCTGACGGTGTATCAGATAATAAATGATTATGATCGTGTGAAGAACCATAAACTGTAATTCCATCCACAGACAAATATTTTTTCATATCAGTTCCATCCCATTTAATAGAAACTAAACCATCTTTAGAATTTAAATAAATCCGATTATCATTTTGTGCAAAATGTGGATTTGACAGACCTGAAGCCTTAGTTATTAATTTAGTTTTACCAGGTCTCTTGCCGTCAAGCCAAACCAAATTTGATTTTTGCATAAATGATCTTGGACCGTAAGAATTTTTAAATTGCTGAGATGATCCTTTAAAAACAACGATTCTATTATCTAAACTCCAAACAGGTTCAGTGTAGACTCCTAATTCTTGAGTCATTTTTATTGGCTTTGAAATTTTATCAACTCTCTGCTTGTAAACACTACCCCCATTTTCTTCATCCCAAGTAACAAAAGCAATCTCTTTACCATTTTTATTCCATGCGGGCATAGCCTCTATAAAAGAAAAATTGGTTAGTCTTCTAGGTATCTGATCTTTAAAATTCATAATGTATAGTTTATTCAAAGCTGAAAAAACAATTGAGTTGCCATCTGGAGAAATTTTGGAATCCCTAATTTGATTTACCAGAAATGTAGACGAATCATCAACGGGATAGTCAAATTTTAATTGAGGACCCATAACCAATTTTTCACTTATCTTAAATGGAATGTTTATTGCCTCTCCTCCATCTATCGGAATTCTATAAATTTTACCACCATATGAAGCAATAATTTCTTTGCTATCTGGGGTAAAAGACATTGCTGGGAGTACACCTAAAGGAGCAATGGATTCTTGTTCGTCACGTTGAACCGGATAAGCTAACCAATCCTCTTCTTGTGTAATCAAATTCCTTTTTACAAGTCCAGTTTGATCATTAAAACGGCTCCCATAAACAAGCCAATTACCATCTGGAGAAAGTGTGGGAGTGAAAGCAGATCCATAGCGCGAAGTCATAATCTCTTTTTCTCCGTCTTCGCGATCATAAGTTGCTAGTTGATATTGAGGAAATCGAGCATTATATTGCCAGGCCCCCATTCTTTGTGAAAACCATATTAAGCGTCCGTCTGCACTAAAGGTGGGTTCTGAAATTTTTAGTCTCTCTGGCTCTTTTATTAACTGACTTCCACCACCGCCGTCTTTATGGTAGAGGTGTAACTTAAAATTTCGAGTCCCCTTGCTTACAGCTATATAATTACCGTCGCTTGACCAATCTGCAGACTGCATCTTAAAGGTGTTCCCTTTTGTTAGTTGAACAGTGTCTTTTTCACTTCGATCTATTATCCAAACATTATTTCCCCCACTTCTATCTGACAAAAATAAAATTGAATTTCCATCTGGAGAATATTTTGGCTGAGAATCAAAAGCCAGACCTTCTGTAATACGATTTGCTTTACCTCCGCTAATAGGAAGTTCATATATATCACCCAAAAGATCAAAGATAATTTTCTCGCCACTAGGATGAACATCTAGTGAGATCCATGTCCCTTCATTAGTATTAATATCTATTGCTCTTGTGGCTTTGAGAGGCAATCCCTTTTCCACCTCATTTTCTTTGTTATCCTGAGCAAATAAAAGTTGTGTAAAAGCAATTATTATTGCTGTATAAAAAAAATTTTTCATGAAATATTAAATTTTGTTTCTCATTTTTTATCATTCTAAGTTGAGCAATTGGTATGTTGTTTTTTTACCTATTATTTGTATAAAAAATAGATACCCATGTATTCTTTCATCTATTGAGGAATATATTTCTTTCCCTATAATTTTATTAGCTAGAATGGGAGTTGTGTTGCTATGACCTACTACTAGTGATGTTTTACCTATATTTTTTTTTCTAAAATTTTCGTTGAATAAATTATTTGGGTCATATTTTTGAATTTCAATATTACGCTCATCAGCTAATGGTTTTGCCGTCTCTAAAGTTCGGTAATAAGATGTAGAGTAAATCCTGTCGAAATGAATTTTTTCAAGAATTTTTTTCCATTCAAGTGAGCGCTTATGGCCTTTTGTAGTTAAATGTGGATTCGGATTATTAGGATTTGTGAGAACCTTTTCAGCATGTCTTATTAAGTAATATGAAGTAACTTCTTGACCTGATAAAATATTTACACTAACTAGATAAAAAAAGAAAAAAAAGTACTTTAATTTGAACATGTTTTTTTAATTGTATTCTCCGCTAACTCTAACATTGAAAATACAAAAAACTATTTTATTAAAGAACTCGAGCTAAATTGTTAATTATTGAAACGAATAAGATATATATGCGAACTTAGTTCCGTCAGGACTCCATGATGAAACATTAATTGTCCCTTGCCCTCCAAAAAATGTTGGTGTAATATCCTCTATTGATTTTGTAATTAAATTATATAGTCTCAATTTAACATTTTTACCAAAAGGATGATTTTGTTTTTGATCCTCAACATAACTTAGAAATACAAACTTTTTATTATCAGGAGCTACATGCGGGAACCAATTAGAATAATCATCATCGGTTAATTTCTCCTGACTAGATCCATCTATTAGCATTCGCCAAATTTCCATTTTCCCTTCTCTGAAGGAATTAAAATATATAAATTTACCGTCAGGTGAATACTCTGGGCCGTCATCTAATCCTTGTGCAAAAGTCAACCTAACTTCTTTTTTCTCATCAATATTCATCCTGTAAATATCGTAGTTATCATTCCTTTTAGCTGTGTAAACAATATCTTTCCCATCAGATGAAACACCATGCCAATATGAGGGTGAATTTTCTGTCAAAAGTTCTGGCTTTCCCCCTAAAATAGAAACCTTATATATGAATGAGCTATGACCCTTAATTTTTCTTTTCCCACTAGAAAAAAACAAATTTTTACCATCGTAAGATATGCCATGATCATTATTGCATTTATTTAAGGAGCCTGTAGGAATTACTCCAATATAATGCCCTTCGGTATCATATTTTTCTAATCTTCCATTAGAATTTATAATTAAAAAGTTATTGTTAGGATCCCAATTAGGAGCTTCAATGTGTCTATTTTCACTTTTTAATAATTTTGATTTTTTTTCAATTAAATCATATAAATATAAATTGCTTGAAATTTTACTTTTTTTTAAACTCTGGGCATTTGAATCAGTTATAAAATTTAATACTAAAAATAATCTTAGTAGAATATTAAAAAACAGTTCCATCAGCACGCCAAATTAAATGATAATGCTGTATCAATAAGTGCAAGATGAGAATATGCTTGTGGGAAATTTCCAAGAAGACGTTTTGATTTAAAGTCAATATCTTCACTAAAAAGTTGCAGATGGTTCCCGTAACTTAATAAATTATCAAAATAAGTTTTTGCTTTATCTACTTCCCCAATCTTGATAAGGCTATTTATAAACCAAAAGGTACATACAGTAAATGACGAAGAGGGTAAACCAAAATCATCGTGGTTTTTATATCTATATAATAGACCCTCATGTGCGAGCTCTTTTTCAATAGCATTGACTGTGCTTATGAATCGAGACTCATTTGGACTTATAAATCCATATTGTTCTATTAGTAAAACTGAGGCATCGAGATGTTTTGATCCGTAGGACTGTGTATAAGCCTGTATCTCTTCATTCCATGCTTTATTTTCGATATCATCTTTAATCTGTTTTTTCAAAGGCTCCCATTTTTTAGCAGCTCCATTTTTATCTAACAATTCTGCTATTTTTATTGCACGATCAATTGCTACCCAACATAATACTTTAGAAAAGGTAAAATGAAGATCCTCAGATCTAAATTCCCATATTCCTTTATCAGGATTTTGCCAATTATTTTTCACAACCCAAACTATTCCCTTAACAATTGACCAAATTTCTTGTAATCTTTCAAAGCCAATGGAAAACTGTTTAATTTCAGCATGAATTGCATCCATTAAAATTCCATAAATATCATTTTGCTTTTGAGTATATGCAGCATTTCCAATTCTTACTGGCTTTGAATTTTCGTAACCTGAAAGGTGATCTAAAAATTCTTCTGTAAGAATTTCCTCGCCATTTATTCCATACATTATTTGCAATTTTTGTGCCTTATCAGGAATTAATTCTATAATGAAATTTATAAAGTTTTTCACAATTCTTTTATGGCCGAGTTTTGAAATTACTCTAATGACCATAGAGGCATCACGAATCCAACAGAAACGATAATCCCAATTTCTTACTTCTCCGATAGTTTCAGGTAATGATGTAGTTACTGCTGCTAATACTGCACCAGTTTTGTCATAAGACATTAGCTTTAATGTCATAGCACTTCTCAAAATTTGATCATTGTAATGTTTAAAAACAGGTGTTTTTGAACACCAATTCAGCCAATAAACTTTTGTCCTATCAAAATTTAAAAGACAATCTGAAAGCTGGGGTGTTTTTAATTTTTCATTGTATGAAATATTAAAAAAAATTGTTTCCTCAAGTTTATGCAAATTGGACTGAATTATTTTGATATTTTCAATATTTGTGTACAAAAAAAGGGTATCATGTTTTGGACTATCTACACGACTTCTAATCATATTTTTTTTAACAACATGTTTAGTTTCCCCTTGAGCATATTCTAATCTCGGGTCATACTTAAACTTAATTTCTGGAGATCCTTTAATTGGTCTTACAATTCTAATTATTTCAGGAGGTGCGTAAAACTCTCCTTTATTTTTTATAAATCTGGGCATGAAGTCTATCACCTCAAATTCATGATTTTCATTTCTAAAAACAGTTCTAAGAATACAGGTGTTCTTTAGATATGTTTGAGAAATATGAAATTTTTGTTTTGTTTCTATCCAAAATCCTCCCCCTTTTTCGTCGTCTAAGATTTTTGCAAATACTGATGAGGAATCAAACTTTGGTAAACAACACCAGTCAATAGATGCTTTACTATTTATTAGGGCAGCAGACCTACAATTACCAATAATACCATAGTTTAAATTCTTATCCACAAACATTATTTCATAGTTTGATAAATTCCTTTATTTAAATTTAAGATGAATAAATAACTTTTTTAGATTTTAATCGAGGAAAACACTAAAGCGGTTCATATTTGAAATATTAGATGTGATTTATTGAAATATTCTCTTTAATTAGCATTGAAGATTCTCAAATTAGGATAAATTTAATTTAAATTGATTTTTTTGGCTTTTAGTTTTCGAATGGTGGTAGTTTTGTGTTCATAAACTTAGTATGGCTAAAAATATAATCGTATCGAACAGGCTTCCTGTTCAAGCCGAAAATAAAGACGGTGAATGGTTTTTCTCTCCTACTAGCGGTGGGCTTGCTACCGGTTTAAAATCGTTTCATAGTGAAGGTAAATCATTATGGGTTGGTTGGCCAGGGGTAAGTTCAGATATTCTAGATAAAAAAAGTAAAAGGCATATTAATGAGGATTTATTGGATAAACAGTTTTGTCCGGTCTTTCTTAATGAATTAGAGTTAGATAATTTTTATTTTGGGTTTTCCAACAAATGCCTTTGGCCATTATTTCATTACTTTATTGAAATTCACAAATTCGATTTACATCAGTGGGAGTCTTATAAAGAAGTAAATCAAAAGTTTGCAGACGAGGTTTTAAAAGTTGTCAAAGATGGAGATAAAGTATGGGTTCACGATTATCAACTTCTGCTTTGTCCCCAGATGATTAAAGATGTTAATCCAAATGTTACAATTGGCTTTTTCCTTCATATACCGTTTCCTTCATTTGAAATTTTTAGAATTTTTGCTAAAAGAGAGGAGCTATTAAAAGGAATGTTAGGAGCGGATCTTTTAGGTTTTCATACTTATGATTATGAGCGGCATTTTCTAAGTTCTGTTAAAAGAATATTAAACTTAGAAGTTAACTTTAATGTTGTGATTTATCAGGGTAGAGAAATAGTTGTAAATACCTTCCCAATGGGTATAGATTTCAAAAAATTTGAAGAGGCCGCACAAAAAAACTTACGGATTTCTCCTGGCAGTTCTGAGTTAAAAAGGCAAATCAATACCCATAAGTTGGCTAATGAGGGAAAGCTAATCCTTTCCATTGACAGGCTAGATTATACAAAGGGAGTATTAAATAGATTGTTGGCTTTCGAAAGATTTCTAGATACTAACCCAGAATATCATGATAAAATCAGGTTAGTAATGTTAGCAGTACCGTCAAGATCAAAGGTTCCGCAATACAAGATTTTAAAACGACAAACAGATGAAGTTGTAGGTCGGATAAATGGTAAATTTGCATCAGTAAATTGGACACCTGTCTGGTACTATTATCGTTCAATGCCTTTTGAAAATTTAATTGATTTGTATGTTTCATCAGATGTTGCAATGATAACACCTCTTCGTGATGGAATGAATTTAGTTGCTAAAGAGTATTTAGCAACACGTATTAATAATGATGGTGTTTTAATATTAAGTGAACTAGCAGGGGCCTCAAAAGAATTACCTCAAGCAATATCAGTAAATCCTTTCGATATAGAACAACTTTCTCAAGCAATAAAAACTGCTGTTGAGATGCCTTTAAAAGAGCAAAAGGAAAGAAATTTAATCCTAAGAAATCGTATTAAACGCTATGATATAAATAAATGGTCATCAAATTTTATAGATACACTTAATGAGACATCAAAAAAGGAATTTTCTTCAAAAGTTAAATTGGTTACGCCTGCAATTACAAAAAAAATATTACAGTCATACCAAGAATCTAAAAAAAGACTTTTATTATTAGATTATGATGGAACCCTTGTAGGATTCAATGAAAATCCAGAAAAAGTTGTTCCACCTAAATCACTTTTAGATTTATTGGATAATATAAATTCTCATGAAAACACTGATGTTGTCATTATGAGTGGTAGAACATATTCCTTTTTAGATAAACATTTTGCAGGATTGAACCTTACTTTAGTTGCTGAGCACGGTCTTTATTTAAAGGAAAAAAATAGTGAATGGCATCAGAAAAAAGGACTTAGTAAAAAATGGATTGAACATTTGCTTCCTGTATTAAACACATTCACAGATAACACACCAGGAACATTTATTGAACACAAAACAAATTCTCTTTCATGGCATTACAGAAAAGCAGATCCTGAACTAGGTATTCAAAGAGCAGTAGAATTAAAAACAGTTTTAAAAAGTTTATTGCCAAATGATTTGACTTTACTAGATGGAAATAAAGTTCTAGAACTAATCCCTTCTAATATAAATAAAGGGGTAACTGCTCTTGATCTAATTAACCAAAAAAAATATGAATTTTGTCTCGCGGCAGGAGATGACGTAACAGATGAAAGTATGTTCTTGAGTTTACCCTCAAAGAGTTATAAAATAAAAATTGGAAAGAAAAAAACTGCAGCTAAACATTACATGAGAAATATTGATCAGTTATTAGATCTTCTTAAGTTGATAAATAACTCCAATATTAAAATAGTTAGCACACTTTAACAGTTTGTACTTTTAAATAATAATCTCTGTTAATAGGTTAGGATGGATTTTAAATTTATTTGCCACTAATCTATTCTTGTATCAACAAAATCTTTTATTTCACCGCAACCTAGTTGCTCCATAATCTGTTTCAACTGCTTTTTAATTACAGATATTGTATGAGTACCTCCTGTTGAGCCTAGAGCAGAAACACCATACATAAACGACCTGCCTAAAAATGTAAAGTCCGCCCCAACTCCTAAAACTCTTGCAACATCAGCACCTCCTCGGATTCCACTGTCCATCATTATTTTTAATTTGCCTTTGTAGATTGGTGCAATGGTATTTAATGAATCTACTGTTGCCTGTCCAACGTCAACTTGCCTTCCTCCATGATTAGATATTATAACACCATCAACTCCCAATTTGTATGCTTTTTCAATATCGTGAATAGATTCAGTCCCTTTAATGACCAATTTACCTCTCCAACTATCTCGAAGCTTTTTTATTTTTTCTTCATTTAGTCTTCCAGAAAAAGTACTATCCATAAATTTTGCTAATTGTTTTAAATTTAAACCCTTTGGCATATAGGGTTTTAAAACCTCAAATGATGGTTGCCCATTTATCAAAGTTTTTAAAGCCCACTCGGGTCTTTTTAAAACTTGAATTACGTTTTTGATAGATAATTTAGGTGGCATAGCTAATCCATTTCTAATATCTCGAGGGCGATAACCAAAAGAAGGGACATCTGCGAGAATAATTAAAACTTTACATCCTGATAATTGAGCTCTTTTTAATAAATCTTTAGTTACACTTTCTTCGGTTGGATGATATAATTGAAACCAGAATTTCCCTTCAGTTATTTCAGAAATAGTCTCTATACTTGACGTAGATACGGTGCTTAAAATAAAAGGAATATTGTGATTAAAAGCAGCTTTGGCAAGAATCTCTGGTGCCTTAGGCCACATTAAACCTTGTAGCCCTATAGGTGCAATTCCAAAAGGTGAATCATATGTTTCATCGAATAGGTTTACCTTTAAACTAGGTTCTTTATATGAAACTAAATATTTAGGTTTTAACTCCACTTCTCGAATTCTTTGTGTATTTCGTTTCAAGTTTACATCATCATTACAGCCACCATCTAAATATTCAAAAGCAAATCTGGGAATTTTAGATTTAGCTTTATTTCTTAGGTCGGGTATTGAAGGATATTTACTATTAATGTAATGAATGTCTGTTTTCATGATATTTAATTTTTATGAACTTTTAATGTCCGGTAACCATAGGTCGCAATAACACAAAAACAAATTAAAGGTAAAACAAAAGAAATGTTTACTGCCCTAAAGTTCCCCACAGCTTCAAAATCTACAATCCATCCCTGTAAGGGAGGCATAAGTGCTCCTCCTACGATTGCCATGACAAGTCCCGCAGCCCCTAATGAAGTATCGCTTCCTAAACCATGAAGTGCCAAACCATATATTGTTGGAAACATTAAAGACATAAATGCAGAGGTGGCAATTAGAAAATAAAGCCCTCTAATATCATGAATAAAAATAACTCCAAAAATTGAGATTATCCCTCCAGCTGCAAATAGAGTTAGCATTTTTTTTGAGCTTATAAACTTCATTAAATATGTACATAGAAATCTACTTGTTAAAAAAATACTCATTGCTAAAATATTATAATTTTGAGCCTGAGCTTTTTGTATTCCCAATTTATCAGCGTATTGTATTATAAATGTCCAACACATAATTTGTGCACCAACATAAAACATTTGAGCAATTACTCCTTCCCTATAATTGGCATTTCGAAATAATCTTATAAAGCCCTCAAGTTCATTTGATAAATGTGATTCACTAATTTTGTTTGGCATTTTAGTAATGGTAATTAAGATTAACATCCCAGCTACAAAGAAACCTAAAATAATATAAGGCATACTAATTATGCTTAAATCATGTGTTCTAATTATTGCTTTTTCAGCATCCCCCAAAGAATTAAATAGTAATTCTCCTGAAATATCTCTTTGATCTGATTTTAATTTTGAAAGAATAAAATTAGATGCAACAAACATACCCAGGAGAGATCCAAAAGGATTAAAGGCCTGTGCTAAATTGAGTCTTCGAGTTGCAGTATTGTCTTCACCCATTGACATTATGTAAGGACTAGCAGTTGTTTCCAAAAAAGCTAATCCAAATGTTAATATGTATAATGACATCAAAAAATATCCAAATGCTTCAAATTTTGCGGCTGGATAAAAAAGAAGTGCACCTGATGAATATAGTGCCAGACCAAGAAGAATTCCTTTTTTATAATTGAATCTCCTTACAAAAATTGCAGCTGGTATTGCCATTGTTGCATAGCCACCATAAAAAGCTAACTGTACCCAAGCTGCTTTAGCGTTTGATAGTTCCATAAGCGTTCCAAATGCAGCTACCATTGGATTTGTAATGTCATTTGCAAAACCCCAAAGAGCAAAAAGAGAAGTAACCAATATAAAAGGTACTAATACTTGCTTAGAAACTAAAGATGGAGATTTTACATTCATAAGTATAATAACTATTTTTAATCACGATGTGATTTATCTAAATCATAAATTTTTTCCATCATAACCCATTTAGTTCCTTTTTTCGTATTGGGCAGTGATTTTTGATACTCCCACATTAATTGTTCCCATTTTTGAACAAAAGGATTTACTGAATCCATTTTAGATTTATTTTGGATTGAAAAATTTTTATCTGCTTCAATAATCATAAACAATCGATTGTGAGTGTGAAAAATCTCAAGATGATTAATCCCAGCATTTTTTATACTTTCTTTAATTTCAGGCCATACATTTTTATGATGATCTATATAAGCCTGAATTTTTTTTGGATCATTTTTTAAATCTAGCGCTAAACAGTACCTTTTTTTATCATCGGTCTCCATATTTAATTGAATCAGTTATAAAATTGTTCGATCTAAATGAGTATAACCACCATCAACATAAATCAATTGGCCAGTTGTATGGCTCGATTTTTCTGAAATCAAAAAAGCTACTGTATTAGCAATCTCTTCAATGGTTGTCATTCGCTTTTCTAAGGGTATTTTATCAGTTATTGAAGCGAGCTTTTCTTTTGGTTTTTCGAAACTTTCTACCCATTTTTTATACAAAGGTGTATAACATTCTGCTACAATTACACTATTAACTCTTATGGAATAAGGTATTAATTCTACTGCCCATTCTCTAGTTAATGCATTTCTACCACCACATGAAGCAGCATATCCAGAAGTCCCCCCTTGTCCTGTAGCCGACACTTTTGAGCCAATATTTACAATTGCACCCTTATTTTTTTTTAGTTCGGGTAACACTAGTTGAGTCATTTTATAATAGTGAGCAACGTTTTTATTTATTGAATTTAAAAAGTCTTCATATGTCCCCTTTTCTAAACCTATTCCATCATTAACTCCAGCATTATTTACTAGACCATCAATTTTTCTAAAGTCATTAATTATTTTTTTTACAGCTTGCTCGCATTGCTTCGGATCAGTCAACTCTGCAAATGCAAATCCAACTTCAAGATTTCTTTCTTTATATTTATTTACTGCACTTATAATAGTCTTTTTGTCTCTTCCCACTATAATGGGTATAGCGCCTTCCTCTAGCAAAACTGAAACAATACCAGAACCAATACCCTTTGAGCCACCAGTTACAATTATTATTTTACCCTTTAATCCTAAATCCATTTTAATTATAAGTTATAAAATATTTGGGCATTTGTTCCCATTATTTTTTTTCTAGTTTTAGAATCGTATTTTGATAAATAATTGGTAATTATTTCAAGTACTTTTTTGTAGTCTGCGGCTAGCAAACAAACTGGCCAATCAGAACCATACATTATCCTATCAAAACCAAAATATTGAAATATTATATCTAGAAAAGGTAAAAAATCGGTTTCCAAAAAATTATATCCTTTTGTTTCGGTTACTAATCCGGAAATCTTACAAAAGACATTATTCTGTCTCGATAGATTAATTATGTCACTTACCCAAGTTTTGTTTAATGGCTCAGATATGCGAGGTTTTGCGATATGATCCAGAACAAACTTTTGATTAGGAAAAGTCTTTACCAACTTAATTGCAGATTGGAGCTGAATTGGAGTAACTAGCAAGTCAAAAGTAAGGTTGAAATTGGATAATTTTGATATTCCAACTTGTACATCCTTTCGAAGTAAATATTCGTTAGGTTCAGATTGAACAATATGTCTCACACCTTTTAATTTTTTATCTGTACTGTACCTTTTTAATTTTTTTTCTAGATCAGGTGAACATAAATCAACCCAACCAACAACACCTTTTACAAACTTGTTATTGGAGGCACATTTTAGTAAAAACTCAGTTTCTTTATATGATTGATCTGCTTGAACTGAAATACAACCATCTATTCCATTATCAATTAAAATTGGTTTTAAATTTTCTGGAAGAAAATTTTTTTTAAGTGCTTGCATTGATTCATCTATCCAAGTATCTCTTTCAGGATTGTAATTCCAAAAATGTTGATGGCTATCAATTATCATTTTTATAAGCTACACATATTTGTTTTGAAATTCCCAGACCTTCAACACCCAATTCTACTTCATCTCCTTCTTTTAAGTACTTTGGTGGATTTAGTCCTAGGCCTACTCCAAAGGGTGTTCCTGTTGAAATAATATCACCTGGAAGTAAAGTCATAAATTGACTAATATGACTTATTACTTCTTGAACATTAAAAATAAAATCAGATGTATTACTATCCTGCATAGTTTCTCCATTAAGTTTAAGCCAAAGGTTAAGATTATTTGGATCTATAATTTCATCACTAGTGGCAATAAATGGGCCTACAGGAGCAAAACTGTCACTACTCTTCCCTTTTACCCACTGTCCCGAACGCTCTAATTGAAAAGAACGTTCGCTTACATCATTATGAAGAACATAGCCAGCTACATATTTTAAAGCCTCATGCTTTGAAACATAAGAAGCTTGCTTACTAATAACTATTGCAAGTTCTACCTCCCAGTCTGTCTTAACACTTCCTTTGGGTATGACAATTGGATCATATGGTCCTACAATTGCAGAAGTCGATTTAAAAAATAAAACAGGTTCATTTGGTATTTCCATACCACTTTCTTTGGCATGTTTAGCATAATTTAATCCCACGCAGACAATTTTTGATGGCCTTGCTAAGGGACAACCCCATCTGGTACTTTTATCAACTACAGGACAAGAATTTTCATTTAGAGAAAGCCATTTATTAAGACCTTTGTACCCTTCTTCTTTAAAAAAGTTTTCATCATAATCCGATACAAAGCCAGAAACATCGAGTCTCTTTCCATCAGATTTTAATATGCCTGGCTTTTCTTTTTTGAGTTCACCAAATCTAATTAGTTTCATATTATTGTGAATTAAGAGTTACAAATCCTCCGTCAATTGCAAAATTTGATCCGGTTATAAATTTTGCTTCCACAGAACAAAGGTATAATGCAAGGTCTGCTATCTCTTGTGGGGTCCCCATGCGTCCTATGGGTTGAGTTTTTGATAGATTTTCAAACATTTTTTTTTCTTCATTAGGATAGTTCTTTTTTATAAATCCATCTACAAAGGGAGTATGAACTCGGGCAGGTGAAATACAATTACATCTAATGTTATCTTTCACATAATCTTTAGCAATTGAATAAGTCATAGTAAGAACAGCACCCTTTGTCATCGAATATGCAAATCGATCGCTAATACCAACACTAGAGGCTATAGATGCAAGATTGATAATCAAACCATTTTTGTTTTTTTTCATAATTGGAATAACCGCTTTTGAACAATTATAAACTCCTTTTATATTAACATTATACAATCTGTCTAAATCTTCTTCTTTACAGTTTTCTATATTCCCGACATGAGCAATTCCAGCATTATTAATTAGAATTTCAATATTTGATGTTTTACAAATTTCAAGAATGACTTGATTGACTTCTACATTGTTTGAAACGTCGCATTCGTGGGCCACCCCAATAAAGTTGTTTTTTATGATATGTTTTACTGTTTCCAATGCAGATTCAAGTTGATTATCCAAGATATGAACAACTGCACCTTGGGATGCGAGGGTCCATGAAATAGCTTCACCAATTCCACTTCCACCTCCTGTTATAATAACAGTTTTATTTTTTAAAGAAAATTTATTATTCATCGGATTAAATTTATAGTGACATACCTCTTTTCCATGGAATAAAATCATTTTGGCCAAGTTCCCGAGCACAAACTTTTACTCTTCCGCTTGCCACTTCTAAAACAAAATTTAAAAGTTTTTCTCCACAATCCTCAATTGTACTAGTTCCATCAATAATATTACCTGTATTAAAATCAATAATATCTCCCATGCTATTATATAGACTTGTATTAGAGGAAACTTTAACAACAGGAACTGCAGGGTTTCCTGTGGGAGTTCCCAAACCTGTTGTAAATAATATAATATTGGCACCAGATCCTGCAAGTGCTGTTGTTGATTCAACATCATTTCCAGGAGTACATAAAAGATTCAAGCCTGGAATAATGGTTTGTTCTGTATAATCTAATACATCAACTATCGGGGAGGTTCCACCTTTTTTTGCAGCTCCAGCTGATTTAATAGCATCTGTTATTAGACCATCTTTAATGTTTCCTGGAGATGGATTAGAATCAAAACCTGCCCCTAAGGCAGTTGCTTTTCTATTATAATTTTGCATTAAAGTTTTAAATTTTTTTGCTTTCTCAATAGTAGTACATCGATTAATTAACTCTTGTTCAACGCCATTTAATTCGGGAAATTCAGATAAAATTGCTGAGCCGCCTTGTCCAACAACTATATCAGAAACAAATCCTAAAACTGGATTGGCTGATATCCCAGAAAAACCATCTGAACCTCCACATTCTAATCCTAAGGTAAGTTTACGTATGGATGCAGGTTTACGCTTAATTTTATTCGCCTCGATAAGACCAACAAATGTTTTTTTAATACACTCTGCTAAATATTCTTCTTCTGAATTACTTTTTTGCTGCTCCATAAAGAAAATTGTTTTTTTAAGATCCGGAGCTATTCTTTTCAATGATTTTTCCAAAAGACTTATTTGGGCATGTTGGCAACCTAGGCTTAAAATAGTTGCTCCAGCAACATTAGGATTATTAATATATCCTGCAATTAAATTGCAGAGGCTAACAGAATCATGTTTTGAACCTCCACATCCCCCTTCATGATTTATAAAATATATCCCATCTACATTTGAAAATAATGGTTTTTTTGAACTGTCCTTTTCTGATGTTAATACTTTTTGATTCAATAATTCTAATTTCGTTGCACCAGCTTTAAAATTTGAAATTAATCTTTCAAGATCAAAAACTCTTTCTCTTGAACTAATGTATCCTAAGCCACTTAATAAAGCTTTTTTCAATTCGTCTATATTTCGATTTTGACAAAATACAAGTGGAATTACAAGCCAATTATTTTCCGTTCCTACTTTGCCATCCTCTCTATGATAACCATCAAAGGTTTTACTGCTATATTGATTATTAGATAAATTGGATGTAGATGTTTTTTTTAGATTTTTAGGTAAGGAATATCTTTTTGTATAATGACAAATGTTTTGCGTATTTACTGCCTCACCCTCAGATATAGATTTAATTGCTTTTCCGACAACAACTCCGTATAAGTATAGTTGGCTTCCCAAATTCAAATTATCGATTGCAAATTTATGTTTTGCTTTTACATCTGTTTTTAATTTTATCTTTTTATTACCGATATTAAAAATCTCTCCCTTATTCAGGTCAGAAAGAGCAACAATTAAGTTGTCCAAAGGGTGGATTTTTAATATTTTTTTATTTGGTTCCATTAAGTTGACCTTAAAAGATAATTATTCTTAAGTTAAACTAATAAAACAAGGTATTAAAATGTACGTAAAATAATTATGCTAAGCTGCTTTTTTAATTACAACAATTGTAATATCATCAGGATTTAACATGCCATTTGACCATTCTTCGGAAAGATTTACTAATGCATCTTTTATTTCCTCAGCTCCTTTCTTTGAATTATTTTTTAAACACTGCTCAACTTTCTCATAATCGAGAATCTCTTCATTCGGATTAGGTAATTCAGGAAGGCCATCAGAAATCATAACAATTATATCACCCTTTTTGAAGTTTAGTCTTATTCCGTCAAATTTTTCCCTTTGAATACCGCCAAGAGGTAGGTTTGGAACCAAAATTTCTTCAAGATTATTTTTTTTGGAATTAAAATAATAAGTAGGTGGCATTGCAGCAGAACTTAACTCAATTGAGTCCTCATTAATTTTTGCAACGCTTAAACTCATTCTTAATCTTCCAAAATTTACTTTTTTAACAATTCCATTCAATTGCTCTAAAATTTTACTCGGTGAACTCATGGGAATTCCGCTTAATGCGGCTTTTGTTACTGAAACCATAATTCCAGAAATTACACCATGCCCCGTTGCATCCCCGCAAATAGCATAAAAATATTTCCCTTTTTCATAGAAAAAGTCATAATAGTCACCTCCAATTTCTGTTGCTGATTTTAAAAATGTACTAATTTGATAACCGTCAACTTCTGGGTTAATTTTTGGTAAAAGACTATTTTGGAGATTTCTCGCTTCCTCAAGTTCCTTAGATTTACGTTCTCCCTCAATTCTTTTCTTTGTTTGATTTTCTCTGAACTTAACAA
Source organism: uncultured Bacteroidota bacterium (assembly GCA_902561795.1). GTDB lineage: Bacteria > Bacteroidota > Bacteroidia > Flavobacteriales > Flavobacteriaceae > MS024-2A. The sequence goes on along the minus strand of CACERG010000006.1, from coordinate 44,649 downwards.
TCAAATAAATAGATATTATACTGAAAACAACATAAAAAATAATTGTCTCAATTCTTAACCACCAGGGGGGAATATTGTAGAAATTTAAAATGAGAGTGTTTGAGTTTTTATTCCCATTACCATCTTTTGCAAAAATTTGTATTTGAGAATCATAAAATGGCAAAGAGTTTAACTTAATTTTATTTTTGAAATTATCTACTTCAATTATTTTTTCTCCGAAAGAAGTTTTGTAAGAATATTGGACTAAATTATTTTTATTTGAAGCGTTGGTGAAAAGATTTAATTCCAGTGAACTAACACCGTCATCTATGGTTATTAGGCTATCAGATTTTGGTATAATTCTCCCAGTATTTTCATCGTCATATCCTGTAATATTTAAAACTCCAACTTTGAGTTTATAAGATTGGAATTTCTTAATATCATTTGGATTAAAAGTTTGTGAATTTTTGTAACCAGTAAGAAATATTTTTCCATCCAGCTTATGAATAGATTCTTTATGAAATGAATTTATTTTTATGCCATCATCAGGGTTTATATTTCTTAGCACCCCATTTTCAAAAAAATTAATCCCATTGCCAGATTGTATCCAAATTTTACCATCAATTTTTGCGAAATCATTTATATTATTAGAAAGTAGGCCATCACTTAAATTGTAATTTGTAAATAAACTATCACTTAAATTTAAAGTAAATAAGCCACTACCTCTTGTCGCCAATAATAATTGATTTTCCAAATCATCATTGAAAATTTTGACAATCGATTTAGACGAAAGTGTTTTAAGATTCTCCCTCTCATAATCAAATTTTTTAATCAATTGGTTAAAGGCATTTTTATAAAGTGAAAGCCCATCATTCTCACTCCCAACAAAAAAATAATTCCCAACTTTTTCTATATCTGAGAATGATTTAGGAACTTCATTGTTAAGTAAATTATTATATTCAAATTTTTCTATACTGCTTCTGAATGACTTTCTTGGGTTCTTAGATTTTTTTATATTGATACCAACAATTCCATTCCCAGTTGATAAGTACAAATATTTATCAATGAGCTTTATAGATGTAATTTCACCTTTAAGATAATCATCAAAAGTTGTTAGCTTCGTCTCAAATGATCTAGAACTAAAATCAAATACATGAAGTTTATTATCAAAGATGAATAAATAATCATCATTTATTTCAAATAGAGTGTTTCTATTTACTGCTATCGATTTAGGAATACTAAATGATTTTTGCAAACCATTTGATTTAATTTTAATAAGGGATTTATAGACTCGTGTTTCATTATTATATTTATTATCGTAGAAGAACAAATCTTTGTCATTTTTCTTCGTGTTTATAATATTTTGAAACAATGGTTTTTCTATTATACCAAGGTCTGTTCCAATAATTAGTCTTGAATTAATTTTTTCAACAGCATTAATATTATTAAAAACTAAATATTTGGAAATTGATTTAGATTTTGTATCAAACTTTAAAATATAATCTAGGTCTTGATTGAAAATTAAAATCCCTTCTTCTAACTTTTTAAAACTAGCTGATTTTTTAGATTTGAAACTGTGTATTGACTCTTTTTTAAAACTTAAATCATTTAATAGTTGAATTGAATAAACGCTAGATTCACTTGATAAAAAGAATTCATTTGTACTTATCTGAATTATTTCATCCAAGGTTTCTATTTCGAGATTAAGGGGTTTGAATTTTTCAGACAAAATATCAAAAAGGAATATTTTATTAGCTGTTGCAACCAAAACAGAATCCTTGTCTAACTTAAAAATTCCTATTATTAGATTTGAATCCAATCCATTTTTCCCCGAATAAAATCTCTTAAAAGTTTGTTGTTCTTTATTAAAAATGTTAAACCCATTGCTAGTCCCAACAAAAGCATTTTGATTATCAAAAACAATTTTATTTTCGCCTGTAAACCTTGAAGACGAAACAGAAAGTGGATTTAAAGGATCAAAAGAAAAATCATTTTTTATTTCAAATTTATCATCAACAACTACAATACCGCTTTCCTCAGTGGTAATCCAATAAGAATCTGTGTTAATATCAAAATAGATAGAAACCGGCTTAGATTTTAATGCAATCTGTTTGAAATTAAATTCATTAGGATTAAATATACTTAAACCATTAATTGAGAAGGCTGCAAGATTACCATTTTTCAAGTTGATGAGTTTGAAAATTTCCGAATCTAGTATGCCTTTTTCATCAGAGATGTCAGCTAGGAATTGATACTGATCATGGCTAGTAATTAGGTTTAAGCCCTCGTCTGTTCCAATCCACAACTTTCCATCCCTATCATAAAAAATACTTTCGATATAATTTGAGCTGAGATTATACTTAGAATAGGAAGTCTGTCCAAGTAACGAATGACTCAAACCAAAAAATAGAATACAACAAAAAATATTTTTTATTATTGTCATAAGGTCTAAACCAAACTAATCTTTAATTTGGTTTTTGGCTAAAGGTCTGATTATTGAATTTTCCCAGCCTGCAAAATTGTAATTGGCTAAATAATCAAATAACTCATTACTCTTTTTTGTATTCCCGTTAGCCTTTTTAGCTAAAGCATAAAAATATAGTTGATAATTATCGCCTTCCAGTAATTCTGTTGGGATTTGCTCATAAAATGAGATAGATTGGTTAACATTTCCCTCCATTAAATTCAAATAACCTGAAAGCTTATAAAAGTTTATCATGGCCTTAGAATCAAAACTTAAAAATTCACTTGAAAGGAGTGAAAAATTTCTTAAAGATTCTCTTGCAATTTGATACTCTCCAAATAATATGTTGTACCATATTTGAAAGAAAGATTGACTCAGTTCGCTTTGTAATTCTATATTTCTTTTCTCAGATTCAGAGCTAACGTTTTCCAATCGAATAGATTTTATTTTATCTTCTATATCTCTAATCTCGCTGACTACTTGTTTTGTTTCGTTCTTCATTTGGCTATGCCCATAAGCTATAAATTTTTCTTGAGCACACCTGAATAATAAATTATTTTTGGTCAAAGGATCTACCTCATATTTACTCACTATTTTTTGTAATTCGCCAATTGCAATCAAAGCTTTATTATATTTTTTTTCATACAAATATGAATTTGACGACCAAGCTAAAATGTTTACAATATTACCAATTGAACCGTTTTCAGTGGATTTCTTATAATATTCTCTTGCTTTTTCATATTCACCTTTAAATAAATAAACATGTCCACTAACTAGAAGTAAATTACCGTATAAAGAACTACTTTTATCTTTGATAAGTTTCATAGCACTCTCATAGGCCTTTAATGAAGAATCAAAGTCACCCTCGACTCTATACACATTCCCTAAAAGTCTTTGTGGAGTTGAGGAATTTGGTTTATTCTTTTCAACTTCTTTAATCATTTTTTTAGCAAAATCTAAGTCTATTTCATCTGATTCTAAAAGCACAAAATTTGGCACAGTTACAAAATGAAGTTGAGCTAAAAGGATTTTTGCAATATCAGCATTGGGGTTTATTTTTAATGCTTCTTTCCAGTTACTCTCAGAACTTTTCGGATCTAACATTACAAAATTCTTAAAATTACCGTTAAAAAGTCTTAAATAATAATATTCAGGATTATCCAATACTAGCTTATCAAGTATTTGAGCAGCTTTTACTTTATCACCATTAACACGATAAAAATAAATAGCTTCAATTAATCCTTTTTCAATATCTGAAACACTATTTCGAGCTTTAAAAGATTCATCTAACAATGATATCATATCACTCCTTGTTAACTGGTCATCTGAGTCAGCAAGTAATGCTTTTGCAAATACAAAATTAGGGTCAATTTCTAATGCCTTCTTCAATGCTGTATAAAGATCCGGATTAAAAAATCTATTAATTAGTCCAGATGAAATTTTATTTGTCTTAAAAAATAATTCCTCTGATAAAATTGAAATTGCTTCAGGAGAATCAGATGTGAGTGGAATCTCTAAAACATCTTTTTTCTCTGAACATGAGGCAATTATTAAGGTTAGAATTAAAAAAATTATTTTTTTCATGGTTTTAGTTTTGAGTTATCAATTTGTTATTTGCTATATAGACTTAGGGTTTATAATTGAATATCTTAATAAAACTATTGAAAATTTGTCGAATCTTTTTGTTTTTTGTTTTCTAAAAATTCAATAAACCTTTTCCCATATTTAGATTTTCTCACCTGCGGAGATAATTTTTTTTCTATAGATTCTAGTATAGGAAGTTGAGCATCAGATATTTTAGTAAGTGCTAGATATGGAGCAATCTCAAATTCAGCGTTATTAATTGCAAAATTAGCAGTAAATAAGTAGCTTTTTAATGTTAATGATTCTAATAATCCTTGTATTGAATCAACTCTTTCAGGTTCATTGAGTTGAATCAAAATTTTTCTCACATCATTCAGTTCTTCTCTTCTAGATAAAAATTGTTTTTCAAAACTTTGGAACGTCTCCATTAACTTAATATTTTCTTTCCCTTTTACCTCAAAACTTCTTTTATAGCTACCTGTACTTTCTGAAAAACCACTTAATGTAAAAATTTCAATAACCCCCGCAGCTCCCCTTGAGCCAAACTTTGCTGTATCATATTTATAAACATTTACTTCACGAATTAAATATGCCAAAGATCTCACATTTACAGGTGCCTCGTTTAAATAAACACCATCGACAACCCACATTGGCTGAGGTTGTCGGCTTCCAAGAGTTACAGCTGCAAAAAGTACTGGGAAACCGTCACTGGTTACAAAAGTTTGCTTACCTTTAAGATGAGCTCTTAAAGCTTGTGCCCAGGTGTTTGCGTTTACGTCTATACCCCATTCATTGAGACCCATCCTTTTATACCGTTCACTTTGTTTTTTTATTCTTGTAAGCTTTGCGTTTTTTGTAAAAGTAATTTGTCCGTTAACTAATTTTGGGGTGTATACCACACCGTCATCTTCAATGTTCTGTGTTAAATCAACATTGTCTAATTCTATTGATTTAACTTGGTCAATAGTCGCAACACTTCCAGGTTGCAAAAAAGTCGCGCCTGGACCATTAGCTGCAACAGGAATCTCTTGTTTTTCTGATATTACCTTAAAATCTGAAAGTTTTTTTAATTTTTTTCTTTCTTTTCTTGCTTTGTTGTAGACTACGTCACTCCCCAAAATGGAACTTATTTTAATAAACGTTACAGGGACTTCTTCTTTTTCAGCTCCTGAATAAATTGGTTGACCAGCTACATAGTCAAGATTTAATTCGTTTGATTCTTTTTTTACAAATTCAGAACTTGAAATGATAGAAATATCTTCTGAATTTTTTAAAAGCTCATTGATTGTTTTATATGTTTTAAAATTGTGCCTTGATGTTAATTCAATATTATTTATTAAAATCCTTAGTCTTCCTTTATTTTGATAAAAATATTTTTTCCCAGTATCATAATCCTCAAGATTAATAGTGAACTTGTAACCCTTTTTCCAGAAAGGTGATTTCAAAATGTTTGTCATTATTTGATCTCTATCTCTGACCGAATAGATCAAACCGTCTATATTTATTCTTGGAATTATTCCAGCAGTATTGACAACTTCATCTAGGTCAATGTTTCTTCCCTGTTGGCAGAAAAGCATTATTGGATTTAATACTAAGAAAATTAGTATGTATTTCTTCAATTCAATTAATTTATAGTCATTACAAAATAAATAAAAGAATTTAAAAAAAAAGCTTAATCATTATAGTTTTTAAATATATCAAATGTTGACTATTCTATATTTAACCTCATTGTAATTGTTTCAAATTCAAATCCAGCTTTTTTGTAGGCTTTTATTGCACTTTGATTTGGAGCGTAAACATCAAGTTGGAATTCTGAATACCCCTTTTTTTTGCCCCAGTCTAATAGGTAATCTAAAATTTTTTTGTTGACTGCCTTACCCCTATAGTTCGGTACTACATACATAAATCCAAGAAATACTATATGTGAGGGGTTTTTATACGTTTTGTTTAAACGAATAAGTGCATACCCTGAAGCGATTAAAGAATTTTCTTTTTCTGCAACTACAACTGAAATTTCAGGATTTTTAATATAAGATTCCAAATCGTAATAATTGAAATCACTTTTTTTTAGATTAGGAGTAAAAGCCCTTTCATATTCGATAAGGCTTTTTTCGAATTCCAATAGCGTAGATAAATCTTTTATTTTGGCTTCTCTTAATTTTATCAAGCTTAAATCTATTTATTAATTACAACACTAAATTAAATCAATACAGCTGTTTTTTTATATTTGCAGAGTTAAAAAAAATTCTATGACTCCTAAAGGTGTAGCAGTTGTTGTTGTAATTACCATGATTATTGTGCTTATTGCTATTGCTAAAGACTTCGTGAAAAAAAATTGAATTATGAAAAAGATTTTACTTCTCTTTATGTTGATTGTTCTCTTCTCCTGTAGTAAGGAAACTAAGCAAGAATTATTTCTAGAAAAAGTTAGTGATATTGTTTGGACAAGAGGATCAAATTACAAGATTTTTAAAAATGATCCTTTTAGACTGATTCTTGTTGAAGATGGAATTTGTTTGGAATTTACTGAAAATCCAAAGGACATAAGAGGTAATGAATTTCAATATACCATATTGAAAAGTGGTACAGATACATTAAAATTAGGTTACAGGGTTACCGGTGAAAGATTAAATCACTGTGGAACTTTTACTTACTATCTCAACAATCAGGGAGAACTATTCAGAACCTATGATGAGTGTAGTTCAATTTACCCAACAAGTAACATAACAAGTTTTTATGAGGCTGAGCAAGGTTTTGATATACTTTGCCCAGAACTGCAGTAAATAATTGATAATTCATTTTTTCCATGTACCCCCATATTTGTATGAGGCATCATTTTTCACCTCAAGCACACACTGCTTACATAAAAATTGCCAACCAAGGTTTTTTTGATATGTTACTCTATACATAACATTCTCAATTTTTTGACATCGCTGGCAGCTTTTACTTCTTATTTTTCTCAATTTAAATTTTTATATTTAAAAAAGTAACTAATAAACCATATACAAAATCTTATGAGCGGCAAACTCAAAAATATTGATATTGAAGATTATTGGAATGTTATCAATTACAATTATGGTCAGATTCAGTTTGCCGAAGTTAAAGCTACGGCTATAATATCAATTTATAGTCTAATTTTCGGTTTAGGTTACACACTAGACATATTGGATGAAGAAAATATTTATTCTTTTTCTTCAGGATTTTCCGGAGTAGTACACATTTTACTTCTCGGTGTATCCTTTTTTTTTATTATCGCATCTTTAAGAAGATGTGTTATGTGTATTCTACCAAGATTTGATTTTACAGTTAAAAAATCTCCATTATTTTTCGGGGATGTATCTAAATACAAAAACTTTGAAAACTTTTATGATTCTCTAGAAGAAGTACTAAATGATGAAAACACTTACAGAAAACATTTAACTCAATCTGTTTATGCCACAGCGAATATTGCATCAACTAAATTTCTAAACGTTAATAAGGGACTCAAACATTTACTGAGATCACTAATATTTATAACATTATTTTTTATTAGTATTTATGCTATTTAGCTAATAAGAAAATTTCCAGTTTTTTACTGGTTGCTTTTTACCCTTTAATAATAATTCTTCATTAATTGAAAAACCCTTATTGTCATCTAGATTTTTGTAAACACTATCAGAAATTATAATTTCGCCTGGTCTAGCAGCTGAACACAATCTTGAAGCTAAATTTACAGTATCACCAATTACTGTATAGTTCATCTGTTGCTCAGAACCTATATTACCACATATTACCTTACCATAATTAATACCAATTCCAATATTCAATTTGGGATACCCTTCATCAATCATTTTGATATTAAATTTATCAAGTGTTATAAACATCTCTTTTGCAGTTTTTACAGCATTTAAAATATCATCTGATTTTTTTAGTGGCGCTCCATAAAGTACCATTAATTCGTCGCCAATAATTTTATCTAAAGTCCCATTATATTTGAAAACGACATCTATCATTTTATCAAAAAAACTATTTAAAAGAGTAACAACCTTAGAAGGCTCCATTCGCTCGGACATAGAAGTAAAGCCCCTAATATCTGAAAATAGCACGCATACTTCCTGTTCTACTCCACCAAGCTCTAAAGAATGCTCATTCAAAAGTAATTCATCAACTATATTTTCAGACACATATTTTTTAAAAGTTGATTTCACTTTATTTATATCAGATAAATCCTCAAATGAGATTACCGAACCTGAATTAACACCATCATCAAAAACAGGAGAAATGGTGAGATTAATGTTAGTTTCATTTTTGTCTTGTTTTTTTACTTTCAAATTTTCCTCGTAAAGTATATGATTTCTACTTTCCGCAAATTCTATTAATTCTACAAGTTCAGGATTCCCCTCAAAGACCATTGCATAATGATTATCTAGTAGTATGGATTTGTCAAGCTGAAAAATATCTATTGCCGAATCATTGATATATTCTATTTCACCCATCAGATTAATTTTTACAATACCTGTGGAAATCGAAGACATTATGTTATCAATAAGTTTTTTTGATTTTTTGACATTGTCCAATAAAATTATGTTGTTATAGGATAAAGAGATTTTTTTAACAATAGAATTAAAAAATCTTAAATCGTATTGATCAAAATCAACAAAACCTTTTCTGCTTTCCTTGTCATATAATATTATACAACCATTAAGATTTTTACCATTTAAAAAAGGACCAACTACAGAATTTTTTTCAGAAAAAGATAGTAATGGTAAACCCTCTGAGAAATTAAGCAGAAATGATTTTTTTTCTTTTTTAAGAATTGATAAAACTCCCTTATTTTCTCTAAAGATTTTTTTATCTAGATCGTCTTTTATTCCTAATGTTGCTTTTATCTCATAAATTCCTGAATTAGGTTCTTTAGAAAGAATTATTCCTTTTGTTGCATTCATTGTAAACACAAGATATTCTAAAAGGTTTTGAAATAAAATTTCTGACTCACTTGTTCCACTTAATAGCTCTGATATGTCAATAAATGATTCAATTTCTAATTTTTTATCTCTTAAATCTGAAGTATTTTTTCTCAACTTTTTACTTAAGAGTAATTCTCTAAAGTTTGATTGAACCAAATGCTTAAAATATTCAATTGTTGTGATCAAATCCTGATTATCAACTTTAGAGTTCCACAAATAAAATGCTCCAACATAAGAAGATTTAACCTTTAGTCCAGCAACTAATCCCTCGAGGTTGTTTAGTGAATTATTGTCATCGTCAAATAAATTGGTATGAAAATGTTTAGAAATTTTAGAATAGGGAAGGAGATTTTTTTTTGAAAATAAACTTGAGAAATCTAAACTTTCAATCTTAACAAAGGAAGCCTTTTTTGATTTTGACAATAGATTTTTATTGTCTAAAAAAAACTTTACTTGAAAACCTTTTTTTTCAAGCCATTCAACAATTAAATCGATTTTTTTATTTGGAAGTTTCTCTTTGTCATAAACTTTTGAAAAAGAGGAAAAATCGAGTTGCATTTTAAGCCAATTTAGCTATGGCTGCATCTTCATTTTCAAAAGTTTCACAATACTTTGTTAACCCCATTATCTTGAAAGTCTTAGCAATGATAGGAGCTAAGTTGCAAAAATTTAATGAGCCGTCCATGGACTGAAGATCTTCAATTATTTCAATTAAAATTGAGGCCCCGATACTATTTACAATTTTTGAGTTTTCAAGATTAATTAGAAAGTTTTTATGGCCATTTTGAATTTCTTCCTCGGATACTGCTTTTAATGCTTCACCCAAATCTTTATTAAAATAACCTTCTGTTGAAATAATTACAATTCCATCCCTAATACTTTTACCTGTAATACTACTCATCAGTTTCTTTATTTTTAGTCATTGTTAATGTTGTTCCAGTATTATCGGATTCATAATCAACTTTATCCATTAGCTCTTTAATTAGCATAAGTCCCCAGCCACGTTTTCTTTCGTCGGTAATTTTTTTATCTATATTAGGCAATTCTATAGAAGAAGCATCAAATCCAACACCTTTGTCTATGACCTTAATCGTCAACACATCATCACTAATTATAAAATGTATGTATATATCTTCTTTTGTTTCAGAATGTTCAAAAGCATTGATACATGCTTCGATAAGTGCCATTGAAATTTCAGCAGATTTTTCCTCAGATAAATTCATGTACTTAGCTACAACATCAGAAGTATGTGTAGCAACAAGCTCCATGTCCTTTAAAATCGGAAGTTTTAGTTCGACAGTAGGGTTTTTCTTCATTATCTAAAATTGGTTTATGAATACTTGGATCTAATTTATATAAAATTTATATTTATAAAAAATTAATCATAAATCAATATAAAATTTCTATCTATGAAATTAACCAAATCATTAAGCTCACTAATAATTTTACTCGCAATTTCATGTGGTGAAGCACCAAAAGACAAAGCAACTACGCCTGATGAATCTTCAATGATTGAAGGTTTTTGGAAAAGAACTGGAATGGTCCAATTTGTGAATGGCAAACCGGTAGACACTCTTTATTATGCCGATGGTGATTTAGATCCCCCTGGAAAGGATTTTATTCAGATGAAGGCCTTTTTAGATGGAAACATTTTTTGGATTATGAATAATCCAAGCCCAAACTCACCATGGAAGGGTTCAATGGGCGGATATGGTAAATTTAAAATTGAAAAGGATTCAATTACAGAATTTATGTCTCACGCCACTGGAGATATGGCTATGTACATGAAAAATTTGAGAGATGAGGCAAAAACCTCCACTATACCATTTAAATTTGGTTATACCCTAACAGAAAAGAATTATATTCAAAAAGGAGAAGCTAATGAAGAAGGTATTGCTATGGCTGAATTTTATGAAAAAATGCCAAGTTTACCAGAATCAAAAATTGATGGTGTTTGGAAAAGGGCATATGAAATAATTTATGTAAATGGTGTCGCTGTAGATACAACCTCAGTTCCGTCAGATGTAATTCTTGACATAAAAGTTATGAAAGATGGTTATTTTTTATATCAGGTTGACAGAACAAAAATCCAAACAGATCCAACCAAGCCTGGCTTTGGTGGAGCTGGAGGCTTTGGAGAAATAGAATACTCGAATGATGAATTACGAGAATATATTCAGTATGGCTCTGGCAACTTTGTATTGGATACAATACCAAGATCTTGGACTTGGTACCATGATATGACATTTTATGATGATGATACTTTCTTACAAATAGGAAAAAATGCCCCTGATCTTCAGGGTCAACGAGAAAGAACAAGGGGTTTAATATACCGAAGAATAAAATAAAGCCCATGAAAAGTTTAAGTTACCTTTTAATTCTATTTCCACTACTGATACTCAACACATGTTCAGAAGCTGACGCTAAAGAAAGTAAAACTAAATCTAATGCTTTCGATAATATTGATAATAGAGACAAAAAACTTTTTACCAAAGAAGAAAGAATTAAATCTTACAACAATTCTGTAAATAAAGCTGAGTCATTGAAAAAATCATTAACATCAAACACAAACTCAGGATATAGTGGTTATGGATCATTAAATAATAAAAAGAAAAAAGTTGAAAAGGATGACCTCCAAAAAGCCAAAAAAGTGAAAGTTAAATCAAAGCCAAAAGTTAATCTTCAATTTTCAGCTTATTCAACAAATTAGATATATTATGATAAAAAAAATATTTTTTGTACTACTAATAATATTAATATCTTCTTGCGGTAACAATCAAACAAAACCTAATGTTGATTCTTATGAAGAAGATATTCTTGGTTTTTGGAATAGAGTTGGAACCATCCAATTAATGAATGGTATTGAAGTTGATACCTTAGCTTTTAAAGATTCTGAAAATCCTGATAATAAGCAAATCAAAGCTTATTTAAGCGATCGTGTTATGTGGTTAAATAACTTTTGGAAAGATTCTACTGCTCCATGGAAAGGAGGGTCCGGAGGCTATGGTAAGTTTAATATTTACTCAAGGGATTCTTTGACTGAATTAATGTCTAATGGGACAGGATTAATGGGATCTGGATTGAAGGAGTATAAGGATAAACAAGGGACAAATTCCCAAGCATGGAATATGAGTATTAATTTAGTTAATAGCGAAACTTTTTCACAAAAAAATAGTGCTGAAAGCAACTATGCTGAATATTGGGAGAAGCTCCCTGATTTAGCGCCAAAGTCAAAAATCGACGGTGTATGGAAAAGAGTTTATGAAATTGCATATGTAAATGATATTCCTGTTGACACTACTTCTGCACCAGGTGATGTTATTTTGGATGTAAAGATTATGTCTGGTGGTAGATATATGTATCAACTAGACTTAACTGGTTTTGCTGAACCCAATGAGATGTTATATGGAGGTTTAGGTGGTTACGGATCATTTGAATTGGACATCGAAAATAATATGTTATATGAATATCAAGAATGGGGCTCTGGAATTTCTACTCCAACATTTGACCCAAAAGTTAACAGACAAACACATGAAATAACCTTTTATAATGATGATTTATTTCTTCAGATAGATAAATCCAATTCAGGATTGATTAATAATAGTGAAGCTACTGGAAGAGGATTAGTTTACAAACGAATTAAATAAAAATTCCATGAATAAATTTTTTTCTTTTTTCATTACCATGGCTTTGATTTTTGTTTCATGTAATGAAAAAAACTCCGATCAAACAAGTAGTGAAGAAATCATTAACGCCTTCTCAAAAATCGACGCAAAAAGCCAAAATTTATTCACTCAACAAGATAGAAAAATCAATTATAAAAACTCTGTTGCTGTTAACATAGACAAAAAAAGCTCATTGAAGAAAAATGTTTCTTACAATGGTTATGGCTCAAATTCAGTAAAACAGTCTAATATTTCAAAAAAGGAAAAGGTGAAAAGCTCGGAAAAGAACAAAAAGAATAATTATACTTACCAGAGTAAAACTCCACAAACTTATTCAACCTACTCAACAAACTGAAATATTTTTAAATTAAGCTACTTTTTTAACAATAACTAATGTCACGTCATCTTCTGGTACACCACCATTAATCCATTCATTAAGACTTTCAAACATTTCTTTTTTAATCTCTTTTGGCTCTTTTAAATGGTTTTTAGATATTAATTCCTTAATTCTATCATAGTCATACATCTCCTTGTCTTCATTTGATGCTTCTGGCAATCCATCTGAAAGCATTACTAGGACGTCCCCCTTTTGAAATTTCTTCTTAAGCATTGTGAATTTTTCATTTTTTAAGCCCCCTAGAGGTAATCCTTCAATCATAATTTCCTCACAGACATTTAATTTTGCATTAAATAGATATGTTGGTGGCATTGCTGCAGCACTTATTTGGATTTGATTTTTATCAATTTTAGCAACATTTAAACTCATCCTTAACCTACCCAAATTAATTTTCTTCACGATATTATTTAATCTCTCAAGTATTTCATTGACAGGAAGATTCGGAAGCCCATTAAGAGCAGATTTTATAATTGATACCATCATACCAGCTGCAGTACCGTGCCCAGTAGCATCACCGCAAATAACATGAACGCTATCGCTTTTATCATTACTTTCAAAAAAATCGTAATAATCTCCACCTACTTCTGTTGATGTTATTAATCCAGCTGTTATACTTAGACCCTCAATTTTTGGATATGATTTCGGTAGCATACTTTCCTGAATTTGCTTAGCTTCCTCAAGATCTTTTTCTCTTCTCTCATTTTCAGCCTTAGCCAATGATCGTTTAGCTTGATATTTTCCAAAAAACCATATTAATCCTACTATAACCAGAACATAAATAAAATAGGCTAAAAATGATCTATACCAAGGAGGGCTGATAGAAAATAGGTAACTTTCAATTTCACTTTCATTAAAATTTGCATCTAAAGCTTGCACCTCAAAAATATAATCTCCCTCATAAAGGTTAGTAAAAATACCTTCGGTAGTTGCAGACCAATCTGTCCAATTTTCATTTAACCCAATTAACCTATATCTGAAAAGATTTTCCTCAACTTTTTCAAGCGATGGAAAACTAAAATCGATTTTAATATTTCTAGAATCATTGTAAGTAAAATCATTTTGAAATAGATTAACAATTTGACCACCAAAAAAAGCACTATTTATTATCGGTTTTACATTAATTTTTTTCTCATTAATATATTTATTTGGGAGATAGCTAATTAATTTTGAATCCTTAGAACCCAGCCATAAAAGGTTTTCTGAACCAATATTGTCTGCAAGAATAGCTCCTGACAATTCATTTATATCAATAACTCCGTATGGATATTCTCCAACAATCTCATACTGACCGTTTTCTTTAAAACTTACTTCAATTAAGGCCAGACTGGATAGGAACCAATTATTTTTTGTTATGGGATTTACAGAAGTAAATTGCTGCCTTCCAGATATATTAGCAAGTCTTGTTATTGGGTCAAAATTGGTGAGATTTTTTTCAAAAATAGAGAGTAAATTCTGTCCTGTTGAACTTAAATCAAATTCCTCAGTAAAACCATATAGATCTAGATTTTGATCAAAAATGAAAAACCCTGCACCTGTACTAATCAAATTTAACTCCAATGGAATAAAATATTCTTCCTGGTCTATTTGTGAATTAAATATTTGATCATTTGGAAAATTCTCAGAATTAAAAACCCTTTGATTATCAGGAGTCAGTAATCTTTTTGACTTTATATTGCCTTTTTTATCATAAATACAGATAAAAGACCCTTCATTGTTTATAGTTTCAACGAATAAAACTCCCTTTGCAATTTCCTTGATACCTAAGACTCCTTGTTGATTCAGTATTTTACCACTTTTAATTTTAATTATACTATTATCATTAATTCGTTTAAAGAAAATAATACCCTCAATGGGATGAGCCATAATTAAGAGTCTATCATCCAACATACTTTTTAACGGAGATTCTAAAAGTCTATCATTAGATACTAAACTTTTGTTTTGCTTTCGAATAAGTAAAGAGTTTAGATTATTTACTGATAGAATATTTCCACCAAACGATATGAAGTCTTTGGGGATATCATTTATTTGAAGATCTACAATTTTGTTATTATTTAGTGACGATTTACTTTCATCAACACGAAAAATATCCTCTGTTGTGCTAAAATAGATGTTGTTGTCAATTTTTTTAATTTTCTGAACAAGACCTTTTATCCCATTGGATTCTGTAAAGCTTGTAACTGAATTACTTAACTTAATTTTGGAGGCAGATAAAAGACTAGTAGAATAAATATCATCATTTTGATCAACATAAATTGAGGTGATAGTATTGGAAAGTAATCCATCTCTCTGATCAATTACATCGACTACATCTAAATTTTTATTAAGTACCAAAACTCCTCCTTCAAAAGAAATTAAGGGTATTTTTCCGTCTGAAAGTTTTTTTACTTCTGATACGTTATAAATAAGTTTCTCTTTTAACCACTTATTTACTTGTTTTTTATTGAGTAATTTAAAATTATTGAGATTATCAAAAATTACAACACCTAGTTTGCTGCTGAAAATAGCTATTTTGTTATCATCCAAAGAGACCATAGACTCAATCCTATTTGATGAAAAAAGCTCAGAGTTTTCTATAAATTGAAAATTATCATTTATCAATTCAAACAAGCCTATTCCCCAAACTCTTGCGAAAATTCTGTCATCAACTTTTAATATTGTTTGGATTGAGCCATAGGAATCAACCCCTTCTTCTCTATCTGAAATCCTAAATATTTTATCAAATTCTTGTCCATTATATTTAAATATCAAGTCACGTGTGTACAGATAAATGTCATTTTCTTTGTTAACACCCCCCCAAAAAACTTGGATATATGGATTGATCGTATCAGGAATTTTTTCCATCAATGAAACATATTCAGACCCACCAAAATCACTATCTATAATTTTCCCAAAAAATCCTCCACCTGCAGCATAAATATTTTTGTTTTGATCCTCTAGTAAAGTTCTTGTAAATGATGTTCTAATTTCATTTTCTATTGGACCGCCAATTTCTATTGATTTTACATTTATTCCATCGTATTCAAGAACTCCCCCATAGGTCCCATAAAATATTTTTTTTGACTCACTAGACCGTATTACTGACCAGACAGACTCTGGCCTTTCTAAAAATTTATTTGTATAATTCTTAATTTCAAGGTTGCCGAGTTTTTTATCGTTAACATTAGAGGTGTACTTTTCTTGGGCAACAACAAAAAATAATGAGAGAAAAAGGTGTAAGGATAGGTTTATGGTCAGCCTCATTATAAATTAATTTGAATAATATTGACACATAAATATAATCAAATTTGATTCTTAATAAATATTAATTTAACCAATTGTTATCTGTCATAAAACTAAATTATCATGAAACCAAATTAGAAATAAATGGAGAATTTTTTTGAACTGGGTCTATTAGGGCTTTTTATTTCGAGTTTTATTGCTGCTACTATAATACCTTTTAGTTCCGAATTAGTTTTGAGCATTCTACTTGCAAATCAATATCCACTTGCAACGTGTCTAATTATTGCAACGCTGGGAAACTGGCTAGGAGGAATAAGTAGTTATGGTTTAGGAAGACTAGGAGAATGGACTTATATAAAATATTTTACAGGTTTGAATAAAACAAAAATTGGAAAAGTTAAAGAGAAGGTTGATAAATGGAAAAGTCCTTTAGCATTTTTCTGTTGGTTGCCCTTAGTAGGTGACGTCTTTGCTGTTGGACTAGGATTTTATAAAATAAATTTTTTTAAGGTTAGCCTATGGATGTTTATAGGTAAAATGATAAGATATTTCTTTTGGGCCTTAATCACTATTTTAGGTTATAATTTTTTCTTTTAACATTTAATAGTTTAATAAAATGAAAAAAAATGCAATTGAGGTATTTGGAGAATGGGCTGATTTAGATAAGGATTTTGGTATGGAAAAAAACCATAAAGATTCAGTAATTAACATGATTAATTATTCAATAAAAAATTTAAATAACTTTACATTTATAGATGCTGGTTGTGGAAACGGTTGGTTAATAAGGAAAGTTTCTGAAAATAAAAAGTGTGAAAAAGCCATTGGGGTAGATGGCTCAAAAAAAATGATTGCAAAGGCAAAAAAAATACTTCCTGGATATGAATATCATTGTGCAGACTTAATGACTTGGAGACCACACGAAAAGGTAAACATAGTTCATTCGATGGAGGTTATTTACTATGTTGAAGATCCCAAGAAATTAATAAATGATATTTTTAACTTTTGGCTAAAACCTAATGGAAGGCTAATTATTGGTATTGATTTCTATTTTGAAAATAAAATTTCTCACAGCTGGCCTGAAAGTTTTGGGATAAATGGTATGAAATTATTTAGTGAAAAAGACTGGATGAATTTTTTTAAAAGTGCAGGATATAATGACATTAAATCATGGAGGTATGGTGAAAAAGAAGATTGGAAAGGAACGCTAATTGTAACTGGAATCAAATAAACTATATTTTCTCATATCGCCCAGGGGCTAATCTTTTACTAAAAAACCAAAATAAAGATTGCGGCATTACCTTTAACAAAAAAACTATAATTTTAAAAGTTAAAGTAGGTACATAAACTTTTTTACCTTTTAATGTTTCTACGACTGCCTCTTCAGCAACACGGGAGGCCTTTTTTTTCATAAATGAAGGAACACGATCTATTTCATTCTGAACCCCACTTGCAGTGTGAAAATTTGTTATGGTATAACCAGGACAGATTGCGGTTGAGGTAATTCCTAACGAATTATATGAAAGATTTAATCCTTCACTAAATCTGTTAATAAATGTTTTTATGGGGCCATAAAGTGTTTGAATGGACGATGGGGGTGCGAATGCGGCCACAGACGAAATCATCATGATTTTACCTTTTTTTTCTCTTATCATATCTCTAATAAATAATTTTGTTAGTGCTACTACTGAAATACCTAAAACACGAAGAAATTTCTCCTCATCCTCCATTGGAGTTTCATGAAATGGTTTTGGTAGAGCATAACCTGCATTATTAACTAATAAATTAATAAAATATCCCTTGCCTATACAATAATCATAAATTAAATCAGGTGTTTTTTCATCTTCTAGATCAGCAGGAATTATATCTACATTAACTTTAAATTGATTAGTTAAGTCATTCCTAATCTCATCTAGTATTTGCTTTCTCCGAGAAACAAGAATTAATGAATAGCCTCTTACTGCCAAACATTTTGAAATCTCAAGTCCTATTCCCGAGGATGCTCCAGTTATTAATGCATATTCATTTATCATTTAAATTCTGTATTTTTTTCAATTTAAAAAATAAGTTTTGAGTTTATATTCAAAAAAAAAATTATTAAACTTATTTATCTTTGTGTTAGCCATAATATAACGGATGAAGTATTCTTGTCTATTTACAATCTTTTGTTTTCTATCTTTTTCTTATTTATCTGCGCAAAATCTTTTTAAATCATTTTATTTTCAAATGCCAATAGATGACGCAAAAGCCATATTAAATAAAAATTCAAAGACACTGAAAAAACTGTCGTTTGGTAATGGAACTAATTACTCCTTTAGGAATAGATCTTTTGTTGAGAGAGACAATAAATTAGTAAGTATAAATATCTGGAGTAAGCAAAATTTAACACTTCTAGAAGCCACAAATTATTTAAAAAATACTAGATCGCATTTTGAATCACAAAACTATAACGTTGTTTACGCTCAAGAAAATTGGTCAAATCCTAATTTAATAATGAAAAATCTTCCAGGAGTCCGATTTGTAGATGAAGATAAAACTGTTTTAATTGAATTATATCCTAGAGGGCAAGGAACTGTTTACAATGTTTTTGTTACATTTTACAATTACGATTGGTTTATCAAAAGGGCTCGTGGTCAGTAAAAATCTATAAATCGATATTTATCCCAAGACCAAGTAATTCTCTTACTTGTAAGTCTCCAATTAAATCGTCATCATAAAGTAAGTGAAGTACAAAATTTCCTGAAATCTGATTATTTACTTTAAATCTAATATTTGAATTCCAGTCAAAATCCACATTTTTAGTTTTTTCAAGATAATTGACATATACGCTATAATTATTTTCCCAAATTACATTTTTCATTATCTGTTTTCTGTAATACCCAGATATTAAAGCCCCGAAAAAATATTTTATCCCTCTATCTTTATCTACGCCAAAATATTGAGCTCCTTCTGATAGAACATTAGTAAAATTTTTAGAGACTATAATAGCTCTTGCAGAAAGTGGTGAAAGATTTAACCTAAAATCTGCACTCCTTTTATAGTACAATCCTAAACCAGTTTGAACAATCCCAGGAGATAAAAATTGAGAAACTTTTTCTCTAACCTCAATGCCATCTTCAAAGTAATATCTATATCCTGGAAGCAATTGGGTTTTAATATTAAATAATGAAGAGTAACTCCAGAATTGATTTATTTGTTTACCTAAAAGAGAAGATATTTCAATTCTATCGTCTGCTTTTTTTAAAAATTTATTCCCTGATATGTAGGTGGTTCCTAATGAAAATAAAATATTAGTATCCCAAACAAGACCTGTTCTGTCTGAATAATTGAAATTGTAATTTAGTCTATATAAAACTGTTAGAGAGCTTTCGCCACCTGAAATCCAATTTGAAAAATATGCCTGGTTGAAATTTAAACTTGTATTTCCATAAAATTTAACTCTCTTTCCACCCATTTCAGATTGAATAACTGCATCAAAAGGAACCGTATCTTCAGTTGTGTCTTCCTCCTCGTCTTGAGAATAAACCGTAAGTATTTGCCCTAAAAAAAATAAAGAAATTAGAAATATACGTTTAGAAAACATAAATAGCCAAGTCTTGAAAAACAGGTATTAGTATTTAAATTAAAGATATGGAGATTTATTTAATTGATTAAAATGAATAGATTCATAATTTTATGTCTAAACCAAAGATTATGATGACTCGAGGAGTTTTAATTTATAGTTTTTTCTTGTTTGCTTATATATTATGTTTCTCTCAAGAATATGAAAAAAATATAGAATTATCTTTTGATCAAAAAATTGATAGCATCATCAATGATGGAATTCGGAAAATGGCATTCCCAGGTGCTCAGATATTAATTTATAAAAAAGATTCTATTCTTATTAGTAAACCTTATGGGTATCATACATATGATTCTTTGATCCCTGTTAAATCAAATGATCTTTACGATTTAGCATCTGTAACCAAAATTTTAGCAAGTACACTAGCTTTAATGAAGCTCTATGAACTCTATAATATTGACTTAGAAGCTCCATTTTCAAATTTGTTTCCTTTGCTTAAAAGAAGTAATAAAAAAAATCACAGTCTAAAACAAATTTTGAGTCATAGTGCCGGTTGGATTCCATATTTAACTCATCAAAATTTAGTTTATAAAAAGAATGGGGGATTTAGAAAAAAAACTCTTTCTCACTTGAAAAGTTCTCATTTCCCGGATCAAGTTATTGACTGTTTATTCGTTCATAAAGATTATCAAAATAAAATTTTTAGGAGAATCAAAAAAACAAATATTACAGATCAAGGTGAAATGGTTTATTCTGGATTAATCTATTTTTTTATACCAGCACTTGTAAAAAAGATAAGTGGCTTATCATTTCGTAGATTTTTAAATTATCATTTTTTTGAGCCTATGGGATTAAATCGAATAACTTTTTTACCAACTCAAAAGTTTTCAAAAATTGAGATAGTTCCCACAGAAAAAGATAGTATTTTCAGAAAGCAACTTGTTCACGGTTGGGTTCATGACGAAGCTGCATCTCTGATGGGTGGAATATCTGGAAATGCTGGTCTTTTTGCTAATACTAAATCCATTTTCCCTTTAGCCAAGATGCTAATGCAAGATGGACTCTATGATGAAAAACGTTATTTAAATTCTGAAACAATTTCGCTTTTTACAAAAAGGACCTACCCAAATGGAACTAACCCAAGAGGTCTTGGATTTAATAAACCTTCTGTAGAATATGACAAGGAGCGATACCCATCCGCAATGGTTAGTCCTGAAAGCTTTGGCCATTCTGGTTATACTGGAACAATGGTTTGGGTTGATCCAACAAATAATTTTTTTCTTATTCTTTTAACTAATAGAGTATATCCATATAGAACTCAAAGAGGAATATATGATTTAAATATTAGATCATCAATACTAGATTATGCTGTTCAGAATTAATGTTGTATTAATTATATCTATGTCATTTATTCATTTAAATGGCCAAACACTTCCAGAAGGATTCGTATTCTTAGAAAATGTAATTCCAAATTTGATAGTTGACCTTCGCTATTCCAAGGATGATAATTTCTTAGGTAAAATGGTCGAAGGCTATAAGAGTGGACAGAAAGCTATAGGGACTTTAGAATTAGCTAAAGCTTTAAAGCGAGTTCAAAAAAAATTAAAGCCCGAAGGTCTAGGCCTTAAAATCTATGATGCTTATAGACCTCAACGCGCCGTAAATAATTTCATCGCTTGGTCTAGAGTAAAAAATGACACATTAAAAAAATCTAAATATTATCCTTATTTATCTAAAGCCAAGTTATTTGAGTTAGGATTCATAGCAAGTAAAAGTGGACATAGCAGGGGAAGTACTGTTGATTTAACTTTAGTTTATTTATCTAGAGAATGCAGAGGAAAAAAATTAGACATGGGAGGGAACTGGGATTTTTTTGGAGATCTTTCAAATTATGGATTTCAAGATCTTAATAAAAATCAAATACAAAATCGAAAAAAACTTCGAGATGTAATGACAACATTTGGATTTAAACCCTATGATAAAGAATGGTGGCATTTTACTTTAATCAATGAACCCTACCCAAATAAATACTTTGACTTTACAGTTGAGTAAGTAATAATTTCTGAAAAATCTACACCTTAAAAATTTAATTAAGGTTTTAGTATATCAGGAAAGAAAGATAATTCTATACCCCAAACAATAGGTAATATTATATATACCATTAGTGTAATTAAAATAATTGAAAATATATTCATAATAACACCTCGTGTAACCATATCTTGAATTTTTAAATATCCCGAGCCAAAAACAACTGCATTTGGGGGTGTAGCTACTGGAAGCATGAATGCGCAAGAAGCTGCAACAGCAGCCCCAACCATTAGTCCAAAAGGATGAATATTGATCTCTAAAGCTAAAGGAGCTAATACAGGCAAAAGCATTGCAGTTGTAGCCAAATTTGATGTTATTTCAGTTAAAAAATTTACTGCCGCAATTAATAAAAGAATAAGTAAAAACAGAGGTAAAACACTAAATGAGGTCATTAGCTCTCCAAGCCACAAAGCCAAACCGCTGGTTTCAAATGCTCTCGCTAGTGCCATTCCTCCTCCAAAAAGAATTATAATTCCCCATGGTAAATTAATAGTATCTCTCCAACTTAGTAATGCAGCGCTTTTTTGTTTTGATGGTAAAATGAATAATAAAAGACCAAAGCTTATTGCTATGATAGTATCATCTAATGATGGTAAAATTTTCTGCAAGAAAAATGATCTACTAATCCAACACAAACCTGCTAAAGCAAAAACAATTGCAACTAATTTCTCTTCATAAGATATAGGACCTAACTCTTTTTTTATTGTTTGGATTTCTGCTTTTCCTCCAGGAAAACTGTTACTTTCAAATTTATATGCCACTCTTGTCAAATAAATCCAACAAAAAAATAAAAGTATAATTGAAATTGGAAATCCAAACAAAAACCATTTTGAAAAAGTGATTTCATACCCATAGATTTCAGAAATAACTCCTGCTAAAACTAAATTTGGGGGAGTGCCAATCACAGTTGCTACACCCCCTATTGAAGCACTATAAGCTATGCCTAGCATTAATGCTTTACCAAAAATTTTATTTTCATTTAATTGCTTAATAATAGCTATTCCGATTGGAAGCATCATGACTGAGGTAGCCGTATTTGAAATCCACATTGATAAAAATGCAGTTGCTAACATAAATCCAAGTATCACTCTTCGTGCATCAATTCCAATAAAGGAAATTATATTAATTGCAATCCTTTTGTGCAATTTCCATTTTTCAATACCTATTGCAATTAAAAATCCTCCTAAATACAGAAAAACGAATTTGTGTCCATAGGATGCTGTTGTAGCTGATAAATCTAATCCGCCTGAAAGAGGAAAAAGAACTATTGGAATTAAAGCAGTTGCTGCAATTGGAATAGCCTCTGTGATCCACCAGATTGCTATCCATAATGTTGATGACAAAATTGAATGTGCAGGTTGAGATAAACCTTCAAAAGGACCAATAAACATTAAAATTATAAATGTTAAAGGCCCTAGAATAAAGCCTATTTTTTTTTGCATTTTATTAATTTGAGCCAGACGTATGGTCTGAGATTATATACCACCGGTTTTTAACCTTTATCCAATTAAGGGTAAAATAACCAAAAGCATCTCCAATGGATCTAGTTAAATTAAACTTACCTTGTAATTGAATAACTTTTGGACTTAAAGCAATAATATTTAAAATCTCAAACTTTAACTTTCCCATTTTTTCTTTATCTGAATAAGTTTTCTTGTAGCGATCTAGAGTTGCTTTCCATCCGTAGATTGGCCCACTTGATCCTGAAAAAACAAGTTTTTCAGATTTTAAATAACCCTTCATAAATTCATCTATATCTCCTCTATTCCAATCCTTTTCTTGTTTATTAAGTATATCGATAATTGCAAGTGAATCTTTAGTTTCAAGTTTTTGTTGAGAAAAAACTACAGGGTTTATAGATATAAAAAAAAATATATATAGAAATATTTTCATAATAAATCACTACCTCAAGGTTGGGTACTTAACTCCTAACTGTTCCAAATAAGTATCATACTTAGTTTCGTCGTAATAAAACTTTTCCAACTCCTCTCTAAACTCACTCTGGATTTCCTTATTTAAAAAAATTGGTGGAGGAGCATCATCAGGAATAAGTTGAATATATTCCCCATTCTTCTTTTGAACATTTTCAAAATAATCTTTTGCTTTAACTAATAATGAAGGTTGAGTAAGAAAATCAATTACTGTTGTTGCGACAACTTTTGCACCAGCTGTTCCCCCTTTGTGAGCTATTGGAGTAGCCATAGTAATTGAGTTAGACCAATGGTGCCCTTGGAGTCCAGGCATATTAGAAGGAAATCTTAAAGTAACTGTAGGTACTTTCCATGATACCTCTCCAATGTCATCTGATCCACCACTTTTTGGTTCTTTTCTAGGCTTCCCTAGTTCCGAAAGTTCAGTTGATAGACCGGTTGTAATTTCTGAATCAACTTCTTTTTGAACTGCTTTTGCAAGTTTTTGATCTTCTTCAGACCACTTTGGTAATCCTACTTCTAATATATTCTTATGCATTGTCTCAGCAATAACTTTATTGAAATGTCTTGGTGATGCTGCACCTAGAATTTTAGAGGTTACTTTTGTATCAGTCATTAATGCCGCTCCTTTTGCGATATTGTTTGCATCATTATACATTTCTAAAATGCCCTCGGAAGTTATGTCCCTTAGGAAATACCATATGGACGCTTTCGATGGGACAACATTTGGCTGATCACCAGCATCTGTAAATATCGAATGAGATCTTCTTAATGGATGCAAATGCTCTCTTTTATAATTCCACCCAATATTCATTAGCTCAGCCGCATCAAGAGCACTTTTACCTCTCCAAGGTGAACCCCCTGCATGAGCAGAAACTCCTTCAAATGTATATTCGACTGAAATTAAACCGGTTCCTGTAGACTGACCCCAAGAAACTGCCATATTACTACTTACATGAGTAAAAATACACATGTCTACATCATTGAAATATCCATCTTTTACATACCAAGCTTTTGCAGCAAGTTGCTCCTCTGCAATTCCAGGCCAAATAACAAGTGTGCCGCCTAAATTATTTTCTTTCATCTGCTTTTGAACAACTAATGCAGATGTTATAATTACCGGTAATCCTGAATTATGCCCTTCTCCATGGCCAGGAGCTCCCTCAACCATAGGCTTGTGGTAAGCTACTCCAGGATATTGAGATGCTTTTGGTATACCATCCACATCACTTCCAAGAGCAATTACAGGCCCATTACCGTTACTCCATTTTGCCATCCAAGCTGTTGGAATTCCTGAAATTCCATATTCAATTTCAAATCCTGATGATTCAAGAATTGATGATAAGTATTTAGAAGTTTCATATTCTTGATGGCCTAATTCAGCAAAACTGAAGACTTTATCAATCATAACTTGGGTCATCTTATGATTTGATTGAACCAAGTTTATAGTTTGTTTTTTTAATTTTTGAATTTGGTTTTTTGAAAAGCTTTTTTGAGCATTAGCTGCAGTTAATTGGAAAACAATAATAAAGAGGAAAAGCTTGACTGATTTTGAAATAACTTTTTTCATGTTTATTTGGATTTTAATCCAAAGTACAAATAAAATAGAATAAGAAAATAAGGCTATCTAATAAAAATATCTTTTAAATGCTTCCATAGCGGCATAATCAGCAAGCCCTAAAGATTTATAATCTTTTGCAGTGTTAGAATTACGTTCCTCTGCACGTACCCAAAATTCACGATGGTCATCTCCTTTAAACATGACACCATCTTTTTGAGACTGATGGTAAAATATGGCTTTTCTTTTTCTCAAAACTTGATCTGGACTCATGGGAACAGCCATTTCAATTTCATGAATGTCCCATTCATGCCAAGCACCTCTATATAACCAAACCCAACAATCATTCATAAACTTCTTTGTTTTGAGAAGTTTTAATGATTCTAGAATAATATTTAGACATACTCTATGTGTTCCATGCGGATCTGAAAGGTCCCCGGCAGCGAATATTTGGTGCGGTTTTATAGATTCAATTAATAAAATTGTCTCATCAATATCTTTTTTTGAGAAAGGATTTTTTTTAATAGTACCAGTTTCATAAAAAGAAAGGTTCATGAAATGTACCTGACTATCAGGTATTCCAATATATCTGGTTGCTGCAAGTGACTCACGCTTCCTAATGCTGGCTTTTAAATCACATATTAATTTAGGAGCAGGTTTTTGAGTATTGATACTTTGAATAGCATTTTTTAAATCACTTACTGTTTCAGTGCCATCAGCCACCATAATATCGCTATTGACTTCTATAAATTTTAAAGCATCTTGATCAGATACAGCTATGTTCCCTGAGGTTTGATATGCTACATGAACCTCGTGGCCTTGTGAGACCAATCGATCAAAAGTTCCTCCCATTGATATCACATCGTCATCAGGATGAGGACTAAAAATAATAACTCTTTTTTTGCTAGGATCCTTTCTTTCAGGGCGATTGGAATCGTCTGCATTAGGTTTACCGCCAGGCCAACCTGTTATTGTATGCTGTAAGCGGTTAAACATCTCTATATTCAAATCGTATGATGAGCCATATTGGGCCAACAAATCAGACATTCCATTTTGGTTATAATCTTCATCTGTTAATTTCAATATTGATTTTTTTGTTTTTTTACAGAGCCAAGCAATTGCTTTGAAACGATTTTCATTATTCCAATCTAGATTATTCACCAGCCATGGAGATTTTATTCTTGTTAATTCAGATGCAGCTTCATTGTCAAGAATTAAGGTTGTATTCTTGTGGTTTTGTAAATATGTAGTAGGAATATTGTCTGATATTTCTCCTTCAACTGCTTTTTGAATGATTTCAGCCTTATAACTGCCCCATGCCATTAAAATAATTTTTTTAGCATCTAGAATAGTCTTTATACCCATGGTTATGGCTTTTCTAGGAACATTCTCTATTCCTTTGAATGAAGAGCTTGCATCAAAACGTGTTAAATGATGTAGTGTAATAGTTCGAGTTTGTGAGTTCATATGGGACCCTGGTTCGTTAAAACCTATATGGCCAGTTCTCCCAATACCCAAAATTTGAAGGTCAATCCCTCCTAGCTTTTTAATTTTCTTTTCATAGAAAATACAATGAGCCCTAAGATCCTTTTGATCAATCTCTCCATTTGGAATGTTTATATTTTCTGGCTTTATATCAATGTAATTGAAAAGATTATCATGCATAAAGTAATAATAACTTTGATTATTATCTTTTGATATGGGATAATATTCATCAAGATTGAAAGTAATTACATTTTGAAAACTTAATCCATCCTCATTATGCATTCGGATCAATTCCTTGTAGATACTAAGTGGACTTGAACCAGTTGCAAGACCTAAAACACATTTTTCGTTTTTTTTCTGTTTTTCCAAAATTAGGTTAGCGATATAATTTGCTATAACTATTGAGCCCTCAGTAGAACTGTCTAAAATAAAACTATGAAGTTTTTCGTAACGAGTTTCCTCAAAACTTCCTGGAGTCTTATAATCAAGTATTTTTATTTTTTCTTGATCAACCATAAAAAAATTGTTGCAAGCTCAAATTTAAGGTTTATGTTCGGTAAGAACTTTTATATTTCATTTTTTTTTTAATTAATTAAATTGAAATAATATATAAGTATTGGCATCTCGTCTACCTGTTAAGTACTTTAATATTTTTATTTTCAATTTCAGAAACTAAAATTAATTTTCCTTTTTCATAAAGTATTGGAAGTGAATCTAAAGATGTAAATTTTTTTTCTGGCCTAAAGTTTGTGTAGTCTTGGAAAATAAACCCATTATTTTCTCTTATATTTTTTGCCTTACGAAATCTTGTACCCCCACCATCAGTTAAATAACTATACGCCAAATAGTCTATATGTCCACTTTTTGGATCTATCCAATAACGAAATTCATCTTGAAAATCTTTCCCACCATCTTTTTCTTGAAATTTTACTTCTAGTGTCCAATAAACTTTATTTGAAATAGTTTTTTTACCATTATAATTTGCAATTACTGCTGGGTCATTTAGCGGTCTTGGTAGTTGAAAAAAATACATAACTGAGTTGAGCGAGTTTGAATAAATATCCGTTAGACTATCACTAAGTATAAAAGGATTTTCATCTAAATATCGTTTTAGCTTTGAATTTGAAGTCATTATATCTCTAACTAAAACTCCTTTCTTAAATGTAGACCTTTGATAAGAAAAAAAATCTGGTTTGCGAGTCAACTTATATCTATAGTCGCGAAAATCAAATACAATAGAAAATTTTTTTTGATTCCATCCATATACCTGCACTGATTTTTCAATGATTTGTTTTTCTTTTGAGTGTTCAGAATAACAACTTAAGAAAAATATACACAATAAAAAAAATCCGCGTTTCATAAAAAACTTTAATAAATTATTAATAAATCTAATAGAAATTGCGAAAACAAATAAAAGATATAATTTACTTTTGATTTAAATCAAATAAATGCAAGTACTTAAAACTTTAATCATTGGAAGTGGTCCTGCGGGATACACTGCTGCTATATATGCAGCCCGTGCTGATTTAGAGCCAGTAGTTTATACTGGGATGGAACCTGGAGGTCAATTAACTACTACAACTGAGGTTGATAATTTTCCTGGATATCCAGAAGGAGTGGATGGGCCGACAATGATGATTCACTTACAAAAGCAAGCCGAGCGTTTTGGAACTAAAGTCAATAATGGTTTTATTAGTAAAGTTGAATTTTCAAAAAATCGCGGAGGAATACACAAAGTATTTACTGAGGACGGGACTGAAATTAATACAAAAACTATAATAATAAGCACAGGAGCTTCAGCAAAATATCTTGGAATTCCAAGCGAGCAAAGACTTAGAGGCGGTGGTGTTTCCGCCTGCGCCGTTTGTGACGGATTTTTTTTTAAAGGGCAAGAGGTTGCTATCGTTGGCGGAGGAGATACTGCTGCTGAAGAAGCTACTTACCTAGCAAAAATATGTTCTAAAGTTACAATGTTAGTTAGAAAAAATCAGATGAGAGCCTCCAAAGCAATGCAGCACCGAGTTCTGAAAACAGCTAATATTGATTTAAGGTATAATTCAGAAATTGAAGAAGTTTTAGGCGACCAAGTAGTTGAAGGAGTTCGTATTAAGAATAATCAGACAAATGTTAATGAAGAAATTTCAGTTTCTGGTTTATTTATTGCCATAGGTCACAAACCAAACACTGACCTATTTAGAGGACAAATAAAGATGGATGAATCAGGTTATTTAATTACTAAAAACAAAACTACTCATACAAATATACCGGGTGTTTTTGCCTCGGGAGATGTTCAAGATAAAGAATACCGTCAGGCAGTAACGGCAGCTGGAACAGGATGTATGGCAGCTCTAGATGCTGAACGCTATCTACAAAGTTTGAAGGATTAATAAATTTGTCCTCTAAATTCCAAGTAATTTTAAATCTCAACATAGAGGTTAAAATCATCTTAAAAGTTATTGAGATATTTTATAGTTATGTAAAATAAAAAAAGCGTTTTAGTCTCCTAAAACGCTTTTTAAATTTAGTTATAAAATTAATTATTCCACATATCCTGTTCGAAATCTCTTATAACAGATTTGATTCTATCAGATTCTAAAAGTTGACGCAAAGCATCTTCATAAATATATTCTTTAACCTCTCTATCCTCATAAACGTTTTCTTCTTTGTAGATTGTTGAGTTAAATCGTCTTGAATTTAACATCATATCGAAGGTAATAGGTTGAGATGAATTTCTTGTGTTAAAAACTTTGTTTTTATTCAAATCTTCCCTAGCATCAGGAAACCAAATCCAAAATAAAGGTACTAATGCATTCGCCATAGCCTCTGGTCCTTCACTTAATGTAGAAACATCCGGAGCTACAGGGGCAATCCCTAGCATTCTATATCTTAATTCTCCTAGTCGCTTGTTGAAATACCATGTGCCTTTAATCTTATACTGAATTACTTTGTCAGATTCAATCTTATAAATATCGTAATCGTCTTCTGTTACATTTTCTCCAGCATTTTGTTTTGAAATTCCTTCAGGAGACAGTCTTCTTAATTCAAGTACATCTTGGAGGTCTTCATATGTAAGTTTATCATTAAAATAGTCGGTAGAATAAACTTCAGTAATATTACCTTCGATAATGCCATCCATTAAAACTCTAAATAAAGATTTTCTGTTACTTGAAAGATAACCATTATTTATAGTAGGATAATAATAGGGAAAGTTTATTCTTTCATCTAAATCAATAGTTTCCCATATGGTCTTAGACCATAGTATGTCTCTGTCGTCAACATATCCGTATTCGACTGGTGTAACATTTTCTGCATCAATTTGTTGCTCATTCATTTGGCCGACTTCTTGTGGTACTTTTGCATTCAACAAATTTGATTGTGCACTCAAAGTATTGAAAAACAAGAAAACTAATAATAAGGCAAAAAATATTAAGTTTTTCATCAGTCTTTTTTGGTTTAGTTAATAGTAATTGATATCGGAGAAGTTTGTTTTAATTTATAACTCGGATTTGTCGGAATTATTACATCTATATCAGAAATAATTACAGTTTGACCATTTTTAATTCTACTTAACATTTGTCTTGCCTTTGCATCAAGCCTATTCCCGCTGACTACAACACTTGGTTGTCCAGGTGCTCTAAATCTAAATGATTTTGTTTCTAGGGGTAAATCAAAGTCAAAGTCTTCAAGTCTTGCTTCGACAGTACCTCTTTCTAAACTTGACTTTGGTATTGTAAAGGAACCCGATTGTCCTCTAAAGTACCCAGCAGGTTTTGGTATATCTTTAATTCTAAATGTAGATACAGAAGAAACTCTATTACCATCAGGTAGTGTCCCAGAAACATTAATTTTTACTTCTCTCCCTTTGCCAGGGAAAAGGTTGTATTTACTTCCCCTTACCCTTCTCAAACCAGGCGCAGATGCTCTTACTTTGCTATCTATGACTCCTGGGATTGATATTGTAATTGGGTTTTGAACCCCTCTGTAAACTACATTCATCTTGTCCGCAGATATGACAGCAGAATTTGGCTTAGAGATAACAGTATATATTTGACTTACTTTTATTTTTGATTCTTCACCGTCATTAAGAAATATTAAATCACCTTCAATGGTGTGGTCCCCAGGATTTCCAGAATTTACATTTAATTTAATTCCCCCAGGAATCAATTCATAATCTTTATCAGAAAGTTTTCTTCCATCTATCTTTAAATCAACTCCATTTGGATTTTGAGCACCCCCTTTTCTACCAAGGATAACACTTCCATCAAATTTTTCTCCAGGATAATAAGCTCCTTTTTCAGTTACCAATAAACTAGTATAATTTGATTGATTTACCTTAGACGACATTTTTAGTTCTTTCCCCATTAGTGTAGTTAATACGTCATGCTCAGTCTGCCTAATGTCGTTCTGCATCATAGTCAATTTTGCTAAAGATGAAATTAATGGGAATCCTTTAAAATTTGCATCTAACCAGGGCTCGTCAACATCATCTCTATTTTTTATATTATTATTCATATCTCCAGTGAAAAATCGTGCCTCAACCATTTCAATTGATTCAGGATATTGGCTTCCAAATACTTGTATAACATGCATTTTGTATTCCTGAATCATTTCAATAAACTTAGATTTTTCATCAGATGATCCCTCCTTAAACCATATCACATCTAAAGTTTCACCTTTATCCATTTGAGCAAATTCTTTAAGATCAGGATCTTTTTCTCTTTGTTTTTCAGTAATACGTTTTTTTAAACCTTCTATTTCATTGTAAAAGGCATCAGACTCTTTTTTAATTTGTTCAGCTGTTCTTTTGTGGCCTATCCATTTGCCACCTTTCTCTTCAGCGTTGACAATAATATTCTCCAAAAGAAGATTATTACTTTCTAGAACTCTTTCATTA
Organism: uncultured Bacteroidota bacterium; assembly: GCA_902561795.1. Taxonomy (GTDB): domain Bacteria; phylum Bacteroidota; class Bacteroidia; order Flavobacteriales; family Flavobacteriaceae; genus MS024-2A. The sequence continues at coordinate 12,880 of CACERG010000006.1, read as the reverse complement.
GCATCTGTTATTTTTTCAAACATTTGCCCAAAACCATCTAGAACTTCTTTGCTTACGTTCAATGCTAACATGGTAATGAATACCAAGTACATTAAACTAATAAGTTTTTGTCTTGGGGTCTCTTTTGCACCTGCCATTACTAATTATTTTTTGACATTGCATTTAGCATTCCACCATAAACATTGTTAAGGGCAGCAAGATTGGCAGATAAATTTTCCATTTGCTTCCTAAGCTGATCCGCATTTTGATTAACGGAAATTTGTTTTTGATAATTTGCATTTAGTTGCTCTAGTTGAGAAGCCGCTTTTGCTAATTCCTGCGAATAGTTTTGAGAAGCCGAAGCAGCTTCTGAAGCAGGACTAAGTGCTTTCGCTGAAGATTCAAGGTTTTTAATACTTTTTGCTAATGAATTCATTAAGTTAACATCAAGTTTAGCTTCTGCCATTAAAGCATCAATTTTAGAGGAAAGACCACCATCTCCTGCGCTGGACGGAGATGCTGAACCAGAACCTTTCAATTTTTTTACAAAATCCTGATGCTCCTCTTTTATTTCACCAGTATTTAATGCAGCTACAGTAAAAATAAGTGCTTCTGTGCCAAGTCCTAAACCTAAAACAAGTCCACCTGTTATTGGTCCTATTTCAAGGTGTAAAATTTTAAATAGTGCACCTATAATTACAACTGCACCCCCAAGTCCAAATAGCATATGCATTGCTACTTTACTTCGTAATCTTTTATTTAAAGCTTTGTCTGTCATTTTTTGTTGATTTATTAATTGAATAAATATAAAGATATATTCAAATATATTGTTTATTTCATCTTAACTTTTTGAGAACCTAGGTAGTCTTGAACTGTTCTAAAGCCAATATAGCTTCTTGATGTATCAGAATATTCGTAATCTCTTGAACTCACTCTCAAAAAATAAGCAACGTCTTTCCAAGATCCTCCTCTTACAACTTTTCTATTCTCATCATCAAAGGACATATTTGGATTAAGTGTAGCCACGTAATCGTATGCTTCAGCATTATATGAAGAATTTGTCCACTCTGCTACATTCCCTGCCATATTATAAAGATTAAAATCATTAGGAAAATAAGACTTTGCCTCAACTGTGTAGACTGCTTGATCAACAGCATAGTCTCCTCTCAATGGTTTGAAGTTTGCAAGAAAACACGCACGATCATTTAGCAAATAAGGGGATCCCCAGGGATAAGTCCCAGATGGAATTCCTCCACGAGCAGCATACTCCCATTCTGCTTCATTTGGCAATCGAAATCTGCTTACATTAGGTTTTCCTTTTTCTCTTTGGTAGCCATTTTTGAAATTAGTTCTCCAATTACAAAATGCTACAGCTTGATTCCATGATATCCCTACAACAGGATAATCTTGGTATGCTGGATGAGAAAAATAATCATTGTGCATAGGTTCATTATAAGAGTATGTAAAATCTTTTATCCAAACTGTCGTGTCAGGATATATTTGAATTTTTTCTTTTTTAATAAAAGGTTTTCTATCAATAAATTGTGTTCTTGTTTTCTTTGACTCAGCAGCCGCACTCTCTGCATCGAACCATGTGTAAGAATAAACAAGCTTTTCAACATCAATTTTTACTTCACCATTATACCATAATTCAGGGGGTAAATAAAGTGAATCCATAACTTCTGCATAGTTACTGTCATAATAATCTTCAGTATCCCAAGCTAAGTCCGCGTCCCAATTTAGAGCTCGGCCTGCATAAATGTCTTCAGACAAGTCATAATAGTTCTCACGCATATATTTTTGAAACTCGTTCAATTTCGTGGTATCTGCATCTTTAAAAGCAAACTGACCTATACCGTCCTTATTATCTTCACCTAATTCGAGTTCATCAGCTTTTCTTGCAAGCAACGATAAAGCAATAGAATCTTTAACCCAATAAACGAACTGGCGATATTCACTGTTTGTAATTTCAGTTTCATCCATGTAGAACGATGGTACGGTAACTGTTTTAGCAGGAGCATTTCGAAGCTGAGCAATATCCTCATCTGATTTACCCATTATGTAAGCCCCACCTTCGACAAGTACCATGCCGTAGGGTTTTTCACCGAACCATTTCTTCTGTTTTACCCCTATTAGTTCACCCCTATTACTAGGAGCACCACATGATAACATCACTATGGATAGTGTAAATAAGAATAAAAGCCTTTTAACCAACATTATATTAGTACTGGTTTATGTTTTAACAATATAAATCTAGTTAAATTTTTACTATAGTTTAAATTTCTGTAATACAACATAATAATACGAGATCTGTAGATCATGCATTCATTTATTTTAGTTCAGTCTTTTAATTGCATTGTACCATCTTTGTGGTATGATATCCAAAATAGCAGAGTCATAATCTTCTTTTGTGCATGCTAATAACGTTGTAGTTTTTGTTTTATTATCTAAATATGAATCATTTGTCAATTCCATCCACCATCTATCACTTTTCTTGCTTTTATAAAATATTATCGTTTGGTTTGAAAGTGTTACCGAATATTTTAAAAAACCATTATCAACATTCACCGGATATTCATTAAACCTGTAGTACACTCCTTCAATAAAATACCAAACAATTTGAGCTAGTAATTGGTCCATCATTGGGGTTGATGAAATTTCATAAATCCCAAAAAAACTAACCCTGTCACTAATTCCTGCATACCGACTCAAGGCACAAATAGATCTTGAATCAATTCCATTAGGTTGTCCTTTTAATGGATCTGCCAAAGCATTCCATGATAAACACTTCATATCAAACCCTACAATATCAGCATCACGAAATACTGGTTCCGATAGTTTTGTATTGTCGAGTAATTGCCCTAAACGAATTCCATCAAAGTATAATTTGTCCATAAGATCTTTTTCTTCTATTGCACAGTAATAGCTTTGATAACCCATATTTGTATAATTATTTAGTACGTTAGGTTTTTCCATGATTATTTTACTCATATACGATCTCCCTGAAATTAGTTCGTCCTCTTGTGAAAAGTCAAAAGAGCGATCCACCGAAACTATATTAACTAATTGTTTGAAATCTTGATATACTTGATACAAAGGAAATATCAAGTCATGGCTTCCTCCAATAAAGATTGGAATTATATTCATTTGCTTTAAGTAATACCCAATTTCTTTAATAGCATAATAAGTGTCGTTTACATTAGCTCCATTGGGAAGGTCCCCTAGGTCCGCTATTTTTAAGCTCCAATTACCTGGATATAATTCATAAAAAACTTTTCTGAAGTTATTTGCTCTATAATTGTCATTTACAAAGAAACTATTTCTTATTTCTGATAGACCGATAATAACTATCTGAAGTCCTTTGAGGTCAGGCAATCCAGAGTTTTTAGTGTGTATCAAGATGTTTTTCCCCAAAATTTGCTTTGGTAAAATTGATTCTCCTTGAAGGAATTCATAATCAACGGGTTGAAGAAGTTCTAAACTCATTTTTTAGATTATTTTCTTTTTTTTCTAGTACTTGAATCCCCTAAATATTTTTCCGCCTGTGATAAAGTTAATTTGGATGCATTAATTTCTTTTCCTATCTCAACTTTTTGTTTACCTCTTATAATGTGATGTCTTCCCCACCTGGCTTTTTCAATTCTTATTCCTTCTTCAGACCAATTTTGAATAATCTTATCCTTCTCTTTTTGAATTTTATCCTGAATCAAAAACACAATATTGTCGTCGCTAAGATTATCAAAATCATATTTCTTGTTAACATTTATAAAAAGACCATTCCATTTTAAATAAGGCCCAAAGCGTCCTATCCCTTTTGTTACAGGCAGTTTATCATAAATATAGACAGGTGCATCAGCCTTTTGCTTATCATCAATTAGTCTTATTGCTTTAGAAAGGTCAATTTCATTAGATGTAAACTCCTTGGGAATTGAAATAAAAACACCTTTGTGTTTCAAATAAGGCCCAAATCTTCCATTGTTAACTGTAATTTCTTGACCTTGATAATCCCCTAAGCTTTTTGGCATTTCAAAAAGCTTGAGTACTTCTTTGAAGGTAATACTTTCCAATTGTTGGTCGGGACTGAGACTTGCAAAAATCGGTTTCTTTTCATCTTTTTGATCTCCAATTTGTGCTATTGGTCCAAACTTTCCTAAGCGGACTTTAACTATTCTTCCTGAACTTGGATCTTGCCCAAGTATACGTTCACCTGATTCTCTCTGAGCATTTTCCTTGACATCTTCTACAGTATTATGAAATTTACCATAAAAAGCTTTTAACATTTCTGTCCAATCTTTACCACCTCTTGCAATATCATCGAAGTTTCTCTCTACTTCTGCTGTGAAATTGAAATCAAGAATGGCTTCGAAATTATCAACAAGAAAGTCATTTACTATTATGCCTATATCAGTTGGAACTAATTTCCCTTTATCACTTCCAAATCTCTCTTTGAGATCCTCTGATTTAATTTTCCCTTTATTTAGAGAAAGTTGAACAAAATTTCTTTCATTTCCATCTGATGAGCCTTTTTCTACATATTTTCTGTTTTGGATAGTGGTTATTGTTGGGGCATAAGTAGAGGGTCTGCCAATTCCTAACTCTTCCATTTTTTTGACCAAAGAAGCCTCTGAATATCTAAAAGGGGGTCTAGAAAAACGCTCCGTTGCAGTGATAGAGTCTAATTGGAGTTCCTCTCCAATTTTTACTTGAGGTAAAATAGTACTGTCATCGTCAACTTCATCATCTACCCCCTCTAAATAAAGTTTTAAAAATCCATCAAAAGTAATTATCTCGCCTCTGGCTGTAAAGCTCTCATTATAATCATCAGTTTTAATTAATATTTGAGATTTTTCAAGTTCTGCGTCTCTCATTTGAGAAGCAAGTGCTCTTCGCCATATTAATTCATATAAACGAGCTTGATCATAATCTATATTTAGTTTTTTCTTTGAGAAATCTGTTGGTCGTATTGCTTCGTGAGCCTCTTGAGCACCCTTATTTTTTGTCTTAAATTGTCTTATTTGAAGATACTTATCACCATAAGAAAGTTTGATTTGATTATTTATGTTGTTTTTTGCCTCTTCAGACAAATTTACACTATCTGTTCTCATATAAGTTATGTATCCTGCTTCATAAAGTCTTTGTGCAACATTCATGGTTTTACTAACTGAAAAATATAATTTCCTAGAAGCCTCTTGCTGGAGTGTAGATGTTGTAAAAGGCGGGGCTGGAGCTTTTTTTGCGGGTCGCTTTTTTATATCACTAACATGAAAGTTAGAAGATATGTTTGTTTCTAAAAATTTGTAGGCTTCATCTTTATTTTTTAAAATTTTTTCAAGCTGAGAAGAAATAGATTTATCGTTTTTTGTTTTAAAAAGAGCTTTAGTTTTGAAGCTACTTTCAGTCAAAAAGGCCCTAATTTCTCTTTCTCTTTCAACCAATAATCTTACTGCAACTGATTGAACACGCCCTGCTGAGAGTCCACCTTTGACCTTTCTCCATAATACCGGTGAAAGCTCATATCCAACCAATCTATCAAGAATTCTTCTAGCTTGTTGGGCATTAACAAGATTATAATTTATATCTCTTGGATTTTTTATCGCCTTTAGAATTGCATTTTTTGTAATTTCTGAGAAGACAATTCTTTTAGAATTGGAATCAGTCAATTCTAAAGTATTCGCTAAATGCCATGCTATGGCCTCACCTTCTCTATCTTCATCACTTGCTAACCAAATTGTTTCAGCTTTTTTTGCTAGACTTTTTAGTTCCTTAACAATTCTTTTCTTGTCATCATTTATAATGTATTTTGCTGAAAAATCACCCTTTACATTTACACCAAGCTCTTTAGATGGTAAGTCGGCTATATGACCAAAACTCGATGCTACTTTGTAATCTTTGCCCAAAAATTTCTCAATCGTTTTTGCTTTAGCAGGGGACTCTACAATAACTAAATTTTTAGCCATGGCTTAATAAATTTGCTCACAAAAGTATGCAAGTTTTTTCTGATCTATAAAATTTTTAAATCTAGTTACTCAAATTAAAGTGTTTTTGACATATTCAAACACCAAATTTTTTCTACAATCAAAATATTTAATTAATTAAAGTGAATTATAAAAAAAGTAGTTAATATCTATAACATTTTAGATACAAGAAACTTACTTTTGTAAAAAATGCAATCTGAAAAAATATTTCCCTGTACTAAACTGGCTGCCTGATTATAATGGCTCAACATTCAAAAGTGATTTTATTGCTGGAATTACTGTTTCAGTCTTGCTAATTCCTCAAGGAATGGCTTATGCGCTTATAGCCGGACTACCGCCAATATATGGACTATATGCGGCTCTTTCACCCCAGATTATTTATGCTATTTTGGGAACTTCCAGACAACTCGCTGTCGGACCTGTTGCTATGGACTCTCTCCTTGTTGCTACAGGATTGGGAACAATAAGTATTTTAAGCCCTGAAAATTATATTCAATCAGCAATATTATTGGCACTTTTAGTAGGGATAATACAATTTTTATTAGGTCTCCTCAAAATGGGTTTTTTAGTTTCTTTTCTTTCTAAACCATTAATAAGAGGATTTACATCTGGTGCTGCAATAATTATTGGATTGAGTCAAATTAGACACATTCTAGGAGTTCCTTTATTGCAGAGTAATAAGATTCAATTGTTTGCAATTTCAATAGTGAAATCAGAAATGGCAATTCATTATCCCACTTTAGCAATTGGTGTAATAAGTATTTTTTTTCTTCTAATTCTAAAAAAATGGAATCCAAAAGTTCCATCTGCACTGGTTGTGGTTGTTTTAAGCTCATTATGGATTTATTTTGGAAAACAAGACCAAGAGGGAGTTGCAGTAGTCGGTTTTGTTCCTGGTGGACTCCCGTCATTTAATATTCCTCATTTTGAATTTGACACTATTAAAAATTTGATCCCAATTTCATTAACATTAGCGATTATTGGATATATGGAATCCATTTCAATATCAAAAACAATTGCAGAGAAGCATAGATATTATAAACTTGATCCAAACCAGGAGCTTATCGCTTTAGGTACCTCAAATTTTTTTGGTTCTTTATTCCAGTCATACCCAACAACAGGCGGATTTTCTAGAACAGCTGTAAACGATCAATCAGGAGCAAAGACTGGAGTTGCCTCACTAGTTTGTGCACTAGTTGTTGCTATTATACTTAGCTTTTTTACTCATTGGTTTTTTTACTTGCCAAAAGCTGTGCTTGGAGCGATAATTATTGTGGCTGTTATTCAATTAATTGATATTAAATATGCAATTAGACTCTACAATTCAAGAAAGGATGAATTCGCTGTTTTATTACTTACTTTTATTTTGACTTTGTTTGTTGGAATTACCCAAGGAATTCTTTTTGGAATAATATTATCTCTTCTCCTTCTTGTTTACAGGGTATCAAAACCCCACTATGCTTTTCTTGGCAGAATTAGAAACACAAATTATTTTCAAAACATTGAGAGGTTCCCTGATGAAGTTACTATAAGAGAAGATTTGATCATACTAAAATTCGATGCGCAACTATTTTTTGGGAATATTGAATTTTTTAAAAAATTAGTTTTTGAAGCCGTTGAAAAAAATTCAAAAAAAATCAAAGGTTTTATAATAAATGCGCGATCAATAAATTACATAGATAGTACAGCTGCTGAAGAATTAGTGCTAATAATTAAAAAACTTCAAAGAAAAGATATACGAGTAATGGTAGTAGGGGCAATAGATCCTTCAAGAGACATCATAATAAATAGTAAACTGATAGATATATTAAAAAAACAAAATTTGTTTGTCACTTCTGGAGATGCAACTGACAGCTTTGATGGTGTTTCAAAAAAAACTGCACTACAGAAAAAACTCAGTAGACAGTCCAATCCAATGGATTAAAAAATTAAAATTAAATTTGACAATGATTATTGAACAAATCTACACAGGGTGTTTATCTCAAGGGGCCTATTATATTCAGAGTGCTAATGAAGCAGCTATCATTGATCCTCTAAGGGAAACAAAACCATACATCCAAAAAGCTAAAAAAGCTAATGTAAAAATAAAATTTATTTTCGAAACTCATTTTCATGCTGACTTCGTAAGTGGTCATCTAACTCTTGCAAAAGAGACTGGTGCTAAAATTATCTTTGGCCCAAATGCTAATACTAAATATGATTCACTTACAGCGGAAGACGGACAAGAGTTTAGAATTGGTGAAATTACAATTAAAGCTTTGCATACTCCTGGTCATACAATGGAAAGCACAACTTATTTATTGACTGATTCTTCTAAAAAAGATATTGCAATCTTTAGTGGAGATACACTTTTTATTGGAGATGTAGGGCGTCCTGATCTAGCGCAAAAATCTAACGATATAAGTCAAGAGGACCTTGCTGGAATTCTTTATGACAGCCTTAGGGAAAAAATTATGCCTTTGGATGATGATGTGCTGGTTTATCCAGCACATGGCGCAGGTTCTGCATGTGGGAAAAATTTAAGTAGCGAAACTGTAAGCACAATCGGAGAGCAGAAGAAAACTAATTATGCTCTCCGTGATAATATGTCCAAGGATGAGTTTATAAAAGAAGTAACCCAAGGGTTAACCCCACCACCAAATTATTTCCCTTTAAATGTAAAAATGAATAAAGAGGGTTATAATGATATAGACAAAATTATCGCATGTGGAACAACTCCTTTAGATCCAGATTCATTTGAAAATATTGCTAAAATGAAAAATGTTTTGATACTTGATGTTAGGCATCAGGACGATTTTGCTAAAGGACACATCCCAAATTCAATATTTATTGGTATTGATGGGAGCTTTGCTCCTTGGGTTGGAACAATTATAGAAGATGTTACAAAGCCTATTTTGTTAGTAACACCTGAAGATAGAGTTGAAGAGACCGTTACAAGATTAGCCCGCGTAGGTTTTGATAATTGTCTTGGATTCCTGAAAGGAGGCATAAAAACTTGGATGATGCAAGGTAAATCAACAGCAAATGTAAATGTAATTGACTCAGCTGATTTTAAAAAATTAACTAAAAATAAAGAGTTAAAAGTGTTTGATTTGCGCAAATCAGATGAATCCATTTCTGGATATATTCCAAATGCTCAAAATATTCCACTTGACTTTGTTAATCAAAAAATAAGTAGTTTCCGTTTAAAAGATACTTTTTATATGCATTGTGCGGGAGGTTATAGAAGTATGATAGCTGCATCAATATTAAAAAGTAACGGAATTCATAATTTTATAGATATTAAAGGGGGATTTAATGCATTAAAAAGAAAAGGATTGGGAATTTCTGTGAAATAAGTTTAAAAAAATCCAAAAACTTAAAGAGTATATTAATATCAAATACTATAATACCGAGCCAATTATATTACCTTAACGAAGACATTAATTTCTATTCATTTTCAGATAAAAGACTGACAAAATGACAACATGATAGTCTTTTTTGTAATTTTGTTTTTTTAAACTTATAATTGCGCTTTCTATAAATTTATGGGTGCTGACAAATTTAAATCTTTGGACAAAAATGTTGTATCGGAAATTCCAAATTGTCACGATTCAAATAAGTCGATAAATAAAACTTCAAAAAGAGCTTACATTGAAAGCTATGGTTGCCAAATGAATTTTGCTGATAGTGAAATAGTGGCCTCTATTTTGATAAAAGATGGTTATACCGTAACTAAAAAGTTAGATGAAGCTTCTTTGATTCTTGTAAATACTTGCTCAATTAGAGAGAAAGCTGAAAGAACAGTTCGCAAAAGATTACAATATTTTGAATCTATTAAAGAAAAGAATTCTAAAATTACAGTTGGTGTGATGGGATGTATGGCAGAACGATTAAAAAAGAAATTTCTTGAAGAAGAAAAAATTGTTGATTTAGTCGTAGGTCCTGATGCTTATAAAGACATTCCTAGGCTTTTACAAGAGGTTGAAAACGAAAATGAGGCTGTAAATGTCCTTTTGTCAAAAGACGAAACATATGGAGATATATCTCCTGTAAGATTAAATTCAAATGGAATATCTGCATTTGTTTCTATTACACGTGGTTGTGACAACATGTGTACCTTTTGCGTTGTTCCATTTACTAGGGGCAGGGAAAGAAGTCGTGATCCTAAAAGTATTTTAAGTGAGATTGAAGATCTGAGATATAAGGGATATAAGGAAGTTACCTTGCTAGGACAAAATGTTGACAGCTATCTTTGGTACGGAGGTGGTCTAAAAAAAGACTTCAAAAATGCTGCCAGCATTCAGCGCAAAAATGCATTAAGATTCCACAACTTATTGAGTATAGTCGCTGAAGCATTTCCGAAAATTAGAATTCGTTTCTCCACATCTAATCCTCAAGATATGTCAATCAAGGTTATAAAAATAATGGCTAAATATGAAAATATTTGCAATTATATACATCTTCCTGTTCAATCTGGAAGCAACAGAATTCTGAAAAAAATGAATCGTCAGCATACAATAAAAGAATATTTTCAGCTTATAGATTCAATTCGTGAAATTCTTCCTGAATGTGGAATATCTCATGATATGATTGCCGGATTCCCAACCGAAACGATTCAAGACCATCAAGACACTCTAAAGCTAATGGATTATGTTAAGTATGACTTTGGATTTATGTTTGCTTATTCGGAACGCCCTGGAACCATGGCAGCAAAAAAAATAAATGATAATATCGATGAAAACATTAAAAAGAGGCGTTTAAATGAAATTATTAAAAAACAGCAAAAACATAGTCTTTATAGAACCCAACAATATTTAGGTAAAATAGTTTGCGTTTTAATTGAAAAGGTTTCTAAACGATCAGAATATTTTTGGAGTGGTAGAACTCAACAAAACACGGTTGTTGTTTTCCCAAAGGAGAATTATAAACTAGGCGATTTTGTGGATGTTAAAATTAAGAGTTGCACATCTGCAACACTTATCGGTAAAGCAATTAAAATCTCAAATCGAATTTAATATGGATTCATTACAATTAGTTAAACAACGTTTTGGTATTATTGGTAATAATCTGGGGCTAAATCGTGCTTTAGAAAAGAGTTTAGGCGTCTCTAATACCGATATCTCAGTTCTAGTAATAGGAGAAAGTGGTGTAGGTAAAGAAAGCATTCCCAAAATTATACATCAATATTCACACAGAAAACATAATAAGTACATAGCTGTTAATTGTGGTGCTATACCAGAGGGTACAATAGATAGTGAACTTTTTGGTCATGAAAAAGGTGCATTCACGGGAGCATCACAAACAAGAGCTGGATATTTCGAAGTCGCAGATGGCGGTACTATTTTTCTTGATGAAGTGGGTGAATTGCCAATGCAAACTCAAGTAAGATTACTTAGAATTCTTGAAAGTGGAGAATTTATAAAAGTAGGGTCTTCAAAAGTGCAAAAGACGGATGTTCGAATAGTAGCAGCAACAAACCTTAATATTTCTGAAGCAATATCAAAAGAAAAATTTCGAGAAGATTTATATTATAGATTAAGTACAGTAGAAATCGGCCTTCCTCCACTAAGGGAAAGAAAGGAAGATATTGTTTTACTTTTTAGAAAATTTGCATCTGATTTTGCTCAAAAATATCATATGCCTCCAATAAAACTTGATGAACAATCTCAGAAACTGTTAATGAACTATAGGTGGAGTGGAAACATAAGACAACTTCGCAATGTTGCTGAGCAGATTTCAGTATTGGAGAAAGAAAGAGAAATTAATGCATCTTGTTTGAGCACTTATCTCCCTCACCGTAAGTCTCAACTGCCAGCATTAGTTGACAAAAAGGACAGTAAAAGTGATTTTGGTTCTGAAAGAGAAATACTTTATAAAGTACTTTTTGATATGAAAAGTGATCTAAATGATTTGAAAAAACTAACACTTGATTTAATAAAAAATGGAAGTCAAAGTGAAATAAATGAAAAAAACCAAAGTCTGATTGAAAAAATTTATGGTAATGAAACTGCACCGGAAAAAAATACACTTGATTCAGTACCCATTGATACCGATTCCCCCAAAATTAATAAAGTAGAGCCATTAGATAAATATTCCTACGCCGAAACTATTGAAGAAGAAGAGCCTCTTTCCTTACATGAAAAAGAGTTAGAGATGATTAAACAAGCATTAATAAGAAGTAAAGGTAAACGTAAATTGGCAGCTCAAGAATTGGGCATTTCTGAAAGAACTTTATACAGAAAAATAAAACAATTTGATCTTAATGAGCCTGAAAAAATTTAAATTTTTTGTTTTATTTACATTTATAATCTTGTGTTATAAATGTGGTGTTTATTCTTTCACTGGAGCCTCTATTCCTCCAGGAGTAACAACCTTTCAGGTTAATTTTTTTGAAAATCTAGCTGGTAATCGACCTGGTTCAATAATTGAACCTGGATTAGATAATGATTTTACTAATGCTCTTCAAGATATAATTATGAATCAGACAAACTTGAATTTAGTTAGCAAAGAAGGTCAACTTGTCTACGAGGGAGAAATTACAGAATATAGTGTTACTCCTATGTCTGCAACTGCAGAAAATACAGCTGCACAAAACCGCTTGCGAATGGCAGTAGCATTTCGTTTTTTTAATGCTAAAAAAGAAGAAGATAATTTCGAAAGAACATATTCATTTTTTTACGATTTCCCAGCTGAACTTCAAGTTTACGATGTAATTGACTCAGCGCATAAAGAAATTTTTGATAGAATTACACAAGATATTTTCAATGACACTTTAGCCAAATGGTAATAAAAGATTCTAAAAGTCTATTTTCATTAATTGATCAATTTGATCCAAATAATAAGGATCATTTATCGCAGTTTGAAGAACTTATGAAAATTTATCCAAACTTTCACCTATTAAGAGTATATTATCTTAAAGCTCTTCAAAAGCAAGAAGTTTTGTC
>CACERG010000005.1 GCA_902561795.1 uncultured Bacteroidota bacterium | reverse complement strand
CCTGAACATGAGCCCGATGAAAGAATGGGTGGAAAAGTTGGTCTGAAAAATCTTATAAAAAAAGCACACAATCTAAATGTGAAAGTTATTCTGATGTTTGGTGGTCCAAATCTTTCAAATTTTAAGTTTTTGGATGAAAATAATATGTCTGATGCAGGATTAAAGACTCCTAGCGGTCATAGTAGACTTCAAAATTGGCTAGACTGGAATACAGATTTAAATATTGAGACAATGGGATTAATAATGAATTTTGGCCATCCAAAGTATAGAGAGTATATGATTTCAAAAACAGCAGAACTTTTTGATACTTATGATGTGGATGGTGTATTTTTAGACGGTACTTTGAGGTGGGAAAATAGTCCTGATTATTCTCCTTATGAGGGACTGGTTCAATATACCAAAGAAATAAGAAAACGTTATCCAGATAAACTAATAATGGGTGAGGATGGATATGATTTAGTTTATGGTCTTTTTGATCTTTTTCATACTTCAGGTGGACCACTGGGACTAGAAAATTACTTACTTAGATATACTCGTCAATTTTATTATTTAGCTTATCCATCTGAAAGTGGCAGCGCAGGTGTCCACGAGATTGGTTGGTCAAATAATTCTGTTACAATAAAGAATGCAGATCCTGATTACACAATACCTTCAATGTCACTATTTTATGGAGATGAAGTAAAATACAAAAATCAAATTCAAAACAAACTTAAATTATACAAAAGATGGAATTTAAAGTCAGTTCCCATAATGAAAAATTGATCAAAACTATTTCTAGAAAAGATTAATCAAAGTATAATTTTTTCTACTCGCCATAAGCTGTTATAATCAGAACACGCTTTCTAGGTTTATACCTGTGTTCGCATAAAAAAATTCCTTGCCAAATACCCCATTGAGGCTTTCCATTTTTTATAGGAAAACTTACACTACTTCCTAACAAACTTGACTTAATATGAGATGTCATATCGTCTAAGCCCTCTTCAACATGAGTATACATGTCAATGTCCTCAGGTACAATTCTGTTAAAAAATGTTTCGAAATCTGATCTTACAGAAGGATCTGCATTTTCATTGATGGTTAAACTAGCCGAGGTATGCTGAATAAAAACATGCACTAAACCAGTAATTTTTGGTAATTCTTGTGTGACATAATCTGTAATTAAATGAAACCCTTTTGAAAAGCTAGGGAGAATTATTTTTTTTTGAAATACCATGATTTAAGTTGAATATTTTAAAATAGGTGTTTTTATATCTTTCAATAAATATCTATATTACTGATATTTAATGAAATAAAATTTTACACTAGTCAAACAAATTATGAAAAAACTGCTTACATTCTATTTTCAAATTTTAATTTTTACTCAAATAAATTATTCTTTCGGACAAAAAGAAAATTTTGATTCAGGAATTGATTTGTACGATACAAGTGAAGAATTAGTTCCTTTAAGAAAAACATCTGAAACAATCGGCAAGTGTTGTCAACTTGGAAAAGCAATGTCTAAATTGTCAGGTGGTATGAGTGATGTATATTTAACTCAAAGTGAATTAAATGAAGACGGAACCTACACAATTTTTTTCGTCAGTATGTTTACAATTGGATTTGATACCGAGCTTACTCAGTTTGGAGTTGAAAATCCAACAGCTAAAATTTCAAGCTTTCACCTTAAAGATGAGGACAAATTTAATCGGTTGCAAGAATTAATGATATATGGTTATAAGGAATTTAGAGCGCACCCAATAATTAAAAAGATTAAATATGCTGATGTATCTGAGGTTCTGGAGGGAGGAAATAATGAGGGAGATAAATTGTTATTAAGGTTTCATAACAAAAAAATCATTAAGTATGTTTCTTTTCAATTATTTGATAAGGAAACAGGATTTAAAACATCAGGAAAAGCAATTTTTTCAAAATTTATTCCTCAACTTTTCGGTTCAGATGAAATTATTGACACAAACTGGTAAAATTCTAAACTTAAACCTTAAATTATTTTATCCTAATTTAAGAGCTTATTCCACAACAAGGAAATTAGAAGAACATACCCTTTTGTGGAGTATTCTAACAGATGATAAACGCCTTTATATCGATTTGAAAATGTTTTCATATATATTTAACGTGATTATTCACAGATTATTTTAATTCAGGGCTAAAACAAACTAAATAAAAACTAATTTCTATACTTTTAAAAATTTAGTTTTTATATATTTCATAAAATTTTATCATGAAAAAAACACTCTTAACAACATTTATATTTTTCTTCTTTGGAATAGCATTATCGCAGGATAAAACAATAATTTCAGATCTTGAAAATCTTACTTTAGACGTTGGAGAAGTATTTATGCCAACATCTAAAGTTGTTAACTCAGATGGAAGTGACGTAGACTGCTTAAGAATAATTTATTACAATAAAAAGGGTGTATTTAGTTCTGCTAAATCAATAACTTTTGATAGAACTAATGGGACACTAAAAGCAAATGATCCTGGAAATCACGATGTAGTTGCAGTATGTATTGATTCGAATGGGAAAAGACTCACAAGGACATTTAATATCAGTGTTAATTACCCTAAGATAAAAGAGGTTAAGTTATCAGTTGCACAAAATAAGTTATATGTTGGTAATTACGTACCTCTAGTTTATGAAATAACTGATGAGCTAAATAAAAAAAGGATTATTGATTATTGGAATTATGATAAAGCTTACAAATACTTTTCAAAAGTTGATGTTTCACTAAGTTCTAACAATAAAAAAGTGAAAATTGACTCTTCTAATAATATTCTAGCAGTTCAAGAAGGTAATTCAACTATAACTGCTACATTTGACGGAGTTTCAGATAAAATTGAATTAAAAATTCAAAAAAACCCAGTTAACAGGCTTGACCTAATTTCAGGTGTTTCTAATGTCAAAACTGGTGATGTTATTCAATTCAAAACTAATGCCTTCGATAAAAAAGGAAATACTCTTAATGGTATTCCAATTGAATATTCTTTTACTGGGAAATCTTTTGATAAAAGTAACTCAGCCTCAGGTTTAATTTTAGATGATGGCAGGTTTGTTGGGGATGTCCCTGGTAAATATATTGTATCCGCAAGTATTGGAAACATAACATCTTCTAAAATAATAAATGTTTTTCCAAGAAATGTAGAGCGAGAGGTTAATAGTGTTGGAAAAGGTATTGTAAACGATAAACACACTTCAGATTTTTGGGTTTTTGAAGGTACTGACGGAGGGGATTATGCTGTCACTGGTACATGGGGTGCAGATGGGACTGCATATTTTTGGGATGTAACTAACCCCTCAAATTTAAGAAAAATAGATAGTGTTCAAGTTGATGCAAGAACAGTAAATGATGTAAAAGTTTCCAAAGACGGAAAAATATGTGTTATCAGTAGAGAGGGGGCATCAAACAGAAAAAATGGTATGATTATAATTGATGTTTCAAATCCACGAAATGTGAAAATAATTGCTGAGTATACAAAGAATTTAACCGGTGGGGTTCATAATGTTTTTATAGATAATAGTCATGTTTATGCACTAAGTAATGGCGAAAAATATTATATAATAAATATAGAAGACCCTGCTAATCCAAAACAAGTTGGAATGTTTGAAGTTGCTAAGGAAGGCCAATCAATTCACGATGTGTGGATTGAGGATGGTATAGCATATTCCTCTAACTGGAGAGATGGCGTTTACTTAGTTGATGTTGGAAATGGAATTGCAGGTGGTTCTCCTTCGAATCCAGTCTCATTTGGAAATTACTCTTACGATAGTGGAGCACATCACGCAACTTTTCCATATAAAAGTAAGTCAACAGGTAAATTTTATACTGTCCTTGGAGATGAAATTTTTCCAAAAGGTGTGAATCCAAATGGAACAAATGAAACCGCAGGATTTCTTCACTTTGTAGACTTCACGGATCCAAAAAATCCGGTTGAGGTAGCAAAATATGAACTTCCAACTCACGGTTCACACAATTACTGGATAGAAGATGACATTCTTTACGTTGCCATGTATACAGGAGGTTTGAGAATTGTTGACTTAAGTGGTGATCTATTAGGAGACCTATATAAACAAGGTCGAGAAATAGGATATCTTTTAACAGGCAATCCAAATGGATATATTCCAAATGATACCATGGTTTGGGGTGCACAGCTTTACAAGGGGCATGTTTTTTATTCAGATTTTAATTCTGGCCTTGGAGCAGCTAAAGTTTCAAGTAATAAGCCGGACAACAGTAAAGCAAATACATATATTGAGTAATCATATATGAAAAAGTTTTATTTTTTTTTGTCAGCGATACAATATTGTTTACCAATTAAGTGTAAAATAATATTTTCCTTTTTTTTATTACTTACCATAAATGGTCTTGTTGCTCAAAACTATTATTTATATGTTGCATCTGAGTCAGATGACACTGTATCACTTTTGAAATTTGACGGAAACAAGATTAATGAAGAAAAAAGAATCGATGTTGGCTTTTATCCAACTGAAATAGAAGGGCCACACGGTATTACAGTTGATCCAAATGGTAAGTTCTGGTATTTAACTTTGGCTCACGGAAATCCCTATGGCAAAATAATTAAATACTCAACTAAAGATAATACAGCTATAGATCAAACTACTCTAGGCCTTTTCCCAGCTTCTATGCAGATATCTAAAATAACAGGTTTTATTTACTGTGTAAACTTTAATCTTCATGGAGACATGAAACCCTCATCTGTCTCAGTTATTGATGCGGAGACAATGACAGAGATAACAAAAATTAAAACAGGTAGTATGCCGCATGGGTCAAGAATTTCAAAAGATGGTCTAAAACAGTACTCTGTAGCTATGATGTCAGGAGAACTATTTGAAATAGACGCATTAAGCCTAAACGTTTCAAGGAAGCTCGATCTAGAAAACCATTCGTTAATGGATCATAGTAAAATGGATATGAGTAATAATAAAATGAAACATTCATCAGTAAAGCCAACATGGGTGATACCACATCCAAATAAACCTCTAGCTTATGTCACTGGAAATGGTTCGAATGAGATTATTGAAATAAACTTAAATAAATGGGAAGTATCCAGAAGAATCAAAATTGAGAAAAATCCCTACAATATTGAGATTTCACCAAATGGCAAGTTTATGGTAGCAACTTTAAAAGGAAACGGTAAAACTGCCGTTTGGGAGCTTAATACAGGCAAGTTAATTAAAGTAATAAAAAATTCAACATCAGTACCTCACGGTGTTGCAATTTCAAGTGATAGTAAGTATGCCTTTGTTTCAGTTGAAGGAAAAGGTGGGGAGCCAGGAATTGTAGATGTTATTGACCTAAATAAACTTCTACTCGTTGATAAAGTTGAAGTTGGAAAGCAAGCTGGCGGAATAGCGTTTTGGAAAAAAGAGATTTAAATCTCCTTCAATTAATGAATCCCATAAAAATAAAACTTGCTTCTACTGAGTCTGAATTATTTGAGATTAAAAATTTACAGAGAATAAACTTAAAGGGAAATCTATCAGAGAGTGAAAAAAAAAGTGAGGGGTTTCTTACAGCTGAATATACATTATCTTTTTTAAAAAAAATTAATCAAGATTCCCCTGCTATAATTGTAAAAAAAGATAAAGTGGTTGGTTATGCACTCGCAGTTTCAAAAAAAATAGGAAAGCAAAACGAATTATTAAATCATCTGATAAACGAATTTGATAACCAAAAATATAAAGATATTAATCTGGTGAATGAAAATTATATTGTGGTTGGTCAACTTTGTCTAGATAAGAGCATCCGCGGAATGGGTTATGTTGAAAAAATCTACTCACACTTTAAAAAAACCTACAAAAATCATAGGTATTGTTTGACTGCTGTTGATTTAGAAAACAAAAGATCGAGTGCTACACACAACAAATGTGGATTTGTGCGTATTGGAGAACTGATGCTTAATGAAAATCCTGGAGAGATTATTTTATGGGATTTAAAAAACTAATTTTTGTTTTAAGGTAAAGCATTAATAAAACCTGTAACACCATTAAAATAATTTTCTTGGTCATCGTACATGCTCCAATGGCTTCCATTTGGACAATGAAGATAAGAACCATTTTGGACCTCATTACTCATCCACTCCATTTGTTTTGGATCCATCGTGTCATGCTCACCTCCAATGGTAAGTACTGGTATTTTTAATTTTTTTAAATCATCTTTTCTATCCCAATCCTTAAGAAGGGCATCACCTACAACTCCAAATTCACTTGGCCCCTGCATCTTTAGGTATATATTATAATTAAGCTTCGTCAGACTTCTTAAAACGGGATTAGGCCAATTTTCAAGTGGCATCCTCAAGACATGTTTGGGATAATAATGATTTTCAATTAATGATAGATATTCTGGGTTAGTATAATCTTCAACTGACTCATATTCTCTAATTTTTTTTTAATGTCGGGCAATATAATAAGAATATTTTAACAATTTGTTAACCAGTTTAGATTAGTTTTTACTTGAACTACAATTCAAACTTTAAAATTTTATAGTTTAGGGGTTTAACTTTTTTACATTTTAAATTAAATCAATATTGAGGACTTTTTTAATCATATCACTTTCCTTTAAACTTTCAAATTGTCAAATAAACACTAATAATTACAGTTTTTTATTCCCCGAAAGTAATCTTGAAATTAAATATCATGATGAATGGGGAAGTGAAAACTATAAATATGAGATAAACAATTTTAAAAAGAATCCACTTAAACTTAATCAAATTGTCTTTTTGGGAAATAGTATAACTGCTGAGGGTGGTGATTGGGGAGAAAGATTAAATTATTCAAGCATTAGAAACAGGGGAATATCAGGAGATGTTACAGATGGTGTAATGGCAAGGATAAATGAAATTATTTATTTTAAGGCTAAAGCCGTTTTTTTACTTATTGGAATAAACGATTTATGGAATTTTTCACCTGACACTCCATCTTCTGAGTATATTGGTGAAAACATTATAAAAATTGCTGAAAATATAAAAATTGGATCACCAAAAACAAAAGTATACATACAAACGATTTTGCCTACTTCAAGAAAAATTTACAAAATCAGGATTGAAAAAATAAATAATATAATTAAATCAAAATCTTCAAAATACAACTATGCTGTTATTGACTTACATTCACACTTTGCAAACCAAAGCGGCTTAATAAAAGATGACCTTACAACTGATGGTATTCATCTTAATTCTAATGGTTATAAGCTCTGGGCAGATATAGTAAAACCATTTGTTGCAAACCATTAATAATATTGTAAACAAAATATATTATATTTTTGACATACTAAGGTTCAAAACTTTGAGGTAAAAAAGTTTTTAGTTTGATATCACGGAAATAAAAAAAGTGGGGCTAAGATAACATTGCGTGACCAACTACAATTGAATGACAATGTAACTGTACCCCACTGACTGCATGTTGGCTTTGTTAAATTCACAAAACTTTCTTTTAAATACAATAGCATAATATATTTTAAGATTATATGACAATCAGTAAAACTTATCAAACAATAAAATTTTAAACACTTTAATTTAATTACATCGTGATTAATCATAAATTCTTGAATTTAGTTGATCTACTCATAAACAAAATATTTTTTTTAAATTGTATTAAGATGGACAAAAGAACTTTTTTAAGAAATATCGGAGCTCTTGGATTATTACCCTTTACACATCAAATCAGTTATGACAAGGTAGATTCAAAACTAATTGATACAACTAATTACAATGAATCGGATTTCTGGAAGTTAGTACGAAGTCAGTATAATTTACATCCTGATTTTATTAATCTTGAAAGTGGGTATTATAACATTATTCCCAAACCAACTCTAGCAAAACAAATCGAACATATTAAAAGGATAAACCTTGAAGGATCCTTTTACATGAGAAATAATCGTTTTAAGGACAAGGCTATGGTAACCAATCAACTCTCAAAACTTGTTAATTGTCCTTCAGAGAATCTTGTTATTACAAGAAATGCAACCGAATCTTTAGATCTTGTGATTAGTGGATTTCCTTGGAAAAATGGTGACGAAGCAATTTATGCATTACAGGATTATGGTTCTATGCAAGACATGTTTGAGCAAATTAGCAGAAGACACAATGTTATTTTGAAAAAGGTCTCCATACCTAATCATCCTTCAAATGATGAAGAAATAGTTTCAATTTATAAAGGTCAAATAACTGCAAAAACTAAACTTATTATGGTCAGTCACATGATAAACATTACTGGCCAAATTTTACCTATTAAAAAAATATGCCGTATGGCAAAAAATTATGGAGTTCAAGTTTTAGTTGATGGTGCACATTGTGTAGGGCATTTTGATTTTAAAATTGAAGACTTAGGTTGTGATTATTATGGATCAAGTCTTCACAAATGGTTAGCAACACCTCTAGGTGCAGGTCTTTTATATGTTGATTCAAAACATATACCAAATATTTGGCCATTAATAGCTGATCATGAAAAAAATCCCAAAAAAATCCAACGGTTGAGTCATACAGGAACTCATCCCTGTAGTACTGATTTAAGTATAATCGATTCTATTGAATATTTGAATTGGATTGGTATAAAAAGAAAAGAGAAAAGACTACATTATTTAAAATCTTATTGGGTTGATGCATTAAAAGATAACCCTAAAATAATAATAAATACCCCTTATGATAAAAAAAGGAGCTGCGGCATCGGAAATGTTGGAATTAGGAATATGAAGCCTGAGTTACTAGCAAAACGTCTTTATGAAGAATTCAAGATATTTACAGTGGCTATAGATTATGCAAATGTTAAAGGTTGTAGGATTACACCTAATGTGTTTAATAATACCCAAGAGATAGATAGTTTTATTGCAGCAATGCAAAATTTGGCAGACACTTGATTATTTGAAAGTCCTCTCCAATAATATAACAATTGTAATTCTTAGCATAATTATGCCGCTTTTTTCGTATTGTGAACCCATTAATGAGTCTCCAAATGATTCTGGTTGCATAGACGAGAATTTAATTGATTCATCAGCTGTTTGCTATATGATCTATGACCCGGTTTGCGGTTGTAACCAAGTAACCTATTCAAATGACTGTATTGCAGAAAATAATGGTGTGGTTATTTTTGAAAAGGGATCATGCAATTAAGATGAGTTTTTATAATTTTAATATAAAATTCTAAAGATATCTTTACTCCATGAAAGCATTAACTAACAAAGAGATTAATAATAAAATAACAAATATTGATAACTGGAAAATTATTAATGGATCGCTTTGTAAGGAATTTGAGTTTGAAAATTTTGTAAAGGCCATTGAATTTATTAACAAAATAGCTGAGATTGCTGAAGAACAAGGGCATCATCCGGTTTTAACAAATAGCTATAACCATCTTAGAATTGAATTGAAAACCCATGACGTAAATGGGATATCGTATAAAGATTTCAAGCTTGCAAAAACAATTGATGATCTAAAACTATAATTCATTTACAACTAAATTTCGCCAACGAACTTTTATTCCACCCCCATCATGAATTTGAAGTGCAATTGAACCCTTTCCTTTACCAATCATTTCATCTTCTAATGAAATCATCGAGGTACCATTAAGCCAGCTTTGAATTTGATTACCCACAACCCTAATACGCATTTTATTCCATTTACCCATTTTCAACACTTTATCTTTTTCCTTATCTGGCTTAATTAACCAACCACGTCCATATGATTCATAAACCCCCCCTGTATCACTTCCAGGAGGTGCAACTTCAACTTGCCATCCACTTACTTTGGTACCTTCAAACGTAGATCTTATAAAAACTCCACTATTCCCATTGGCCTCTTGTTTAAACTCAACAGTTAAATCAAAATCATCGTAAAATTTTTCTGTTGATAAATATCCATATCCTTTATCTGGCCCACTTTCACATATTAATATACCATTATCAACATACCATAATTCAGTTCCGTGAATATTCCATCCATCTAGGTTTTTGCCATTAAATAAAGATTCCTGTGCTGTTAAAGATATTGTTGTTAGTATAAGGGTTATATTTAAAAGTAATTTTTTCATTGGGTTAAATATTTTTATTATTTAGATAACATCCTACAAAATAAGATATTAAAACAAGATTTTTATGGGGAAAATATTTTTTTTATTTGGAAACCTGTTTTTATTATCCAATTTCTTGATTTCACAAATCAATCCCCAGGATATTGATATTGTACGCGACAAATTTGGTGTGCCACATATTTTTGCAAAAACAGATAGAGAGGTAGCCTATGGTCTGGCTTGGGCGCATGCTGAAGATGATTTTAAAACTATCCAGATCGGATATTTAGCTGGTAATAATCTTTTGTCAAATTATTTAGGAAATAAAGGTTTAGGAGCAGATTTTATTACACAATTTATTGGATCTGAGGAATTGTTTGATAAAAAATATGTATCTGATATTACACCAGAATATAAAATTATTGTAAAATCATATGCAGAGGCTTTAAACAGATATGCTGAAATAAATCCAGATGAAGTTTTGGTACCTGAACTATTTCCAATTACCGAGAAAAAAATGCTCCGGTATGCTCAGCTTCAACTCTTTGTTTCATCCAAAGGAGATATGTGGGTTTCAAAAATTATAAGTAATAATATATCAACAAAAATTGAAAAAACTGAAAATTACATAGGGTCAAATATGTTTGCCTTTAATAGCCAAAAAACTACTGATAGAGATACCTATTTTGCTATAAATACTCATCAACCACTGGATGGTCCAGTCTCATGGTATGAAGCTCATCTTTGTAGTGAAGAAGGAACAAATATTTTAGGAGCTTTATTTGCGGGTAGTCCTAATATTCTAATTGGCACAAACGAAAATTTAGCATGGACGCATACTGTAAACGAACCCGATAAAACTGATGTTTTTGCCTTAGAAATGCATCCTAAGGAAAAATTGAAGTATAGAGTTGATGAAAATTATTTATCTCTAATAAAAAGGAAAGCTATTCTTAGATTCAGTCTTCTCGGTATACCTATTAGAATAAAAAAGAAATATTACAATAGTATTTACGGACCAACATTAAAAAATAAAAGTGGGTTTTACGCTGTTAGAACCCCTATACTTTTCGATATAAGAGCTTTAAATCAATGGTGGCTGATGAATAAGGCTAAAAACTTTAGTGAATTTTATAAAATACTTAAAATGAAAGCCTTACCTGGATATAATATTGGATATGCAGATAAAAATGATACAATTTTTTACATGTCTAATGGGCTAATACCTAAAAGAGAAAAAGGGTATAATTGGAAACAAGTTGTTCCTGGTAATACTCGGAAAACATTATGGACTCAGAATTATGATATTGAAGACCTTCCCCAAGTTTTACAACCAAAATCAGGATATTTTTACAACGCAAATCATACCCCTTTTCATTCTTCTGGACTTGAAGATAATCCTAACCCAAGTCAATTTGATGAAAATATGGGTTTTGAAAAATTCGACAATAATAGATCTACTAGAATTAAGGAACTTATAGATAAACATGAAAAAATAAATTACACTGATTTTAAAAAAATAAAATATGATAGACAATACCCCAAACCTTATAATTTCAGTTGGATGAATATAAACCATTTGGAACGCTTAGATCCTCAAAAATACCCGGATATTTCAAATTTAATAAGGCGTCTACAAAAATGGGATAGGAACGCAGATTCAAATTCTTTAGGAGCGGGAACATTCGCGGTATTTTATAATGAGTTAAGACCTTTTTATAAAGAATTAGATGGAGAAAAAATTTTTCCTCCTTCTTTTATCATCAATGCTTTAAGGAATACCAAAAAGTATTTACTAAGAAATTTCAATACTACTGATGTTGCTTTAGGTGACTATCAAAAATTGGTAAGAGGAAATAAAGTACTTCCTATTTTCGGGCTTCCTGATGTGATTACAGCTATGTCTTCAAGACCATATAAAGATGGAAAAGTTAAAGTTGTAAGTGGTGAATCATACATAGAATTAATACGATTTACAAAAAAAGGTCCAGAGATAGAATCAATAATTTCATATGGTAGTTCAGACCACCCTGATTCAGAACATTATAGCGATCAAATGGAACTTTATTCAAATTTTAAAACAAAAAAAATGACACTTAATAAAGAAAAAATCTATGCTAATGCCAAAAAGATTTATCATCCCAAATAAAAGATTAATAATTGATAGTGGCTACTGCATCATTATAGATTCTTTCGTATGAATCAACAACAGATTCTAGATTAAATTTTTTTGCTTGTAATTGAGCCTGTTTTTTAAATAATTTGTGCTTTTGAGGATTACTTAAAAGAGAGATTGCGTTATCAATCATAGAATCGGTATCTCCAATATTTGAAATAAAACCAGTTTTGCCATTTAAATTGACCTCGGGTATGCCTCCAGCATTTGATGAGATTATTGGAACCCCGTGAGCCATAGCTTCTAATGCTGATAGTCCAAAGCTTTCCTTTTCTGAAGGTAAAAGAAAAAGATCTGAATAACATAAGATTTTGTCAATTTCACTGCTATTCCCAAGAAATAAAACTTTGTCCTTCAATTTATTATCGCTAACATACCGTAAAGCTTTTCTTTTTTCAGGACCCTCACCCACCATCATAAGTTTTGAATTAATTTTTGAATTGATACCTTTAAAAATATCTATAACATCTATGATTCTTTTAAGTGGTCTAAAATTACTAATGTGGGTAATAATCTTCTCTTCTTTTTCAGCTAACAGTGATCTTTTACAAGGCTTATCCTTAGAAGCTATCGATTCAATGTCAATAAAATTTGGAATTACATCAATTTTCTTTTTTATGTCGAATAAATTAAGTGTATCCTCCTTCAAGCTTTTTGAAACTGCAGTCACCCTATCCGAATGATTAATACTAAAAGTTACAGCTGGTCGATAAAATGGATGACTTCCAACTAAAGTTATATCAGTTCCATGAAGAGTTGTTACAATTGGAATCTCAATTCCGATGTCAAAAAGCATTTTTTTTGCCATATATGCAGCATATGCGTGTGGAATTGCATAGTGTACGTGAAGTAAATCGATTTTATTGGATTTAATCACATCAACAAGTCTACTCGACAGGGCAAGCTCATAAGGTTGGTATTTAAATAAAGGATAGTCTGGTACGTTAACTTCATGAAAATGGATTTTAGAGTCATTTAATGTCTCGAGTCGAACAGGAAGATTATAGGTTATAAAATGAATGTTGTGACCTCTTTTACCAAGTGCTAATCCAAGTTCAGTAGCTACTACTCCACTTCCTCCAAAAGTAGGATAACAAACTATGGCTATATTCAAATTTTTATCTTTTAGTTAATAATCGATTCATATACAATTTCTTGGATACGAGTTCGAACATTATTTTCACTGAATGAGAAGCTGTCATTAGGATATGTTCTGTTAGCTAAAATAACTATAATTATTTCTTTATCAGGATCGGCCCAAGTATATGTACCTGTATAACCAAAATGTCCAAAGCTATCCATCGATATATATCCAAAAGTTGATAGGTGTTTACCCTTAAGTTGTGGTTTATCAAAACCTACTCCCCGCCTATTATCATATTTTTTGTAATATGATTTGTTAAATAAATCAATAATTGGTTTTTTTAAAAGACTAATTTTATTATAGTATCCACCCTGAAGATACATTTGCATCAATGCAGCTACTGAATAAGCATCTCCAAAAAGACCAGCATGTCCCCCTACCCCATTTTGCATTGCTGCACCCATATCATGAACATAACCATGTAATTCATTAAACCTAAAATAACTATCAATTTCAGTTGGTACTATCTCACTTTTTGAAAAGGTTTTTAAGGGTAAGTAACCTATACGGTCTAGACCAAGTGGATTGAATACACGTTCTTTAACAATTTTATCATATTTTTTTCCAGAATAGTTTTCAAAATATTTTTTTAAGATATAATAGGGTAAATCAGAGTATTTAGATTCTGAATCACTCAATAATTTACTCTCTTTTATAAAATCCATAATTACTTTTTCATAATTAGATTTTAAATACAGATTTGGTGAAACAGAGATTGAAAAATTTTTTGAAGATTTTTTCTTATAAATTGATCTTTTTGGAATTCCTTTAGAGTTTAATGTTTTTTTATAAAAAGGTATCCAAGGTATTAGGTATGCTTGGTGTGATAACATTTCTTTTAATGTTATTTTAGACTTATTAGAATTTTCCCAGCTAGGAATTAAGTCGGAAATAGTAGTATCTAAATTAATTTTACCTTGATCAACATCCTGCATTACAAGAGGTAGTGTTGCTAAAATTTTAGTTAGAGAAGCTAAATCATATAAATCATTTCTAGAAACAGGTTGTTTTTTTTTGTAAGTATGATAACCAAAAGCTTGATCCAAAATTATCTTACCCTTTCTAGTGACCAAAGTCCTAATCCCAGGTGTCATCATTGAATCAATAGCTGATTTAGAAATCTGTTGTATTTTTTTTTTTAAAACTGGGTTAAAACCCAAATGCACTGGTAAAGCAAAACCAATTCTATTTAGTTTGCTCAATTCGATTCCAGATCCCTCAGGATAAGTATTTGAAATGTAAACAGGTAGATTCCCTGTTACAGATTGAGCTCCAAAAATGGCATCGGCGCTAAGTTGTTGTGATAGATCTGAGTTTTGGTAACTTACGAGTATTGCATCAATATCTTTCAAATGGTCAATATCTAAAAGTGCATATGGTTTAACAAAAATATCAAGTATTACAGTCTTTTTTTTACTTAATTTAGAAATCATGCTTATTTCTTTTTCTGAAAAATTGTAAGCCTTATAGGGTGTACTATTTGATCTATGGAAGCTGACTATAATTGTATCTAAATCATTAGTATCATTGAGAATATCAGTAATATTACTTTCTTTGATTGGTCTGATGTTACCATAAATTTTAAGCTGCTTTTCAAAAGTATTACTTGAGTCATCTCCTAATGCAATATGTCCTAGATTAGTTTTAGAATCAAGAGGTAAAATTTGATTTTCATTTTTTAATAATGTTAAGGCCTTTCCATATGCTTCGTAATTAAGGGCCATATCCTCAACTTTATTCAAATCTTGAATAAGTCCATCTATTTTTACTGGCCTGTAATTATTTAAACCCACTTTGTATTTTGCCATCAGAACTTTCTTTACTGAATGTGACAATCTTTCTTCTGAAATAAGCCCTTTTTTATATGCGCTCAATATTGATGAAATACCTTTTGGAATGTCATTAGATATTACAAGGACGTCGTGTCCTGCAAGAAAAGCCATCAAATCAATATTTTGATCTTTTGAGTATTCTGAAACTCCTTTCATGTTTAAAGCGTCGGTGACTACTAAACCTTTAAAATCTAAATTATTTTTTAAAATATTTTGGATGACATCTTTCGATAAGGATGTAGGTAATCCTTTTTCAGAAATACTTGGAACATTCAAATGAGCAACCATTACTGAGGTTAGACCACTATTTATAAGTCTTCGATACGGTTCAAATTCAACTTCTTTGAGTCTCTTAGATGAAAAACTAACAGTTGGAAGAGTTTTATGAGAATCTTTTGATGTATCTCCATGACCGGGAAAGTGTTTACCAGAAGTTAAAACACCTGCCTCTTGGTGACCCTTCATAATTGCTAGGGCCTGCCTAATGACTCTATCAGGAGAGGATCCGTAAGATCTATTACCAATAATAGGATTTTTTGGGTTAGTATTAATATCTAAAGTAGGACCAAAACTATAATGAATTCCAAGTCTTTTTTCTTGCATTCCCATTCTTTTACCAATTTTTCTTAAAAGAGTTGAATCTTTTATAGCTCCAAGAGTCATTGGCCAAGGAAAAGGCATAACGGAATCTAAACGCATTGCTACTCCCCACTCTGCATCCATAGCTGTCATCAAAGGTACTTTTGATTCTCTTTGAAAAGCATTTAACCATTTAGTCTGTTCAACAGGTCCTCCAAGAGAAAAAACTAAACCACCAACTTTATATTTTTTGATAAGATCAAGTGTGAAATGAAAATGTGAGCTATCTCTTTCTGTAAAGACCATTGGCATAAACAATTGTCCTACCTTTTCTTCTAAGCTTAGTTTACTATAAACACTATCAACCCACCTCTCTTGGTCAAAAATATTTTTTTTGTCTATTAGAGGGTTTGGTGTCTGCCCAACTAAATTATTTGAAAAATAGAAAAACAAAGAAAAGCACAAAGTCCTAATTGAAATTTGCATTACAAATTATTTTTAACAAACTTTTTATGCCAACTATTTTTTAACTCAATTTCCCAAATATTTTTATACTCTTCAACTGTCTTAACCAAATTGTTAAAAACGATAGTGTCATTATTAATTTGTTTTTCTTTAAACATTTTTTTAAATGATTCTAGCGATTTATAAACTAGTGAATTATTATTCTTTAAAATTACATTCATTTTATCTAAAAGAATAACACCCATTTTATTTTCAATTTTTTTTATATAGCGAACAGATGTATCAATTGAGCATCCGCTCGCTTTTAATTTTTTTTCATTTACTGCTAGTACTATAAAACGATAATAGGGCAGTTCAAATGATGCTTCAAGTTCTTTATTGTGAGCTGTCCAATGAGAAAGAAAGTTTTCTAAATCCTTTGTCAGAAAAGATACTTGATTTTCATTAAAGGTTTGATTTGATTGGTAAATCCAAACTCTTGCATCACCAGGAAGTTTATTAAATGAAACAAACATTAGATTATAGGTCTTTAGATTTTGCAATTAACTCAGCAACATCATAGAGTTTTATTTTTTTATCAACTCCTTTACTCTTAATTCCATCCGACATCATAGTATTGCAAAATGGACAGGCTGCAGCAATAATTTCGGGTTTAACTTCTAATGCCTGTTCAGTCCTTTCTATATTAATTTCTTTATTTCCTTTCTCTGCGTCTTTAAACATTTGCGCACCACCAGCACCACAGCACAAAGCTTTTGATTTGCATGATTTCATTTCAACTAAATCTGCGCTAAGCTTTTTTATAAGTTCCCTTGGTGCTTCATAAACTTTGTTGGCACGTCCCAAGTAACAAGGGTCATGGTAAGTTATTTTTTTTCCTTTATATTTTTTACCACTTAGTGTTAATAAACCTTGATCAATTAGATCTTTCAAGTATTGAGTATGATGAAGTACTTCATAGTTTCCTCCAAGCTCAGGATATTCATTCTTTAATGTATTAAAACAGTGTGGGCATGTCGTAACAATTTTTTTTACACCGTAATTATCTAAATTACTTATATTTTGTAGAGCCTGCATTTGAAAAAGGAACTCATTCCCTGCCCTTTTTGCAGGATCACCAGTGCACGTTTCTTCAGTTCCTAGTACAGCAAAGTTCATCTTAATTTGATTTAAAATCTTGACAAAAGCTTTGGTAATTTTCTTGGCGCGATCATCAAAACTTCCAGCACAACCTACCCAAAAAACAACATCTGCTTTTTTACCTTCAGCCTTTAAATCAGATAAAGTAGGTACATTTAATTTCATAATTAATTATCTGACTGACCGTCATCAAAAACTTCGATGGTGACTTCTTTTTCAATTAAGTCTGTAAACTTACCGTTGTATCTTGTTGCTTTTACTAGATGATTGTCAATCCAATGATAATTTCCTCCTCTAGGTTTTCCCATTAAAAGACTATGATATTTAAAACCATTATCCTTTAACCATTTTTCGGTAACAGTTCTATGTGCCTCGACCCTAGCTGTAAAATAACAAATCCTGTGACCTTCGTCGTACCATCTATTTAATGTTTCTAATGCATCTGGATAATATTTAGCAGTAGCCATACGGTCAGGTTCCTCATTTGGTATGTCATCACAAATAGTTCCATCGATATCTACTAGATAATTTTTAATTCCTTCAGGAAGTACTGGACTTATCAATTTTCCATCTTCTGATTTTTCATGTAGATAGTTTTCATCTTTTTGTTCCATTGTATATTTAAATTTTTATTCCTTTACCCATTCAAGACGATCTTGATTACTAAATGGCCAAGGTGCTCCATTATTTTCAATATTATTCATCATTGAATTTAATTCAGCCGGAGCCGCCGATTTTTCAAGAGTCAAGTATTTTCGCATATCCATTATTATTGACAATGGATCGATTTCTATAGGACACTCCTCTACGCATGCGTTACAAGAAGTGCAAGCCCATAACTCTTCAGGGCTAATATAATCATTTAAAAGCTGTTTATTATCATTTATAAAGCTTCCATTATTTTTATCAAGATTTTTACTGACCTCTTCTAACCTGTCTCTTGTTTTCATCATTATGGCTCGAGGTGATAATTTTTTTCCTGTCAAATTTGCAGGACATACATTGCTACATCTTCCACATTCTGTACAGCTGTATGCGTTCATGAGTTGTATCCAATTCAAATCAAAAATATCCGTAGCTCCAAATTTATCAGGGGTATTTATTTCACTACTTATTTCCTTATCAGGATATAAAATTAATTGAACCTCATTTTTAATAGAAGAGTCTACATCAAATTTACCATTAGATTCTAGGTTAGCATAGTATGTATTAGGAAATGCTAACAAAATGTGTAAATGTTTAGAGTAGTATAAATAATTTAAGAATATTAAAATTCCAGTAATATGAAGCCACCAAAAAGCCCTTTCAAAAAAAATTAAATTATCTATAGATAAATCAAGAAATAATGGTTTAAAAAATTGTGATACAGGAAAAATACCTGTTTTAACATATAAATCTACATTAGCCTCTTGTAATAACATATCCGTGGCATTCATAAATAAAAATAAAAACATCAATACTACTTCAAAATAAAGTATGTTATTAGCATCAAATGTTGGCCATCCAACTGTTTCAGGACTAAAGAATCTTTTCAATCTGACAATATTACGTCGTGTCCAAAATAAAAAGACAGCAATAAGTACTAAAAAAGCAAGTATTTCAAAAGTGCTTATTAGGTAATCATAAAATACACCCAAAAAAGCAGCAAAAATTCTGTGCCTTCCGAGTATTCCATCAAGAATAATTTCAAGCAACTCGATATTAATTAAAATAAATCCCACGTACACAATTAAATGAAGAATGGCTGCAACAGGACGAGAACCCATTTTCGATTGCCCGAAAGCAACTCTAAGCATATTTTTTAGGCGTGCATTAGAATTATTATTTCTATTAACATCCTTCCCTAAACTTATATTCCTCTTTACTTTTTTTAGATTTCTAAAGAAAATATATAAACTTACTATCAAGAGAAACAAAAAAAAGAAGTTTGGCAAATAAGCCATCAGCGTATTTTTAAAATAAAATTAAAAAAAAATGACATAGCGTCATTTTTTATTTTCATCCGAAGATTTTTCTTTTCTACCAAAAATTGAAAAATGAACATATCGCTTGGGATGTTCTTTGAGATCTGATAATAATGCATCAAGTGCTTTTGAAGAATTTACTAAGTTGTTATATAATTCTTCGTTATTTAAAAGTAAACCTGCTGACCCTTTTCCTGAATTAATTCGCTTAATAATTTCTTTTAATTCTGTTGAAGTTGATTCAAAGTTTTCTACCGTAGAATTCAGAGGCATTTGATTTAGTGAATCTGTAAGTTTTGTCAAATTATTAGTCATTTGCCCCAGATTACTAATTGTACTTTTAAAACCTTTTTCATTAGTTTCAAGAATTCGGATTACGCTTGATGATAATTTATTAATATTAGTAATTGAAGCATCTAATCCCTCAAGTATTGCTTTAAGATTACTTTGTGTCTCATAATTCATAACATTGCTCACACCAGCAAACAATGAATCTGCTGAAGTTAATAAACCTTCTATTTTGTCTTGTAAAGGAGCTATTTGCTGATTGACTAGTTCTGTAAGACCTGGCTTAATTTCAGAATTTAGAATATCACCGTCTTTAACTATATTTTTAGAATCATAAACAGGCAATATTGCAATGGCTTTACCACCAATTAATCCCGCTTCATATAGTTGGGCTATACTATTTTTTGAAAATGCTAAATCTTGTCTTACACTGAAAGTTACTTTAATCTTATCGTAATTTTCAGTAAAATCAATCATTTTTACTTTTCCAACATTTAATCCGTTGATAGTTACATTAGCCCCAATGACTAGACCTTCGACATCATCATAAAGAGTATTAATAATTCTGTCATTATCAAAAAAAGAAGAGCCCTTGAGATAATTAAATCCGACTATGAAAATAAGTATACAACCTAAAATTAAAAATGCTGTTTTTACTTCGCGGGTTAGCTTCAAAATGTATTCTTTTTGAGTGTTAAACAAATTTAGAAATATTTTCTATAAAAGTACTATTTTAAAAGCCTTAGTGCTTCGCTAATTGTAATTTTACTATTTCCCAAAAAGGGTACAATAAATGCATTCTTATAACCTTGTTTTTTTGCAAATTGGGCTAACTTTTTTGCTTTTTCATAACTTGTTGTTGAACCATAATAATATCTAAATAATCTTTCATTTTTAATTCTTGAAATAGACTTTAAACCCTTAAAGTTGTATGGTTTTAAATCAAGCTTTTTTTTACTTGCAGCAATTTGAACTTTAAAAACTAATCTTTCATTTAATTTATTTGATTTTTCAACTTTATTTGATTCTTCCGTTAATGAGGTGTTTTGAAAACTTGCATTTCGATTATCTCGATAATTAATAATTGCTTTAGCTAGGGCATCAGCCATGTTTGTTTGACCTTTTGATGAATTGAGATATGCACCTTCTGATGAATTTGTAAGAAATCCCGTCTCAACCAAAACACTTGGCATATAAGTATATTTTAAAACAACAAAACCTGCCTGCTTGACGGTTCTATCTTTTCTCTTTAAGTTACTAACAAAACTTTTTTGAATAGAATTTGCTGCAATTATGCTTTGGTCTAAATAAGTTTGTTGCATTAACAGTAAACTGATTACAGACTCAGGGTCA
The DNA here is from genome assembly GCA_902561795.1 of uncultured Bacteroidota bacterium. GTDB lineage: Bacteria > Bacteroidota > Bacteroidia > Flavobacteriales > Flavobacteriaceae > MS024-2A. Next base: position 74,186 of record CACERG010000005.1, on the reverse strand, counting down.
TTCGGGTTAAAACCATCATAATTTTTCTCATAATTTTCCTCTAAAAAAATTACTGAATTTTCTTTTTGGGCAACTTTAAAATTTCTTTCATTTTCGTGTAGCCCAAGAACAAAGGTTCCTGCTCCAAAAACTTTTGATGAAGTAAATGCGTCACAATGAATAGATATAAAAAGGTCTGCATTTGCTTTATTTGCGATGTTAGCTCTTTGAATCAGTTCTACAAAAACATCTGATTTGCGAGTGTATATAACATTAAATCCTTTGATTTTTTCTAATTTTTTACCAATTTTTAGAGCGATATTGAGGGCGATTTTTTTTTCATAATACCCATTCCCTCTATTTCCAGAATCATGACCTCCATGACCAGCATCTAATACAACTGTAAAAGAATCCTCTTGAGCAAAAATGAAATCAAGTCCAAAGAAGAGAAAGTTAAATGTTAAAAAAAAAAGGAGAGTTTTTCTATTTATAAAAGTGTGAGACTTAATATATGATATAAATACTTGATGCATCCTTAAAAATATCATTAATTTTGGAAGATTAAACCATATAGACAAATTTAGGGTTTATCGATTTGCAAACAAAGTTTTACAATATTGCTTATATATTTTTTTTCATTGGTTCTCTAGTATCCGTTGGACAGGAATCAGAAAATGAAATGTATCAGCAAAAAAATTTAGACAGCCTTAATAAACCTGCGAAAAAACCATTACTACTATCAGAAGTAAAATACACAGCAAAGGATTGTGTAAGGATTAACAGAAAAGAAAACAAACTTATACTGTATAATGAGGCTGAGCTTTATTATCAGGATATTGAATTAAGAGCTGGTATTATTATTTTGGATTACAGAACAAGTGAAGTCAACGCAGGAAGGATAGAAATCGATTCTACTCTAGTTCAATATCCTTTTTTTAAACAAGCAAATAATGAAGTAAATCCTGATTCAATTAGATTTAACTTTGATACACAAAAAGCATTGATTTGGAATTCAAAATCAGGTCAAAATGGAATGGATGTTTTTGCTGCTCTGACAAAAAAACAGAACGATTCTGTGTATTTCATAAAAGATGCCAGAGTTTCTACAGCGGGAGAACTAATTGGGGGAGACGAAGGTGAAGGCATAGATTATTATTTTAAAGTACGTAAGGGGAAAATTATACCTGGTGGGAAAATAGTAACTGGATTTACAAACATGTTTATTGCAGATGTTCCAACACCTGTTGGTCTGCCTTTTGCATTTTTTCCTACAAGTCAAGACAAAGAATCCGGTTTTATTATTCCATCTGTAAATCAAAGTAATCTAAGAGGCTATGCTGTTCAAAATGGTGGTTACTATTTGGCCCTTTCAGATTACTTTGATCTTGCTTTAATTGGTGACTATTATACAAATGGCAGTTATGGATTCCGTGGGGATTCTCAGTATAGAAAACGATATAAATATAATGGTAAATTCAGTTTTAGATATGAAAATTTGATTGATGGTGCTAGAGGTCTTCCCGAGTATTCTAGATCTACAGTTTTCAATGTAAGGTGGAATCACTCGAAAGATCCTAAATCAAGTCCCAATTCATCATTTTCAGCATCAGTGAATTTTGGAAGCAGCGATTATTTCAGGCAGTCGGTTAATCAGTTAAACACACCCAATTTTCTTAACAATAATTTGAGCTCTTCTGTCAGTTACTCAAAATCATTTCCTGAATATCCAAGAGTAAATATCTCATTGACTACAGCTATGTCTCAAAATTCGCAAACTAGATCGGTAAATTTAACATTACCAACATTTCAGGCGAATATGGAAAGAATTTTTCCTTTTGCACCTAAAAATGGTGCCAAAAAAGGGTTTTTCCAAAACATAAATTTTCAGTACGCCAGCCGAGCAGAAAATAGAATTATTACTACCGAAGATGACCTTTTTGGTCCAAAAATGTTTGATAATGCTAAAACAGGAATGAGCCATAATATACCAATAAACACAAATTTTAAAGTATTTAAATTTTTTAGCGTTAGTACTGGTATGAGCTATGAAGAAATTTGGACTCAAAATACTATTAAATATAGTGATTTTAATATCGAAACAAATTCAGTTGCAATTGATACAATTAATAAAGTTGGAGCCTTTAGACAATATAGTCTAAATGCATCAGTGGGAACAACAATTTATGGAACAGTTAATTTTAAAGAAGGCAGTAAAATCCAATCAATTAGACACACATTAAGACCAAACATATCTTACTCAAATCGACCAAGCTTCGAAAAATATTATGATACATATATCATAGATGCTGAAGGTAACACTGCAGAGTATACACGTTTTGAAAATAGCCTTTTTGGGGTTCCATCAAGGGGTATTTCAAACGCAATGTCTATTAGTCTAGGTAATAACTTTGAAGCCAAAGTAAGAGATGATAATGATAGCACATCTGCTGAACCAAAAAAAATAGTTTTGTTAAATAATTTAAATATATCTACATCACATAATTTTGCTGCTGATTCACTTAGATGGAGTCCTGTAAGAATGGGTACAATGTTTTCTCTACTAAAAAATAAAATGAGAATTAATGTTGGCACAACACTAGATCCTTACACTCTTGATGATAATAATATTAGAATAAATAAATATCACATAACAAATGGTGGTGGTCTATTAAGGATGACTAGTGCTAACTTAAATTTAAATTACTCATTTTCCAGTAAACAATTAGAAGGTAAAAAAGATCAAAATGAACTTAATGAAATGGAATCTACCTCAAGTGGTGGTCGTGATGACGACTTATTTGGTATGGCAGAGGATTTTTCTGATAGAAGAATGAATCAAGAAGATCAAGGAGAAATATCAAAATATCCTAGTTATAGAAGTAAAATACCTTGGGACTTAAAAATCGCTTATTCATTAACCTATAATAATAGCAGAGGCCAGAGGAATTTAAGTAATAATTCTTTAATGTTTTCAGGAAATTTAGAACTTACTCCAAAATGGAAAGTTGGTGTTTCATCCGGTTATGATTTTAGAGGAAAAGGGTTCACATACACCCAACTTCGTTTTGATCGTGACCTAAACAGTTGGAGATTAAATTTTAGTTGGGTTCCCTTCAGTGAAAGGGCCTCATGGAATTTTTTTATTGGTATAAAGTCCGGTTTACTGAGTGACATTAAATATGAAAAACAGAGTCTCCCTAATAGATCTTATTAACTTTAAATTAAATTAATACCAAAAAATGAAAGAAATAATAAAAACTAAAAATGCACCTGCTCCTATAGGACCCTATAATCAAGCCATTAAAGCACGAAATACGCTTTATATCTCTGGCCAAATACCTTTGATTCCGTCAACTATGGAAGTTTTTAGCGGTACAATAAAAGAAGAAACTGAGCTAGTCATGCAAAGTCTAAAGTCAATTTTAAAAGAAGCTCGAATGACTTTTGAAAATGTTGTAAAAACAACCATTTTTATTGATGATATGAACAATTTTCAACATGTTAATGAAGTCTATGGAAATTATTTTAAAGATGCAAGTGCACCTGCTAGAGAAACCGTTGCAGTTAAAACATTACCAAAATCAGTTCGTATTGAGATTTCAATGATAGCAGTAGTCTAGGATTATAACTTATTTCCGATAAGTCTTTTATGATATTTCACTAATTCGTCTATTGGTCTTTGAACGATTCTACCCATGGTAAGCTTTTTCTTAGTCAAAGCCTTTTTTATTTCATCTTTCAAATAAAAAGAAATCGAACCGATAAAATGAATGGGGATTTGATCTGCGTTTTTGAACTGAAGTATCTGATGATTTATAAAACGCTTTAATCCTATTTTTATAATTTTTTGAAATTCTAAATTTGATTTATGTTCAATTAAAAATCTTGAAAAAGAGGCCAAGTATGCATTAGGATTTTCTCTTCTATAAATATTTTCTTTTATTTGATCAGCTTTTAAATTATATTCACTTGCAAATTTAATTGCTAACTCTTTTGGCATTGAATTAAAATAATAACTTCTTATTAATTGTTTTCCATAATAATTCCCACTCGCTTCGTCCATAAGGACATAGCCAAGAGAATCAACTCTTTGTTCTATTTCCTTGCCATCAAAATAAGTACAATTTGAACCCGTGCCTAATATACATACTATACATTTTTCACCAGGTTTCGATGCTGCGTATACTGCAGCATATGTGTCCTCTTTTATTGTTATTTTACTTTTTGTAAAAATTTCTTTGAAGACTTTTCGAATTCTTAGCTGCGGTGATTCTACCCCGCATCCAGCCCCATAAAAATATAAGTCGGTTACCTTACTTCTATTTTGATAGAGGTCGAAGTTATTAATTATCCTTTCTTTTAAGATAGCACTTGAGAGAACTTGAGGGTTAAGTCCAAGAGTTTGAGTTGAAAATAACTCGTCACCATTTTGGTTTACAGAAATCCAATCTGTTTTTGTTGATCCACTATCTACAACTAAAATCATACTTTTTATGTTTAGTTATAGTTGATTAATGTGTTTAGCTAAATCAATTAATTTATTAGAGTATCCACATTCATTATCATACCAAGATATAACCTTAAAAAAACCTGAGTTAAGTTCCATTCCAGCATTTGCATCAAAAATTGATGTTCGCGTATCCCCAATAAAATCTTGCGATACAACGGGTTCATCGGTATATCCAAGTATGTTTTTCAGATCAGTTTCTGAGTGTTTTTTCATGACCGCTTTTATTTCATCATATGAGGTACTATTTACCAAAGAAACAGTCAAATCTACAACTGAAACGTTAGCAGTAGGAACACGAAATGCCATCCCTGTGAGCTTTCCTTCAAGAGAAGGAATAACTTTAGTTACTGCCTTTGCTGCTCCTGTTGAGGCAGGAATTATATTTAATAGAGAACTTCTACCTCCCCTATAGTCTTTCTTTGATGGACCATCCACTGTAAACTGTGTTGCTGTTGTTGCATGAACTGTTGTCATTAGTCCTTCTTTTATTCCAAAATTATCATTTAAAACCTTCGAAATTGGGGCGAGACAATTCGTCGTGCAGGAGGCGTTAGATACGATAATTTGATCATTTCTAACTTCATGATGATTAACTCCCATAACAAACATTGGTGCATCAGCTGAAGGAGCAGAAATAACAACTTTTTTTGCACCTCCGTCAATATGAAGCTTTGCTTTTTCTAGAGTTGTAAAAATTCCAGTACACTCAGCAACTATATCGGTATTCAATGAACCCCAGCCAATTTTTAAAGGATCCCGTTCAGCTGAAATCTTAATTTTTTTACCATCTACAACTAAATCATTTTGCTCTACTTTTATTGATCCTTTGAAATTACCATGTACAGAATCATACCTAAGTAAATAAGCTAGATGGTTTACATCTAACAAATCATTAATTCCTACAATAATAACATCATCTTGTTTGATTGCGGCACGAAAAACTAATCTGCCTATTCTTCCGAAACCATTTATTCCAATTCTAATTGCCATTTTATTTTGTTTTTAATTCTACAAAGAAAGTATATCCGATACTCTTACTAAATCTTTATTAATTTCTGATTTTCCTTTTATTGCTTTTTCAAGTGGTGTCAATATAATTTCATCTTCTTTTAATCCAACCATAGCATTTGATTTTCCTTCATTTAGATATTCAACTGCCTTTACACCCATCCTTGAAGCTAATACTCTGTCAAAACATGTTGGTCTACCTCCACGTTGCATGTGTCCTAAAACTGATACGCGAACATCATAATTAGGCATGTTTTTTTCTATATATTCTGCAATATCAAAAACATTTTTACCGGTTTTGTCACCTTCAGCAATTACAACTATACTCGAGGATTTTCCTGATTTTTCACTCCTGCTGAGAGATTCTAATAAACGTTCTAGTCCCATATTTTCTTCTGGAATCAATATTTCTTCAGCACCAGCTCCAATCCCGGTATTCAACGCGATGTGGCCAGCGTCCCTACCCATAACTTCAACAAAAAATAAGCGATTATGAGATATGGCTGTATCTCTTATTTTATCTATTGCGTCAATAACTGTATTAAGCGCAGTGTCATATCCAATCGTATGTGAAGTACCAAAAATATCATTATCAATAGTTCCAGGAATACCTATAACGGGGATTTTAAATTCAGATTGAAAGATCATCGCTCCAGTAAATGAACCATCACCACCTATTATTATTAAAGAATCTATCTTATGTTTTTTGATTGTTTCAAATGCCTTTTTTCTTCCCTCAATACTACGAAATTCAGAACACCTTGCAGATTTTAAAATTGTCCCACCTTTATTAATAATGTTGTTAACACTTCTAGGGTTCATAATCTGAGTTTTATCGTCAATTAGACCTTGATAGCCTTGATAAATCGCAACAGACTCCAATTTTAAAAAAGCTGCGGTACGAACCACGGCTCTAACGGCTGCGTTCATTCCAGGTGCATCTCCCCCAGATGTTAAAACTCCAATACGTTTTACTGATGACATGTATTTTGGGTTCTTCACAAATTTAATTATTAAATTAAGAGTACAATAACAAGCAATAATAATTTATAATAATCTCAATAAATTCTAATAAACTAATTCTTTTTTATAAAGTTGATCAATTCATTAGGATTATCTTGTTTTACTTCATTTTCATTTTTTGAAAAGTATGATTGACTTCTTATTTTGTTAATTAACTGTTTAAATGTATTAAAATCTACATCGTATGATAATCCTAGACCTTGGGTATATCCCAACTCATCTCCTATGTAACGAAACTCATTCTCTTTATTAAATATTTTAGCTTTAAGAGAACCTTCCTCATTTAAAATAAAATCAATTTGAACATTACCAACAATTAACGTTTGCTCTAGACCACCCACTGGTACTCCAATTTTTCCATTTAATAAAATCTTTTCACTAATTTTTGTTGATAATGTAAAGCCTAATCTGTCTTCAGTTGCAATATCTATCAAAGCACTTTTGTCTCCTTGTAAATAGTCAATCCCAACTTTAAGTTTGTCATTATCCTTCTCACCTATTAAATTAGCAACTATATCTGAGGCTTTTTGATATAAATTATTAGTAATTCCTTGCATAGAAACACTCACCTCATTTATAAAAATACCCTGCGACAGAAGTGATATTGCCTGAAGTTGACTCCTTTGAGGATCTGATAGTCTGTAATTAATTTCAGAAGCCAAAGTGCCACTTGTGTTGGGAAATTCTATTTCAAAAATAGGATTATCAGGCTTAAGCAAATTACCTTCTAATTTAATAATCACATCAGTGGGTATATTTTTATTAAAATTCGGATTATCGAGTAAAAAAGCTGGATTTGCTCCTCCTGGCACTTCGTAAACAGCTTGAATATTCATTCTGGCTTCCAAAGGATCTCCCTCCCAGATAATATTTCCCCCAGGTTTTAAATTAAATTTTTTGTCAATTAATCCTAAATTTCTAAAATTATAAACTCCTGTGTCTGTTATGAAATCACCCCACATGTTGAACTTACCATTAGTATTAATTTCCATGAGAAGATTTCCTGAACCATTTCCGCTTAATGAGCTTCCAGTCTCTTGGTCGATAACAATTTCAATATTAGCTAAATTATTAATATCTAGTTCAAAATCTAATTCTAATCCTTTAACCTCCTCTATCTTTTTTGTTCTGTTTTTAGTATCTAAATTCTTTTTTTCATTTTTATCAATAAAGTCTACAAAAGAGAAATTAGAAACTCCCAAATCCTCAGACAAAGGAATTTTAATTGAGGTACCTTTTTCAGTAGATCCATCTAAAGAAATTTTTAAGTTTTTAGTTGGTCCATTTAAGTTTACTTTCCCATTCAAATAGCCTTCTCCGAAAAATAGTGATTCAGGTTTATTGTCGGTATCAAGGAGTAACATCCTGCCCGAAGTTACTGTTAGGTCAGTTGTCCAATTAGAGAAGTTATTGTGTGATAGATTACCATTAAAATTTGCGGAGGTTCCCCTTGAAAGGTCACTAATTACAGTTTTTTTGAAAACAAAATTTTGTTCATCTAAATCTACTTTAGTGTCTTCAACAGAATACACTAAATTTAGAAATGGAATGGAAAATTCTCCACCTTTTAACACTAAAAATCCATCATGAGCATAATTTTTATAATTCCCATATAAATTAACTTGACCATCAACAATACCCTTAAAATTATTGATTGCCTTTTTACCTAAAGGTGAAAGAAAATTAATGCTCAAATTATTTATATCAATACCAAAATTAAAATTTGAACTCGCCGAACCTCCCAAGAAACCGTTTATGTCTAAAGTTTTTTTATCTCTGTTAAATAATTTAATGTCAGTTAAAAAAATATTTTTTTGACTCCCCCTTTCCGTCTTAAAATACAAATTGCCTAGGAGTTGATTATTAATTACAAGATCAGTAACATTTCCATCAATTTCTAATTCATTCTGGTTTATATTTCTGATAATCCTAGCATTGATTTTGGTCAAACCGTCCATCTCAAAGGATGTCAAGGGTGGGATAATATTTCGCAGCATTGTATTCTGGAGATTCAATTCCAATTTATAATCATTAAAATCATTAAAACTACCTAAAAGAGAAATAAACTGATTGCCAGAATATGCTGTTAACTCACTTAGTTTTATTTTATTTTTTTTAGGGTAATAGCTTAAGTTTTGATTATTTAAGTTTTCGGGATTAACCACCCAATCATTCTGCCCCAATGGAATTGTTGATTTTTTTATTGCAAAATGAGAGTTTTTGAATTTATCTTGGGTATGATAAATATTTATTTGGTACAAACCACTATCATCATTGGCCTCAAATTCAGATTTAAAGTAGAGAGAATCAGATATTTTCTTCGATGTCAATTTGAAATCAGATAATTTAAAATATTTATTTGATATGTTTTTAACTGATAAAAGGCTGTTATAATCTGGGTTTGTTGTATTTGCTTCAAAATGAATTTGATTAAATTTAATCTCATTGTATTCAAATAAAGGCGCATCTATAATTAATTTTCCAAAATTATTTTTTGAATCAATAAGTCCCTCAATAATTATATTTTGAGGAATTAAGGAATTTGGGTACAAAGCGTTCAAAATCTTTTTCTTGATATTTAATCTAAGACTTGCTTCTTGATTACCATTAATATTTTTGTATGGAACGAAGGGATAGACTTTATGAAAAGTATTTTGACAAAGACTCGCAATTTTAGATAACAGAAATTCACCTCTTAATTCACCCTCTATGAAATCTGTATTTTGAATTTCTATAAAAGTTTTTTTGTCTGTAAATCCTTTTTTAAGAACAATCGGATTAAAATTTATTGTTTCAAATTCATTTTTTATTGATGCAGATGAAATTTTTAAATTTCCTTTTATATCATCTAAATTATTTCCAATTGTGTTTAAGAGAATAACACCATCAAATTCGAGTTTTTTTGATCCAGATTTTAATCCAAAACTATTAAAATCAATTTTATCAATATTAGCAAGTAAAGTTATTTTGGTTTTTTCTTGATTAAAATCTGCTAAAAAATCACTTTTAAGAATAAGTAAATTTGAATCAATATTCAAATTATTCCTTAATTCTAGTTTCTCAATTCTTCCATTTAGATTTATTTTGTCAACAATAATATTCTTATTTTCTAAGGTCATATTATTTAGTGTCCAATAAAGATTTGGGCTATTTAAACTTTTAAAATTTCCGCTAAAAGTGTATCCTGCTGAGAGCTTAATTTTTTGATTTTTATTGATTAAGTGAGATAAGTCAAAATTTTTAATATTCCCCTCAAATTCAAAACTTTTATTAGGATTAGTCTTACTTAAAACACCAAAACCTAGCCTGCCTTTTGTAGAAAATTCACCCCATTTATTTTTTGAAAATAGATCAAAATCTAAATCATTCAGACTGAATGTGCTTGTTCCATTTAAATGAAGATTTGAAATTTTTTGAAAATTTTCTTTCACTTGACGAGGTAAAGAATTAATTTTTCTTAACTCATCAATATTAATATTTAGTGAATCAGTAAACATTTTCATTTTTAAACCCCTTGCCGTAAATAGATTTTTAACATTTAAATTTGCAAAGAGTTTCAAAAATGGGTTTGAAACTTTAAGATTTTCTAATTCTAATTCTGACAGGGATCCTTTTGCAAAAAATGAGGTTTTAAATGGGGGTATATTTTTAAAATATTCATTTTTTGGAAATATAGAAAGTAACTCAACTTTACAATTGTCTACTATCATATTAATATTTCCATTTGAGTTGAAATTATTTAGACTACCGTTAGTGCCTGATAATTCAATTTTACCATTTAGGTAATTTGGACCAGATGATAACCGTAATTTGTTCATGCTAAGAAATCCAGGTTTGTAAGATATTAATGCACTTGTATTTATAGATTTCATAAAACTATTATTTAAAGTACCTTCAAAATCTTCAATATTAACCTTTAGTTGAGTGTTGATAAAAACAAGCTCACTTGCTTTAATTTTTCCAGAATTTAATTTAATAGGTTTTAAGCTGTTATTATTTTCATTTCCAAAAAGAAAAGAGATCTTGTCAAGAACAATTTCTTTGACCTCAAATTTTGTCTTACGATTTCGTTTTTTATTTTTTTTAAGTTTTTCTAAAAGAATATTTAGTGAGTGAGTTTTTTCACCTTCATAATGTTTTAATTTCAAATAAAAGTCATCTCCATTCAAGTAGTTTAGCTCAATATTTCCAGTATATAAACCTTTAAAATTTATCAAGGAACTTTCTAAAGATTTTGCATAGATCAATGTGTCTTTGTGATGGTCCTCAATAAAAAAATCTGTAAATATCATTTTACCATTCCACTGCAACTTAAGGTTTTCAAAAAGGATTTTTTGATTAGTTTTTTTTGTGAAATTGTCCGTAAGACTTTTTACAATTTTTGTTTGTACAATAGAAGAGGATAATATAAAATAAAAGCTAAGGCCAAGGAATAATAATATCCCTAAAAGTATTGACGCTATTTTATACTTTTTATTAATTGTATCTATTATTTTTGTTTAATTATTACTACTTATTTCATTTACTAGAGCAATATGCTATTAGCTATTGAAACTTCATGCGATGACACCGCTGCAGCTGTTTTGGACGGTCGAAAAGTTCTTTCAAATTGCATAGCAAATCAAAATTTAATTCATAAGGCATATGGGGGAATAGTACCAGAACTAGCTTCAAGGGCACACCAGTCAAAAATAGTTCCAGTAATTTCACAGGCCTTAGTTGAAGCAAATATCGATAAAAAACAATTAACTGCAATTGCTTACACACAAGGCCCTGGACTTTTAGGTTCTTTACTTGTAGGAGGATCATTTGCAAAGTCAATGGCATTAGCTTTAGATTTACCTTTAATTCCAGTAAATCATATGCATGCTCATCTTCTTGTTCATTTTATAGAGGGTAATCTTACTCCAGAATTTCCTTTTTTAGGGATAACATTATCTGGAGGACACACACAGCTAATTTTAGTCAAAAGCTACTTTAATTTTGAATTAATTGGAACAACACTTGATGATGCAATAGGTGAGGCATTTGACAAATGCGGAAAGATTATGGGTCTTTCATACCCAGCAGGACAAGAAATAGACAACCTTGCGAAAAAAGGCAATAAACAGAGGTTTACCTTTCCAATAGCTCGTCCAAAAGGATATAATGTAAGCTACAGCGGAATTAAAACTGCTTTTATGAATTTTATTAAAATTGAACAAACTAAAAATCCAAAATTCATAGAAAAAAATCTTAATGATTTATGTGCAAGCCTTCAAAACACACTAATTCAGACAATCATAAATAAAATAAAGATAGTATCTAATGATTTCGAATTAAAAAGAATAGTTATTGGAGGTGGAGTTACAGCTAATTCAGAAATTTGTAGTGAGCTGAAAAAACAAAAAATAAAAAACGGATGGGAATTATTTATTCCTCCAGTTGAATACACCACTGATAACGCAGCTATGATTGGAATTGGTGGATACTTCAAATTAAATGAAAAAAAATATGGTAACCTTTCTGATGAATCTAAATCACGTTTGCAAATTTAGATATGACATTATTTTTTGATTCTCATATTACAATTAATACCAAAAGTTTCGAGTTAGATCTATCAGAAAGTAAACATATATCAAAAGTTTTAAGAAAAAAGGCTGGAGACGAGATAACTTTCACAAACGGAAAAGGTCTTGAGTGGAACGGAAAACTAAGTTATAATAAAAAGAATAAGCTAATTGCAACTAAGCAAATTGCCTTAGAACACAAAAAAGAGCTTGGTAAAATCCAAATAGCAATTGCACCAACCAAAAGCAACCATAGAATGGAATGGTTGGTTGAAAAACTTACTGAAATTGGTGTTGATAGAATAACCCCTTTATTATGCGAGAGATCTGAAAGGAAGGTTTTAAAAACTGAGCGTTTAATAAAAATTGCAATAACAGCACTAAAGCAATCAAATAATTTTTTCCTACCAAAAATTGATGAAATAATAAAGTTTGATGAATTTTTAGAAAATAATCAAAATCCAATTTTAATTGCCCATTGCTCGCCAAGGCCAAGTAACCTATTGGTTAACTATAAGTTAAATTTCAAAAAAATATGTCTTTTAATTGGTCCTGAGGGTGATTTTAGCAATGAGGAAATCGAAAAAGTTATTACTTTAGGTCACACGGCCATAAGTCTAGGAGATCAAAGATACAGAACCGAAACTGCAGGAGTATTGGGATGTCATTTACTGCATGTTCAACAACAACAAAATAAAATTTGAAACTTTCCTATCTTTGCATATGAATTCCAGAGAAATCACTGTAGGAGTTTTTTGGGCCATAATTAGACTTTTAGGTCTATGTATCATTGCCTGGTTGCTGTTTCAACTTAAATCACTTATAATTTATATGTTAATTGCGGGGGTTGTAAGTTTAATTGGACGTCCAATAAGTCAATTCCTTTCAGAAAAAGTGAAACTAAATTCAATTTTAGCATCAACAATAAGTATAATATTTTTGTTAGGTATTTTAATTAGTATTTTTTCTCTGTTTGTCCCTTTATTTATAAAACAAGTAGAAAATCTAGCTTTATTAAATATCGATACATTAAAGATAAATATCGAGACTTTAGTAAATGAAATAAGTATTTATTTTCAGCTTGATAACAGTTTTTGGAAACAGCAACTTTCAGTAGATAATTTATTTAAAAATGTAAACTTTGGACTTCTTCCTGAATTAATCAATCAAACATTGGAACTATTTGGTGGTTTTACCGTGGGTTTATTCTCAATAGTATTCATATTATTCTTTTTTTTAAAAGATAGTTTTATTCAAAAGAGAATAATTTTAGCCATGGTGGAGGATAAAATATCAAACAAAGTAGAAAAATCTATCAATAAGATCAAAAACTTACTATCTCGTTATTTTTTAGGTCTTTTGATGCAAATTAGTATTTTACTAATCATTTACAGTATAGTGCTTACTATTTTAGATGTTCAAAATGCATTTGTAATCGCATTTCTGTGTGCACTTCTTAATTTAATTCCATATCTAGGACCTATAATAGGTGCATTCCTTATTTCAATTTTAACTATGAGTAGTTTTATAGGTTCAGATTTTAGTACTATTATAATGCCCAAAACGTTATTTGTTTTAGTTGGCTTTTTAATTGGGCAAATAATCGATAATTTTTTTAGCCAACCTTTTATCTTCTCAAATAGTGTGAAATCACATCCTCTGGAAATTTTTATCCTCATACTTGCAGCTGGTACACTCACAGGTCCTGTGGGAATGATCTTCGCAATACCACTTTATACTTCTTTAAAAGTAATAGGTCAAGAATTTTTACCAAAAAATAAAATTATTAAATCGCTTACTAAAAATTTTTGAAAGTCTGATTGTGTTGTAAATGAAATTAAAAAAAGTATTTATAATTTTCTTTTTGTTTTGATAAAGCTTTTTCAAATTCCACTTTTAATTGACTAATAAGCTCTCCCACTGGTTTTATATCACTTATTGAAGTTACACCTTGACCTGCAGACCAAATTGTCTTCCATGCCTTTGCCTCTTCCTTAGCATGATCTAATTCGCTTCCAAAATCAATTTTTTTTGTTTTTTTCCATAAATCCTCAGTGATACCCATAGCTTCTAAACTTGGTCTCAAAAAACTCGCATTAACTCCTGAAACAGCAGCTGTATAAATTATATCCTCGGCCTTGCTATCCATTATCATTTTTTGATATGACTTATCAGCCATACTTTCATTTACGTTTATAAATCGTGTTCCCATGTAAGCTAAATCGGCTCCCATTTGAAGGGCAGATGCAATATCATTACCGTTACTTATACAACCTGAAAGTAGAATTGTTTTATTAAAAAAAGTTTTAACCTCATTAATTAATGCCATAGGGTTAATTGTCCCTCCATGGCCACCAGCACCAGCAGCAACTAATATCAACCCATCAACCCCAGCTTCAGTAGCTTTTTCAGCGTGTCTTCTTTTAATAATATCATGAAATACAAGTCCTCCATAGCTGTGAACAGCATCTACAAGATCAGATACGGCACCAAGTGAAGTGATAACTATAGGAACTTTATGCTTAATACATATTTGCAAGTCAGGCATAACTCTTGGATTTGTTGGATGAACTATAAGGTTTACTCCGAAGGGAGCAGTGTTTTTCCCAGTTTCTATTTCATATTTACTCAAGGCTTCTTTAATTTCAATAATCCATTCTTCAAAACCCTCAGTAGTTTTTTGGTTTAGTGCAGGAAGTGTTCCTACAACACCATTTTTACAACATTCAATTACAAGCTTTGGACAAGAAATTAAAAACATAGGTGCAGCAACAGCAGGTATAGATAGGTCTTTAAAAAATGATGGTCTCATAGAATTTATTTTAGTAAAAGGGTCCATTCAAAATCGAAAGTTGATACGATATCACCTTCTTTATCAATACCTTTTGCTTGAAGCCATAAGGTTTGAGATTTATTTGTTTTTAACAATTTAGTGAATGTTTTATCAACAGCTTCTCCATTATCACATGAAAAAACAATTTGTCCTTTCGCTTTTTTTGTGAAAGTTGCTTTGTTATTAATTACAAGCATTGAAATATCACATTTAAATCTTTTTGATGCCTGCATTATCAAAACCCCTGTAGAAAGCTCTGCGGCCATTCCCTGAATAGCCCAAAAAATTGATTTAAAAGGGTTTTTATTAATCCAATTCAAATTTACTTTTGTACTACAATATTTACTTGAAATTTCTTTTACTCTTACACCACACCACCATGCAGAAGGTAAATTAAAAAAAGTGTAAAGGTTGATACCAAACGGAGTAAATTCCATACCCTTAAATTAGTGATTCAACTTCAGTGAAATCCAAATCAAATGCATCAGCCACTTGTTTATAAACAACTTTTCCATTCATTATATTTAACCCTTTAGCAAGGGAGGAATTTTCTTGACATGCTTTTTTCCAGCCTTTATTTGCAAGTTCAATAATGTAACTTAAAGTCGAATTAGTTAATGCTATAGTTGAAGTATTTGGAACTGCTCCTGGCATATTGGTTACTGCATAATGGATAATTCCTTCTTTTATAACAATTGGATTTTCGTGTGTTGTGGGTTCACTTGTTTCAAAGCATCCCCCTTGATCAATAGCCACATCAACTAAAACTGTTCCCTGCATCATTTTTGATAACATTTTTTTGTCAATTAATTTTGGAGTCTTAGATCCAGGTATTAAAACAGTACCTATTATCAAATGCGATCTTCGGATTTCAAGTTCTATATTAAGTTGATTAGAAAAAATAGGAGTAACATTATCAGGCATTGTTTTTTCTAAATCACGTAATCGTTCCAAATTATTGTCAAATATTGAAACGTTTGCGCCTAAGCCGGCTGCCATCAATGCCGCCTCAGTACCTGCAATTCCACCCCCAATAATCATAACGTTTGCGGGTCTTACACCAGTAACTCCGCCCAAAAGGATACCAAAGCCTCCAAAAGGTTTTCCAAGATATTTGGCTCCCTCTTGAGTAGCCATTCTTCCTGCAACTTCAGACATTGGAATCAATAATGGTAACTTGCCATTTTCTTCAACTGTCTCATATGCTAAACAAATAGAATTTGAACCTATCATCGCTTCAGTTAATTTTTTACTTGAAGCAAAATGAAAAAAGGTAAAAATCAATTGATCAGGCATAATTAGGTCGTACTCCTGTTCAATAGGTTCTTTAACTTTAACTATCATTTCTGCAAAATTGTATATGTCTTCAATTTTACTTACGATTTTACAACCTACTTTTTGATATTCCTTATCATCAAACCCACTTAATAAACCTGCATTTTTTTGGATGCAAACTTGGTGTCCTTCACTCACAAGGTAAAATGCACCTGCAGGAGTAAGCCCTACCCTAGCTTCTTGGGGTTTAATCTCTTTGGGTATTCCTATTTTCATTTAACTTTTAGGAAAATTAATTTTAAATTTTAAATTACTAAGATTAATTAAAATAAGGGTCATTACAATCAAATAGAATTAAATCTTTTCCGCTAAATAAATCAGCTTCTTCTTTTTTAAATATCTCAAGGTCATACTCATCTGGAAGTGGAGTATTCATTATTGCTCTTTCATCTGAAACATGTGCTGCATTAAGTACATCATGCCCAAATTCGTGCCACATTAATATTAATCTTCTATTAAAAGAGTATTCAGCCCAATAATCAGCATTAATGGCTATTTTAATAATTCCCTCTTTACATGATCCATGAGCTATACCAGCTGCGTCGTCCCTGTTACTGTCGGAGCTTGCAATTGTTAAATCAGTAAAAATTTCCACCTCTTGTTCTCCAAAGTCATATCCATATTGTGTTTCACCGATGGTTTTAAATGCAATCCAATAATCATCTAAATTTCTAATCTTTCCATATATCGAATCAGCTTTATATTCTTCATCTCTGAGTTGTGATTCGGTTTTGATTATTACTGGTAACATTATCTCTCCCGTCGTATCATTTGAATCATCCCCTGAGCATTTTAATAGAAAGAAAGCTGTCATTAAAAAAATTGAAATATTCTTAATTAGACATGACATTTTATAATTTTTTCTTATTTCATATAAAAACAATAAAGAAAACCCTTTATTTAAAGGGTTTAAAACTTTTTTAAAGTGATCGCGATAGGATTCGAACCTATGACCGTCTGCTTAGAAGGCAGATGCTCTATCCAGCTGAGCTACGCGACCCTTGTACTGTTTACAAGGGCTTTCAGAAGTTTTAATCATTTAAACTTATTCTCTTGACTAAAAATCACAATCAAAATCACAATATTGCCAAAAGTATCTTACTCTAAAAACCCTTAAAATAGGCAAGCAAATATAAATAAAAGGACATAATCGATAACCCTCTCTTATCCTCTTTATTATGCACTAGGATTTTTCTCTAAATAAGAATATAAAATCTGACTAATAATAGATCTTTTGGGAAATTTTTAGTGTACTAACCTTGTAATGCTTGCCAATCACAAATTAGTCACATGGAAGTAAACTCGACATCCAATCATTCATCAACTGAAATTGCTCATTCGTAATTAGTTTGTAAACAGCTATATCATATTTTAAAAAACCAGTATTATCTTCATTAGGACACGTACATACACTTCTGTGATATAAAACCCCCTCTTCTAATGAAAGCTCTTGGCCTCCCCCATCAGCGACTACTGGGATTAACCCAACTCTAAATGGAGAATCAGAAAACTCAACTTCGTCTGTTCCAATATCTGAGCCGTAAAAATCAGTCCAGCATTGATTATCATATAACTTAAAATAACGTATTTCAGTTATTGAATCACTTTGAAAAAATCTTTCAAAATGATATGCCTCTTGATTATTTTCTTCTAATTGATTGTTGTATTCTGTTTCATTAAACCATAATTCGTAATCATTAGTTAAAAATGCCAGTTTTTCTCTTAATGTTGTTTCTTCATCTGATAAAACATTTAGTGCATTTTCTTGGCTGAAAAACCTTTCTTTTTCTTGCTCAGAAACATTCATATCGGTTGATTGTTGTGATGTTTGTTCAGAATCATTCATATCGTTTGAACATCCGACAATTAAAAATGATATTAATAGAAAAAAGAAATGCTTCATTTAATAAAGTTTTTCATAGTCCAAATATAATTACTCTGCCAAAATAATGCTTCTACTGTCTAAGGTAGTTTGACTCTAGATGTATTTTCTTTCCTACTGCCAGATGCTTTTTAAATTAACTTAGATTGTTATTATTCATTTAGTAGGAAAAGACGATATCTGCTTTTGAGCTTTCTTCAATTAATTGTTTGGGGTAGCTCCAGAATATCTTTGATACTTCAATCAAATGCTCTTTATGATTATCTTGGTTTATCCCATAAGTAGCAAAAGAACCTTCTGAAACGTGAATAATACCTCCTTGATTAGAAAACTCTAAAAATAGATTTTCGGCCATTTTACTTATTTTACCAAATCTACCACCGTGTGCAGTTACAGTGTGAAGATTCTTTATCACATCTTTTAATAAAATCCTAACACCATCTCCTGCTGCAAAGTATACTACACTATGCCCTTGCTTCAGGGCTTCACTTGCTGCATTTATTGACATTATTGCGGCACTTGGATTGACCATTGGGTTTGATGTGAAATGTATAAAATAATTTTTTTTGTTTTGAGCCATAACATTGAGAGATGTAAGTAGTATTAAAATTAAATAGATTTTTTTCATTATATAAATATAAAGGAATAGATAAATTATAAGAAGTCAGATAATAATATATTTAACTTTGAAAAAACTTGATTAATCAAAGATTAATTAAATTTAAAATTAGCTATAACTTGTTGACTATCAATATATAAAGGTTTAATTAAGTAGGTTGTTTTTAAAAAAACTAATTAGGTAAATGTTTTTGCAAAAATAAAATTCCATTTTTAGATAATATTTTCTCAATATCATTATCTGAATAGCCCCTTCTATTTAAAATATATCCTAGTTTTTGTAAATCAGCAATTGTATCCAAATCTTCTGGGCATTGCTCTTTTCCAAAACCACCATCTAGATCTGACCCAATCATTACGTGATTTGTATTTCCAGAAAGTTGGCAAATATGGTCGATATGGTCCACAATTGATTCAATTAAAAGCCCTTTATCACTCGGTTTAGTTTTTCCTCTTTCCCAATTTGGAGTCATCATCCAAGCATCAAATGCCATTCCAATAACTGCATTATGATCAATCAAAATTCTGATTTGAGAATCATCGAACTGTCTTTCATTATTAACTATTTTTCTGCAATTACTATGGCTTGCCCAAATTGGACCTTGATAAAATTCAAGAGTTTCCCAAAAACTTAAATCGCACAGATGAGTTACATCCAGAATAAGTTTGAGCTCTTGTATTTTTTTCAACAATAATTTTCCCTTTTCTCCTATTCCTCCACTTGAATCAGTCCCATAAGCATAAGTCCCTGGTCCGTAATGTGCTGGGCCAATAGCTCTTAATCCCATATCATACATTCGCTCCAAATGATTCATAGATATAATTGAGTCTGCTCCCTCAAGACTTAAAACATAACCTAAAGGTGTACTAATTGGATTTGATTTCCAATTATTTAAATGTTTTTTTAAGTTCGATTTTGAATTTATTTGAACTAACTCTTTTTGAGATTCCATTTCCTTGTACCAAGCCAATTGCCCTTGGGTGTGAGCCCAAGCTTGTTCTTGAGAATTCCAACCTGGTAAAGGGTTTTTTGGTTTAACGCATCTTGCTATTAGAGTGCCAACACATAACCCTATGTTGCCATTCCGTAAATCTGGAAAAGAGACAGTTGAAAGTTCTCGGCCTGGCAAATCATTCATTCCTTTTTCAAGTTTACGAATTGTATTTGTTTTCAAACGATAATCACGATTCCATTCAGTTGCATTCATTGATAGGTCAAGATGGGCGTCAAAAATAAATTCCATAATTCTCTAAAAAGATAATTGATAATCTCTTGCCTGGATATCCCATGAAGACTGAATTTCTCCATTGATTACAACATAAGATTTATTGTATTTTGCGACTGTAGGACATATATGGTATGGAATTGCATAAAACAGGTCACCGATATTTAAATTTTTATGGTCTTTATATTCAATTACAAGATGCTCTTCACTCTGAGATTTATGAGATGCTCCCTCCAAACCAAAAATTTCCATTCTTGGTAATGGCATCTCAGAAGAAACTGCCTTGTGTCCTAAATCAAAACAATAGATATTTGGAGCTGGTTTGCTTATTAATCTTGTCACTAAAACAGCAGCGTGCAGAAATGGTGACTCTTTCCATATTTTCTGATAACCTAAGTCCCAAAGAAGAGTTGTTCCTGGACTCAATAGGTTTTTTTTTCTCAATGAATGAGGGTAAAAACTAGGCGTACCTCCTGTAATAATTTGTGGCAACGTTCCGATTTTATTTTTTATTTGCACCACTAGTTGTTCAACTTTTTCAAAATCCAAATTACATTGATTTAATCTTTTACTTAGGGACGTATGTCGAATATGACCGTCATAAACATGGAGTCCATTAAATTTTAAGTTTTGATCCTCAAATAATTCTAAACAAAGACCTAACGCCTTATCTGGAATTATTCCTGTTCTATTCATTCCATTATTTATGTCTAACCATAAATTCATCCTAATATCAATAGCTTTTGATAGACTTGAAAACAATTTTAAAGAATCAATATTATCCACAAGTGTAGAAAACTTAATTTTTGGATATTTTTTTTGAAGATTCAAAAATCGAATTGCTTTTTCCTTTGTAGGCTGTATTGCAAGTAATATATGCTTCACCTTACATGAAATCAGCATTTCTAATTCTCCAAAAGTTGCACATTTGAATTCTTTTATACCATAATCCATCTGAAGTTTAACGACTGAGGGCATTTTGTAAGTTTTAACATGGGGAATCAACCGATTTACATCACCCGAAATAGAAATCATAGATTTAATGTTATGCTCTATTCTTTCGGGAAAAACAATTAATCCGGGGGTTAAAATTTTACTTTCATCATTAACCTTAAACCAATTATTTATTGACATCTATATTATTCGATTAAAAAAGCAGCTTCAACCTCAACTGGTATATTATTCGGAAGATTCATACCAACAGCACTTCTTACACCAATTCCATTTTTTTCTCCAAAAACTTCTGAAAAAAGTTCACTAAATCCATTTATAACAAAAGGATGATGTTTAAAATCTGGAGTTGCATTCACCATTCCTAATACTTTTATAACACGTTTTATCTTTAACGATTCTGAAGTATGTTTTATAATGGTAGAAAGCATTGTTAGACCAACCTGTCTAGCAGCAACTTTACCTTGTTCTTTGTTAAGCTCAGATCCTACCTTTCCATAAATAAGACTACCGTCGGACAAAACAGGTCCTTGACCAGAAACGTACAAATGATCGTCAACTATTAAAATTGGTCGGTATACACCCGAGGGTTCGGGTGCGGGAGGTAAATCAAGACTCATAACTTTGATTCGTTCTTTTAAATGTATACTCATTCTATATTAATTGGTTTAAAATTAAAACTCCAAAAAGTCCTGAAATTCCTATGCTTGTTTCCATAACAGTCCATGTGGAAAGTGTTTCTTTTACAGTTAAATTAAAATATTCTTTAAATAACCAAAACCCACTATCATTAACATGTGATAACATGAGGCTACCCGATCCAATAGATAAAACCATTAATTCAGGACTCACATTTGTATTTTGAACTAAAGGTAAGACTATTCCAGCTGTTGTGAGGCCTGCAACTGTAGCAGAACCCACAGAAAAACGTATAAGTGTCGCAATTATCCAACCAATTAATAAAGGAGACATTGAAGATATTTCAAGTATTCCACCAATGTAATCACTGACCCCGCTGTCAATTAAAATTTGTTTTAAGGCACCAGCACCCGATATAACCAAAAGAACCATCGTAATTCCTGATACCGCCTCTGCATAAGTTTTCATGATTTGATTCATGGTTTTACCTCTTGAAATTCCTAACGAATATGTACCTAAAAGAAGTGTAAGTAGTAGAGCAATCACTGGATTTCCAACAAAATTTATACACTTTGATAAAATACTCTCCTCTTGAATTAAAAAAGAAATCAAAGTAGAAAAACCAATCAATAATACTGGTAATAAAGCTGTGGATAGACTATTAAATAAGCTTGGTAATTCGTCTTGCTTGAATACTTTTGTTGTCATAAACTCTTTAAGAGGCTTAGCTTCTACTTTAGGCAAGAAATTAGTTAATAAAGGTCCTGAAATTAAAATTGCAGGTATGGAAAGTAAAATACCATAGATGAGAGTCTTTCCAATATCAGCTTCAAACATTACTGATAATGCTGAAGGGGCAGGATGTGGTGGTAAAAATCCGTGAGTAACAGATAATGATGCTAGCATAGGTAATCCTACTCCAATCAATGAAAGACCAGTTGCTTTTGCTACAGTAAAAACTAAGGGGACTAAAATGACAAAACCGACTGAGTAAAACATTGTGATTCCAACTATGAAACCAGTTAACATTACTGCTACTTTAGTATAATTAATTCCAAAAATTTTAATTAAACCATTAGTTATTTGTTGAGCTGCACCACTTTCAGCAACAAGTTTTCCTAACATAGCTCCAAATCCTAAAATCATAATAAGGAATCCTAATGTATTCCCAATACCATTTTCTATAGAATTTACAATATCATTTAATTGCATTCCTTGGGTTATTCCAATTCCTATTGCTACCAATATAAAAGAAATAAATCCGTTGAATTTAAAAAAAGTTATTAGGAGAAATAAAAATAAAATTCCTATAAAAACAATTACTAAAGGCATATTTATAATTTGAAATTACTTGTTTTCTAAATACAAATATTAAAAAAAACCCTCCGAATTGGAGGGTTAGAGATTTAAAAATTAGTTTACCAAACTTTAATATTTGACATTGTTACTGAACCCAAAAATGTTGAGTATTTTGAAGTTGCTTTCTGAAATTTTAAAAACGCTTGCTGTTCGGCTTGGGTTTTGGGACCCCAACCTAATGCTCCTGAATAATCTTCATGAGTCATATATACATAGTGTGATTCCCCATCCTGTCCAATTCCGTGGGTAATTTGACCTAACGAAAGATATCCTAATTGAGTGAAAGCTTTGATTAGAGTTGTAAATTCAGATGCAAAACTCGCTGGATCATCAACTCTCCACCTCCATACTTGAGAAATAGGTTGATTCCCTTTGTTTAAATTCATTCTCATTAAACTTGTTCCACCACTTGTAGAAATTATATCTGCATGCCTTAACATATTTGAATTATACAACGAATATTTATCACCTCCTCTAATTTCTCTCAGTTTTGCAAGTCCTTCAAGTGATCCCGTAAAAGTTAAATAGTGAGTAGCTTCTATATCTTGAGGTCTAAAATTTAAATATGAAAGCCTAATATTAACACCTTCAGGCTTTTCAATATTACCATAAAAATCATTAAAAAGATTAAGAACGTGAGCAGAGCTCCCTGGCTTAACTTTTATAGCCACCTGTTCAAATGCAATATTTTGTGAAAAAATTAAACTTGAACTGGCAAATAGAAGTAAAAAAATTATTTTTTTCATTTTGATTGGTTTATAATTATTTGATTATCTAAATTATGAAAAAAGATATAGACTTTGTTTTTATTCAATAACTTGCACTTTTTTATCTTAAAAAATTGTTCCACAGAATACACATAGTATCGATAATTCTATTTAGTTCATTTAATTATTCTCAGGAAAAATTCATTCCAAATAAAACTAATGAGACTCAAATTTTAATTGATGGTATAATATCAGAAAAAGAGTGGGAAAATGCTATTTCTGTTGACCTTGATTATGAAGTTAATCCTGGGAATAATATTATTCCAAAAGAAAAAACTAAAGTTTATGTTTTGTATTCTGATACTCACTTGTATATAGGTTTCCATGCATTTTCAAAACCAGAGAATATAAGAGCCTCAGTTCGTTCTAGAGATGACTTAGGGATGATAAGTGATGATTTTGTGGTAATAGCTTTTGATACTTATGGTGATAGCAGAAATAATTATCTTCTTTTATCTAATGCCTTTGGAAGTCAATTAGATGCAAGAGCAATTAATGCTCTTACTGATGAAGATAGGTATGATATAAATTTTAATGTAGATCATGAAACAAGTGGGACGATTGTATCTGATGGCTACCAGGTTGAATTTAAAATACCATTCGCATCGTTACCTTTCCCTAATGGAAACAATCAAGAATGGAATTTTAATTTTAGAAGAAACACTTTTAGAGAAGGTATACCAATAGAGCTTAGAAGCCAAAAATATGACAGAACTGCTCCATGTCAAATATGTCAAACTACCGATAAGTTAATATTATCTGATATCAAAATTGACAAAAGAGTTGAGTTTTTACCTTACCTCGCGGGAAATATTACTGGTAGTAAATCCAATTTATTTGATGAAATCAAATATCAAAAACTACAACCTAACTTCGGACTAGGTCTTAATGTCGATTTGAATAAGAACAGTACTCTTGAGGTGACTTTGAATCCTGATTTTTCTCAAGTAGAGGCCGATGTCACGCAAATTGATGTAAATTCTGCGGTGGCCTTAGAATATCCCGAAAGAAGACCTTATTTTAATCGTGGAACTGATATCGTTCAATACGTAAGCGGTGCATTTTATTCAAGATCAATAAATAACCCATTGATATCAACAAAGCTAATTAGTCAGGGAAAAAAAGAACGTTTATTTTTTCTTACTGCACTTGATCAAAATTCAATATATCAAATTGCAGGTGAAGATCGATCTTATTTGGGTGAAGGAGAAGAATCTTTTGTCAATGTTTTAAGATATCAACGTCTTCTTAGTAAAAATGCACGCCTTGGTTTTTTATCTACAAACAGATATTATAAAAATGGAGGCTATGGGAATTTATTTGGTACAGACGGTTGGTTTTTATTATCAAAAAACTTGAGGTTTACTTATGAATTATTTCTCAATTTAAATAAAGAGCCGGTTGCAGACTGGATTGAGTCTGAAGATAATATTTTCGGCAGGTCAGTAGTATTGGATAATCAAAATTTTAATGGTAAATCTCTTTACTTTCAGCTTTATAGAAATACCCAAAAATGGAGATCTTATCTAACTTATAGAGACTTTTCTCCAAATTTCCAAGCAGATGTTGGGTTTTTTGTAAAAAATAATAGAAGATGGGCAACTCTTTATCATGCTTACCAAGTATTTCCAAATAAACCTGCTCTCCAATTTTTAAGTTTCGGAACTAAAGCAGATATAGTATATACCTACGAAGACTACCTAAAAACAATTAGTATAGACGGCATTTTAAGTATAAAAACTTTATTCAATACTGAAATTACTTATACCCTGGACTTTGATGCGTTTAAAAACTTTCTTGGTCGAGATTATAGAAATTTGGAGAGTAATCGATTTGTAATTCGAAGTAGCCCTAGCGAATCTTTTGCCTTAAATTTAAATTTTACTGTTGGGAGAGAGTTAGCATTTAATGAAGCTATCCCAGAAAAAGGGAAAGAATTAACTTTCAACTTTATTCCATTGATACAACTAAGTAATAAATTGAGAATTTCGCCTTCAATTAGATATGCAAGGTTAAAATATTTGGATAGCGATAATTTTTATTACAATGGATCTATCTCAAGATTTTCCATCCGATATCAGTTCAATAATTTTTTTAATATTAGAATAATTTCTGAGTATAATACATTTTCTGAAAGATTTTTTATTCAGCCATTAATTCAATGGAATCCAAATCCATCAACTGTTTTTTATATAGGTGGCAATCAAAACTCATTAAGTGAATTTAATGATGACATGTATTCACTTTTTCGAGTAGACCAAACTCAATTGTTTTTAAAATTTCAGTATTTGTTTGGTATATGATTACACAAAAATTAGTTTTAACAATTCATATTGCTTAATTTTTTTTTAATTTGAAACGAGTTACACAAAAAAATTTATTATGAAATTTATATCAATACTTATTTTTTCTTTAACTATTTCCTTTTCTTCTTATATAAATAGTCAAAAAAATAATATAGTAGAAAACTTAGAATGGAGAAATATTGGTCCTGACAGGGGTGGAAGGTCGTTAGCAGTTTCTGGATCATCCTCAAGGATAAACGAATATTACTTTGGTGCTGTTGGAGGTGGTCTTTGGAAAACAACAGATGGAGGAATTACTTGGGATCCAATAACTGATGGTCAAATAAATAGTTCTTCAGTAGGTGCAGTGGCAGTTTCAGATTCAAACCCAGATATTTTATTTATAGGGATGGGAGAGACTGAACTTAGAGGGAATATAATGCAAGGTGATGGTGTTTACAAATCAAATAATGCAGGTAAAACGTGGACACACATGGGACTTAAAGATACCCATGCCATTTCAAAAATTAGAATTCATCCTGAAAATCCTAATGTTGTCTATGTTGCAGCTTTAGGTCATCCATATGGTGAAAACCAAGAAAGAGGTGTTTTTAAATCCATCGATGGGGGTCTAAACTGGAAAAAAATATTGTATAAAAGTTCTAAAACTGGAGCTATTGATTTAATTCTTGATCCAAATAATCCCGAAGTTATTTATGCGTCGTTTTGGCAAGTATACAGAACTCCATATAAAATGTTAGGTGGTGGCGAAGAATGTGGATTGTATAAATCCACTGATGGTGGTGAAACATGGGAAAACATATCCGATAACTCTGGCTTCGCAGATAAACCTCTTGGAAAAATTGGAATTACAGTTTCCGGAGCTAATTCAAACAGGCTCTGGGCTATAGTTGAATCAAATAATGGTGGTGTCTATTCTTCAGAGGATGCAGGAAAAACATGGAAGAAATTAAATGATGAACGTAAACTAAGGCAAAGAGCTTTTTACTATAGTAGAATTTATGCAGATCCAAAAAATGAAAATATCGTTTATGCACTTAACACTGGTTTTTATAAATCAACTGATGGAGGAAAAACATTCGATAAAAAAATTGAAGTACCTCACGGGGATAATCATGATTTGTGGATTGATCCTAAAAACCCTAATCGAATGATTAATGCTAACGATGGAGGTGGTTGTGTATCAGTTAATGGAGGAAATACTTGGACTGATCTCGATTTTCCTACTTCGCAGCTTTATCATATAATGGTAACAAAAGATTTTCCATATTTTGTTTGTGGTGCTCAACAAGATAATTCAACTATGTGTGTGCCATCAGAGGGTTGGGAATTTAAACAAGCTAGAGGGCCCCACAAACAATACTATTATCCAGTAGGAGGAGGAGAATCAGGCTACATAGCCCAGCACCCAATAAATTTAGATTGGTTCTATGCTGGTAGTCAGGGAGCCTTATTGACTAAATTTGACAGAAAAACTGGTTTCAACAGAGATATACAAGTTTACCCTAGATTTTTTTCTGGTGAACCTGCAAGTGCTCTACCCGAGAGATGGCAGTGGACATTTCCCATTGTTTTTTCTCCATTAAATCCAAATAAACTTTATACCTCGTCTCAACATGTTTGGGTTTCTGAAGATGATGGTTACAGTTGGAATAAAATTAGCCCGGATTTAACTTATGCTGATCCAAATACACTTGGAGAAACAGGGGGAGTAATAACAAATGATATGAATGGTCCTGAAATTTATGCTACAATTTTTGCTTTAGTTCCTTCTAATCACGATAAAAATTTAATTTGGGCAGGCTCAGATGATGGTTTAATACATATTACTAAAAATCATGGCAAAACTTGGGAAAACATTACACCCAATGATATGCCTAAAGACACAAGGATAAGCATAATTGAAGAATCCTTACACAAACCAGGAACTATATATGTTGCTGCTAAAAGATATCAAATGGATGATAGAGAACCGTATCTATGGAAAACTAATGATTATGGTAAGTCTTGGAAAAAAATTGTAAACGGAATAAGATCAGACGATTTTCTTCATGTTATAAGAGAGGACACCAAAATTCAAGGTCTTCTGTATGCAGGTGGGGAACATAATGTTTGGGTCTCTTACAATGATGGTGACAATTGGGAATCTTTAAGTTTAAATCTACCTGATACACAAATTTCAGATTTAATAGTTACTGACAAAGATTTAGTCATTGGTACACATGGAAGGTCTGTTTATATTTTGGATGACATTTCACCAATTAGAGAAATGAAAAAAGTAAATCCTAAAAATCCTTATTTATATAAATCCTATTACGCCACAAGAAGGGTTCAAAATGCTGAAATAAAGTATTTTTTACCATCTATTCCAAACAAGCTATCCTTAAAAATCATAGACTCTAAGGGCAGGATTGTTTTAGATAAAGATGGTATTCTTGAGGATAAAACAGATGAAGAAGATACTTCTTGGTTTGGTCCTAAAAACAAAGACCCTATGATGAAAAAAGGCTTGAATAGTTACAGTTGGAACCTTAGATATCCTGGGGTAACAGAATTTGAAGGAATGATTATGTGGTCGGCAAAGCCATCACTAGGCCCAATAGCACCACCTGGAAGGTATATTGTTAAACTGAACGTTGATGATAAATTGTATGAAACAACTTTGGAGGTTAGAAAGGATCCAAGAATTGAAATTAGCGATGAGGAGATAGAAAAACAATTTGAATTTGCCATGGAAATAATGTTGCAGACAGATCTGGCAAACAATAGCGTAATTGAAATTCGAGAAATTAAAAAGAAATTACTCATAAAAGCAAACAAAACAAAAAGTGATATTTCAGAAAGAATCAAAATATTAATTAACAAATTAGAAAAAATTGAAGCCAACATTTATCAAGTAAAAAATAGAAGTGGTCAAGATCCACTCAATTTTCCCATAAAGGTAAATAACAGATTAGCTTATTTAAGAAAAAGTGTTGAGAGCGGCGATGGATTACCAACAAAAGGATCTCAAAAAGTTTTTAAGGTTTTAAAAGAGGAATTATCAGGTTATTTAGATGAATTATCAAAATTAAAAAATCAAACAGGCAAATTTTTGTAAACAAATATCAAATTTGGAAAACTTCATTTTTTGATAAATAGATACGTTTTTGACTTTATTAGTGAGATTTTAAAATAAAAAACCCTCCAAAATGGAGGGTTAAATTTTTAAAAAATATTTTAAAAATCAGCTAGACGGACAAGCATTGTAGTATTAACTACTTTTCTTATTGCAGCAACTTTCTTAGCAAATTCAGAAAATCCAGGATCAGACAACATTTTCTTCATACTCGATAGAGAAGTTTTTATATCGGGGGCACCAATCCATACAAAATGACTAAAATCAGCATTTTTACCTAAAATTGGCATAGCTAGCCCATAAGAGTTTTCTTCAAAACCAAGTTTTTTTGCCATTTTTTGAGAAAAACTTTTAAACTCTTTGAGATACATTGATGGATTGGAAACGTCCATTTGATAAATCATAAAAACATTGTCCTCAGCCCAGTCTTCCCCATTATACCAAATAGGCATATTTAAAGATTGAGATATATCAACGGAATAATCTGCTAATTTGCCCTCAAATAGTAATTGTGCTACTAAAGACTGACCATAACTCATAAAGGCAGCCTCAAAAGCGGCCTCATCTGGAAAACAAAATTGCAGCGAATGAGTTGATTCAATTTTTCCATTTGGAAGATAGGCAAAAAGAGATTTTGTTGCCTGCATATTTTTTGCCCACTCAGTGTTCATAGCGGCTGTAAGTGCAGAGACCACCATTTCTGGTTCTTCAGCTTTAATATCGAAAAATAAACAATACTGTGCATTTATTGATATAGTAGAAAGTGTTAGTATACTAAAAAATAATTTTTTCATTTTAAAAAATTTTTATGGTTAAATTCTAAAAAAACAATGTACAAATAAATTTGATAAAGAATGTTTTGTATTTCAATTTAATGTTAATTCCTTTTGTGTAATTTTTTCAAGTTGCAAACTTAGTTCTTTATATCTATCATAAGCATCTTTACCTAAAACTTGGTCGGCTTCAGTCACCATACTGTAGAGATATTTAAACTGATCAATTAGCATTGGCTGCATGTAATCACCCTCTTTGGTTTCTAGTTTTTCTAAAATTGCGTCTAGGCCTTGTAACTTATTTTTCTTTAAATTTTTTGATAGTTTCAATGACTTGATCTCATTTGAAATCCTCGTTGCCTCTCTAATCTTGTTGATTAATTTTAATTGAAATTGTTCAACTTCAGCAAAGACATCCTGAGAGATTTCTGTATTTGGATCTTTTTCAACTGAAAATTCAGATGAAATTTTATTGGTATTGTCAAGTGTTACTTCAACTACATATTTACCTGGACTAACAAATGGACCCACAATATTTTTTTCTTCATCATCATCATATATTCCTCGATGTCTTAGGTTCCATCTAAAACGATTGAAGCCTTTTTTGGTTGTCACTTTATAAGATGCATTGGATGAAAAGTCACTAAGTTGCATATTGTAGTTAGTTGACTCTTTAGCTTCACTCGAAATTGAATTAAAAGAGTCAATTATTTTTCCTTTTTCATCTAAGATGGAAATCAAGACATCCTGATACTTGTCACTATCCAGATAATAGTCAATAAAAACACCTGCTTGTAAATAGTCATTAATTTCTATATCAGGAATGTTATATTGATAACGAACCGCCTCAGAAGGATTTACAACTATGGGTTTTGGTCCATTCAAATCAGTTCTTAAAAAATTAATGTCATCCATAACCCAAAATGATCTTCCCATTGTTGATAAGACAAGGTCGTCTCTATGTATTTTAAGATCAGTTACTGGAGTAATTGGTAAATTTTTTTGAAATTTTACCCAGTTATTTCCATCATTTTGTGAAACAAAAATTCCAAATTCAGTACCTGCAAAAAGTAATCCTTTTTTTAATGGATCTTCCCTAACAACTCTTACTGGAAAGTCATGAGGTATGCCATCTACAATTAATTCCCAAGATTTACCATAATTTTTTGTTTTATAAATATAAGGTGACCAATCTCCTAATTGATATCTTAAAATTGTTATATAGGCTGAAGATGGATCATGGCTTGACGGCTCTACTGAGTCCACTCGACCTCCTTTTAATAAATTTCTGGGAGTCACATTTCTCCAGTTTTTACCTCCATCAACAGTTAAATGGACCAAGCCATCATTCGAACCTACCCAAATTAAATCTTTCTGTAAGATTGACTCTCTAACAGAGTATATGGTACTATAAAACTCTTCACCTGTAATATCCCTAGTTATTGGAGATCCTGAAATAACTTGTTTTGATTTGTCAAATTCTGTTAAATCAGGCGAAATTATCTTCCAATTAATCCCTCCATCGGTAGTTTTATGAAGAAATTGAGAACCGTGGTATATAACATTTTCATCATGTGGAGAAATATGTATCGGAGATACCCTTTGAAATCTAAACTTCAAATCTTTTGGATTATGCCCGTACATGTTTTGAGCTCCAACATAATATTGCTTTTCCTGTCCAGTCTCTTTGTTATATATACTAAATCTTCCCTTGCAATTTGAGTAAACAATATTCGGATTACTTGGTTTTGGAACAGCTGGACCAGTTTCACAGCCACCGGTTGAAAGTATCCATGCATTTGGTCCTGCCTGAATCGGATAAGGCGGTTGGCTTGGGACAGAAACTGTAGTGTAATTATCTTGCTGACCTCCATATAGCCAATAAGGAAACTGTTGATCTACTTCGACTTGATAAATCTCTGCAGTAGGTTGATTAAATTGGGTAGTCCAAGTTTTTCCGGAATTAAAAGTAACGTTTCCCCCTCCATCATTTGATTGAATCCATATGTTATCATGATTAGGATTTATCCATATGTCATGATTATCCCCGTGAGGTGTTTCTCTTATATCCCAAGTTTTACCCGCATCAATAGAAACCATAAACTTATTGGCACTTGAATAAATTACATCTGCATTTTTTGGGTGAGCATAAATATTACAATAATAAAAGGGTCTATTTACCAATTCTTTTCTATGACTCATTACGTTGAAACTTGACCCTTTATCATAAGAAACATAAACGCCTCCCTGACCTTCTCCTGCCTCGATAAGTGCGTAAAGTCTATTAGTGTCGGCGGGTGAAGTTGCCAAATCAATTTTTCCAATATTACCTTTTGGTAATCCTTTAAAAAGCTTAGTCCAACTTTGGCCTCCATCAACTGATTTGTATATACCTCCATCTTTTGATCCACTCATTATTGTCCATGGTTTTCGATTAACCTCCCATGATGCAGCGTAAATTGTGTTGGGGTCATCAGGAGAAAATTCCATATCTACAATTCCAATTTTATCAGATATGTAAAGAATTTTTTTCCAATTTTTACCTCCATCTATTGATTTAAATAATCCTCTTTCTGAATTTTGTTTAAATGGTTGACCAATTGCAGCAGCATAAACTATGTCAGGGTTTTTAGGATGAACCTTAATTGCGCCTATTTGACCTGCACCCTTTAGTCCTATAAATTTCCAGCTCTTACCCGCATCTAAAGATTTATATACACCTTTTCCTACAATCACATTTGAACGTATTCCATCAGAACCCGTTCCAACATATATAATATCAGGATTTGATTGAAATACATCAATTGAACCAATAGAAGGAGATTCAAAATACCCATCACTAATATTATTCCAACTCAATCCACCATCGATAGTCTTCCACAAACCGCCGCCAGAGGTTCCCATATAGAATGTGAATTGGTTTTTGATAACACCACACACAGAAGTTGATCTTCCGCCTCTTGTTGGTCCTACATTTCTATATTTAATGTCTTCAAAATTTATTCTTTGAAGTTCTTGGCCATATGAAATGTTGCAAGTGAAAGTTAAAACAGCTAGAAGTAATTTATTTTTAAATTGATTAAACATTTACAAAAGATTTATAGATTCAACAGTTAATTTATGAAAACTTAAAATTTATACTCTCCTTTTTTATAAATTAAACTAATAAAAGTATTTAATGTTCTAATTATGAGTAATACAGTTTATGTTCTTCTTATGCTTTGTCTTATGATAATTTTATCATTATATGTAGGCAGGACAAAATTAGGAAAGCAGTTAGGTTCAGCTCTTTTGGTAATATTGTTTACAGCAATTATTGCTAATCTGAAACTTATTCCGTCTGCTTCAAACAGTATTGAATTGTATTCTATAATTTTTGAATATATAGCTCCTATATCAATATTTTTTCTGCTTCTGAATGTGAATCTTGTTTCAATAAAAAAAGCAGGTTTACCAATGATCACATTATTTGTAGTTGGATCACTATCAACAACACTAGGAATTCTAATATCATGGATAATTATATCTCCTGAAAACGTATTAGGCTCAGATGCAAATGTAATTGCAGGAATGTTGACTGGGACCTACACAGGAGGCAGTGTCAACTTTAATGCAGTGGCATTAGAATATGGTTTTCAAAAAAAAGGAATTTTATATGCAGGAACAGTTGCCGTTGATAATGTTGTAACAACAATTTGGATATTAGCTACTTTGACATTTCCACTAATCTTATCAAAAATATGGAAGGGTAAAGTAATATTAAAACAACCTATTTCTAATGAAAAAAATTTTGATGAAGATAAAATGGACTTAGTTTCTTTAGCAAGTTTGATTTTCCTTGGAATTTCAGCTTTTTATATTTCTGAAATTTTAGCTAAAAAATTTAATAGTATTCCATCCATTTTAATCCTTTCAACAATTGGTATTCTTCTGGCTCAAACCAACTTTATTAGTAAATTAAAAGGAGGTCATAATTTAGGCTTATATCTAGTTCATTTATTCTTAGCAGTTATAGGGGCATATTGTGAAATAAATGCTGTTTATGAGCTCAAAGAGATAGGAATTACTCTTTTTTTGTTCACAAGTGTTTCAGTGTTAATACATGGAATATTAATAATCATTATCGGTGGTCTATTTTATCGAGATTGGCAAATGGTAGCAATTGCAAGTCAAACAAATGTAGGTGGAGGAGCTTCCGCAATTGCACTTGCAGAGACTTTTAAAAGAAATGAACTGATTTTACCATCAATTTTAATGGGCACCTTAGGAAATGCTATTGGAACTTACCTTGGATTTTTTGTAATATATGTTTTAAATAATATTTGAGATCTTAATATTAGTTATAAGCGTTACAAATTCAAATATTGATCCAATAAGTTATTTTCAAATTTATTGTCCTAAAATTAGGTATTAAATCGTTTTCAAGATAATTTGAATTGTCAGTATATACCAAAAATAAGTCTGATAAAGGAGCAAAACGCCACTGAAGTCTAGAATTAATACCTAGTGTATTTGAAAAATTCGAAAACTGGATAAAACTGGCCCAAAAAATATTTTTAGTAAATGTAAAATCCAATTTTGGACTTACCAAAATTAAACCTACTGATTTTTGAGGTTCAGGTAAATTTATTTTATCGTAGCTTAATTTTAAGCTTGCTTGTAAAAGTTTATCTATTCTGAAATTAAAATTATTACTTATTGAAAACTTTTCACCACTGAAATATCCTCCAAAACTAATTTCAGAGTTAAATCTAAATTTTCGTCTATTTGTAGAGTTAAATCCAAATTCAAATTGAGAAGTATCATAAGCACCTTCTGTTATTGGAGAATCATAATTTAACCCAGTGGGGTCAAAACTATTTTCTAAATATATATAGGTATTAACGAGTGATAAATCAATCCTAGACCTGTTTTTAAAATTGACAGAAAAATTAGCATTCAATCTTCTATCAGTTACTAGGTTATTTTCTTCTGGTTTATCAATATAATATAACTCAGGACCTATTGTTATACTTTGAATTAATTTAGATTTCGGAAAAAAAACTCTATCATATTTTGTGTAATTTTTTTTAAATCCTGTTCTTCTGGAAAACCCTAGATCACTTGTAAAATTTGGTGTTGTTCTTGTGAATACAGTCCTAAACCTATTTTTTATATCATTGTAATTAAATCTAAAGCCCGTTGATATTCCCTCATTTTCTTCAGATGGGGAAAATGTATTATAAAAAAAGACCTTTCCTCTAATTTTATCATTTTTTGAAATAAAATTGTAATCAAAACCAAGTAAACGATTATAACGCTCTTGTTCTGATTCAAAGTTATCTTGACCTGTTTCTTCCCTATTAACAAACAAAAATTTTAAATTCGATTTAGAAAAAACATTCTGTTGAAATGATAAGACTGTATTGTTGTTAGATGATATCAAGTTTTCTTCATCTTTTGCTGTTTGCATATTCAATAATCCAATTCTAAGACGTTTAGTGAGTTTTCCACTTAATCTTACCCCTGCACGAATTTTATTTTGAATTGTGTTACCATTTAGATCCTTAGTAACCCCAATTCGCCTTGTAAAGAATGCTCTATTTTCGAAAGTATCTCCAAAGCCACTAAAAAGATCACTATTCTGAATAAAAAATTGTCTTTTTTCTGGAAGAGCAACTGCAAAACGTGTTAAGTTAATAATTTGATCATCAACTTCTATTTGGGAAAAATCAGGGTTAATTGTAAAATCTAAATTAAGTCCTGTTCCAATAAATACTCTTCCATCACCCCCATATTCAAGATTGTTAGTTTTTTCATTATTTTCAAAAGTCTTAGATTTTAATAAATTTATGTAGGGAATTATGGTTATCGGAGTTTTAGATTTTCCCAAAGGTTTTTCAAATACTAATGGTTCGGTAAATGAAAGGTTGATAAAAGATTGTTCTTGAGGCACCCTGAATAAAGTAGAAAATTCATTATCAATAATTCTTCTTCTCGACACATTAAATCTCCAAGATTTACTGTTGTTTGCAAATCTTATTGAACTTAATGGTATTCTTATTTCGGCAGTATAAAAATTTTCATAAATCTTTGTTTCTAGATCAAATTTTGCATCCCAGTCCCAATTTGCATCTTCTCCCAGTGTTCTCCCACCATTAAAAAAAATTTCATCTTTTTTTACACCTACGGAATTTCCTCCAAAAGCATAAGCATTTGTTAAATCATTGAAAGTATCTAATGTAAATAGAAAAAAATCAGAAAATCTACCCATATCTCTTCTGAGACTCGATATAATACTTTCGTCTTCACTCTCATAGCATTTAACAAATGAGTAAATATTATTTAAATCATATAAAAACTTTATTTCAGTTTGTTTTAAAGCCTTAATAGAATCTGTAGGAAACCACTGCCAAAAATCAGACTTTAATTCTGCTTTTTCCCAATCTGTTTCATCATCGATCCCATCAATTATAATTTTTTGATTTGTAAATCTAACATGAGTAGAGTCAACCTTTTTTTGAGAAAATATTTGATTAAAAAAAAGGCTAAAAATTAAAAGAAAAACAGGTTTATTTAACATCTTTATTAAATCCAAAAACACATAATGTCAAGTTTTATTATTTTGAATTTTTGTGACTTCATTTTATTCAAAGGTTTGTTTCAAAATGAAAAGTAAAGTAAACAATTCAATAACAAAGACTAAAGTACCACTTCTTTTATTTTTATTGCTGTTGTTGAACTATTTGTAAGTTTTTTTGAAAACTATTAAAAGGCTTGGTAACTATCGGTTGACTTTGATTTTCTGAGTCATTAAACTCCACTTTATCAAACTTAGAATTTCTTTTAGTGTCTAAATATACTTTGACCTTCATAGACTGCTTTTCATTACCCTTAAAAACACCTTTTATAGGTGAACAATCCTCATAATTCCTCCCTACACAAAGTCTTATATGATATTTATCTGCAACACAATTGTTGGTAGGATCTAATCCAAGCCAGCCATAAAATGGAATAAATACTTCTGCCCATGCATGGGTCGCTCCAGCACCTATTAAACCTCCTTTTGAAAAAACATATCCACTTACATATCTGGTGGGTATTTTTGATAATCTAAGTAATTGGATAAAAATATTTGTGAAGTCTTGACATACCCCAGATTTTAACTTCCATACCTCATCAAGAGATGAATTAATGTTTGTCACCCCCTTCTTATACTTAAAGTTTTTATTTACATATGTGCAAAGAACTTTTGAAAAGTTTAATACGGAATCATTTTCACTCCTTAACTCATTCAAAATTTTTTTAAACTTATTTTTAGCAAAAAAATTCTCAATTTTCAAAAAATGCATATAATCTATATCTTTTGAAATATCATTTATTTTAGTCCATTCACTCAAAATGTCAATTTCTTCATCTGGTAGATTTTTGCTCTTCAAAATTATTTCTGCCTTTGATGTAATTGTCATCTCCTTATGAGGTGGGATATAGTTAAAGAAACCAACTCTATTATTAAACTCATCAATATGAGTAGACACATTTGGATTACCCGTAATTTCTAATTTATGACTAACTAATTGCTGAATCATGTCATTGTATGGGTACAAGCAGATTCTATTTGTATTCTCTTGAATTTGATTTGAATATTTATAATATGTCGAATGTGTTAAATAATATTTGAACATGTCAAAAAATCTGATTAAAGTAAGTTTTGTTAATGCTATTTGAAATTTTATTTAATTCAAACTTAATATTATCTAAAAACTGTTCAAGGCCATTTTGTTTAATTGCATCAATAGTAGAATATTTTAAATGATTTTTTAGTTTGCCAACCATGAAGTTTAATTCACCAGTTTTTATTTGATTAAACTCATTAAGCCTTCCAATGTGTACATCTAATTTATTGACACTGTAAATAATTGATCTAGGAAAATTTTCATTTATTGCAATCATTTTTACTACATTTTCAATTTTATAAATTGATTTGTAGGTTTTTAAATATAGTTGATACCCTCCAATTGAAATTAATAAATTCTTAAAGAAATAGCTTTCATATAAATCCTCTTTTTCGTTATCAAGACTAATAATTCTGAGATTTAAAAAATCTATACTCTGAACCACTCGTTCTAAATATTTGCCTAAATTCATAAAACAATATGCTGTTCCTCTTTCTTGGGTAATATCCGCAACACTGTAATAGATATGACTAAATTGAAGAAGTTCGTTCACTATAGTTATTGGTTCACTCTTCTTATACTTAAGAATCATGTCTTCCTCGGTAAGATGGAGAAAAAATTTGTTAACTGATAACCAGAGTTCTCTAGAAATATGTTCTTGGACACTTCTAGCATTTTCTCTAGCTTTAACTACCATATTAAATAGGGTGTTTGGGTTTTTTTTGTCAAACAAAATGAAAAAAATTGTTGATATTGAATCTTGGTGATTTTTGTATTCATTTTCACTTCGAATTGCTAAATATGTGAACATAATTTTATTCCATGATGAGTAATCGCCAGAATCTAATGTAGAATTATAATTAGTTTTAATCAGATTTAATAGACCATAGCTTCTTTCCATATATCTATCCATCCAAAATAAATTATTTGCAACTCGACTTAACATTTTTACTGTTTCCTTATTACCCAAGTATCTTTACTTCCACCACCTTGTGAACTATTCACTATAAGAGATTTATTTTTCATCGCAACTCTTGACAGACCTCCCGGACAAACTTTTATTTTTTCTGAACCGTAGATTGCAAATGGTCTTAAATCAATACACCTTGGAACTAACTTCTTATCAATCACGCATGGGCTTGTTGAGAGGTTTAAAATCGGCTGAGCAATAAAGTTGCTTGGATTTTTTTTTATTTGGTTAAAGTAAATGTCTATTTCTTCTTCAGATGCTTTATTTCCCATTAACATTCCATAACCACCGCTACCATCTGTTTTTTTAATTACCATGTCATTTATATTATTTTTAACATAATCATTTTGCTCACTGTTAGATAAATGATAGGTTTCTATGTTTTTCAAAATTGGTTTTTCATTTAAATAGTAATTAATCATTTTTGGAACATAAGAATAAATTGCTTTATCATCAGCAATTCCAGTTCCAGGTGCATTAACAATACAGACATTTCCTTGTCTATAAGCTTCCATTATACCTGCTAGACCAAGAATACTGTCAGTATTAAAACTTAATGGATCCAAAAAATCATCGTCTATACGTCTGTAGATAATATCAACTTTCTTATTACCGCTAGCTGTTTTCATAAAAACCATATTATTATCTAATACCAGATCACTGCCTTCAACTAATTCAACACCCATCAACCTTGCTAAGGTTGTATGCTCATAATAGGCTGAGTTATATAATCCAGGAGTTAATAATACAATTTCTGGATCATTTTTATCGACTAATGTTTTAAGTTGTTGATACAAAATTTGCGGATAATTGTCGACAGGTCGAACTTTATGTTTTGGCATTAAATTGGGATATAACCTCCTAGTAATCTCACGATTTTCAAGCATATAACTTACCCCGGAAGGGGTTCTTAAATTATCCTCTAAGACAAACAATTCGCCATTTTTATCTCTTATTAAATCAACACCTGATATGTGTGTATAAATATTTTTTGGTACTTCAAGTCTCATCATTTGTCGGAGGTAACAATCGTTATTAATTATCAGACTTGCAGGTATAACATCATCTTTAATTATGAATTTTTCATGATATACATCTTTCAAAAAAAAATTAAGTGCAGTGATTCTTTGAATTATACCTTTTTCAATTATTTCCCATTCATTGGAGTTTATTATTCTTGGGATTATATCAAAAGG
Organism: uncultured Bacteroidota bacterium; assembly: GCA_902561795.1. Lineage (GTDB taxonomy): Bacteria > Bacteroidota > Bacteroidia > Flavobacteriales > Flavobacteriaceae > MS024-2A. The sequence continues at coordinate 34,489 of CACERG010000005.1, read as the reverse complement.
GAATATTTTTTCGACACCTTTATTATCGTGATAAACTGTAAAAGTTACACCCTGATTTTTAAAAAATTGATTTGAGAATTCCTTCATCTGATTGAGACTATCAAGCTTAGTCTCACTCAAAAATTTACCAAAATGAGAATAAATTGTTCTTACTTTTCCAGAATCATCAAACATTTCATCCCATGTATTCGGATATTGCTCGTAATTTGCTAGTAAATCGTTCAAATAAGTTGTTTGATTCTAAAATATAAATTACCTCCCCTACATTTATAATAATTTACTATGAGAAAGAAAAAAATTAAATATTAATTATTATTTGATCTTTTTTTTAAAGATTTGTCTAAATAAATTAATAAAAAATACAATAATATTAAAAATTAATTTTTCTAAAACTTCCCCATAAGAAAACAATTATTGAAGTTTTAATCAGCTTCCAAGAAAATTTTTAATATTCCCTTTTGCTTGTAAATGATGTCTTTCTATGTGATACCGAAGAAATTCAAGCCTTTGATGAAAGTCCAACTCTCCTGAAATAGGATGTGCGTGCGCAATAACACGTAACATATCATCGGTTAGTTTGTTTCCAAATACAAAAAGAATATTTTGAAGACTCTTAAATGAGGTGATCCAAAATTTAAATGATCCCCTTACACGTGGAGCCGCAATATCAGGAACTTTTTCTTTTTCTTTCCATGTTAAATCAATTATCTTTTCTATTGACAACCCTTTATTTTTTGAGTCATATTTAAGCTCTTTTTTACCCTCTAAAATTTCATTTAAAACTTTTGCCATAACTGCAACTCCCAAAAATTCTGCCCAATAAAGGTGTTCTGTTATTTCAATGATATTCCAAGAATTCTCATTTTTTTTGAATTCTATTTTATCCTTTGAAAGTATTTGTACCGTATTTAAATAACTAGCTCGCGATTTTTCAACAGAATTTATTAGAGCTTTAACCTGTGACATTTTTAAGATCTTTGTTGTTATTATTATTTGATTAAATATAAAAAGAAAGTTTTGATGTAATTTTATTAATGAAGTTTTAAAATGATAAGCCATATTCTAAAGAGAGCCGAAAATTTATATAAAGCGCATAGGTTTGCAATTATGTATCACCTGATCTTTAAAAAATGACAAAAAAAAATATTATAGAAAAGTCTTTTTTTGAAAGAGTACCACATGCAATAACAATAGTTTTTTGTATAATTCTTCTAGTTACAGCAATGACATATATACTTCCAGCTGGCACATATGAAAGGATAAATTTGGATGGAAGAAGTACTGTAGTACCAGATTCATACAAAGTAATTGATTCAACCCCAATAGGGATTTTACAAATGTTTAAAGCTATACCACTTGGTTTTAAGTCTGCATCTGAAATAATTTTTATTGTACTTGCTGGAGGAATTATGTTCGGATTTATGGAAAAATCTAAAGCAATAGAAAATGCAATTGGAACTCTCATAAGAAAAATGGGATTAAAAAGGAAATACTTGATTGTTGTTATTATGACATTTGCCTATGGTCTTTTAGGTGTTTCAGTTGGACTTGAGAATAACATCGCTTTAATACCTGTAGCTGCTGTCTTAAGTTTAGCTTTAGGTGGTGATTTGATTCTTGCTGCTGGTATATCAGTTGGGGCTATGACAGTTGGCTTTGGACTATCCCCAATAAATCCATATACTATTGGTACTGGTCACAAAATAGCAGAGCTTCCAATGTTTTCTGGAGCATTTTTAAGAACAATTCTATGTTCTATCGGACTTATTGTAATGGCATTGTATAATGTCAGATATTTTAAAAAAATAATTTTAAATGACCAGGAAAGTTTAGCAATAGGTTTAAATACAAAAAATTTAACTCTATCTAAACCAATTAAAGATTATTCATTGAGTATAACTAATTGGTCGATTATTGGAATTTTTGTTTTAGGCCTAATTTTAATCATATATGGTGTTTTTAATTTAGATTGGCATATTAATGAGTTATCTGCTGTTTTTTTGATAATTGCCTTTTTGACTGGCTTATTCTCTAAAATGGGAGGTAATTCAATGAGTAAAATTGTTCTTGAATCAGTCGCTTTAGCGGCTCCTGGAGCATTTATGGTTGGTTTTGCAACAACTATTAAAGTTTTGATGGAAATGGGAAATATTGGAGATACAATTTCATATCAACTTTCAATTATTTTGGAAGGTCTTCCTCTTTATCTTTCGGCTATCTGCATGTCTATCTCTCAATCATTTATTAATTTCTTTATCCCTTCCGGAAGTGGACAAGCACTTGCTACACTCCCAGTAATGATACCTTTAGGCGAATCTCTTGGCCTAAACAGACAAATTACTATTTTAGCATTTCAAGTTGGAGACGGTCTAACAAACCTTATAAACCCAACGCTTGGTGGTTTAATTGCAATGCTTAGTATGAGTAGAGTACCTATTGATAGATGGATAAGATTTATTTTTCCAGTTTTAATTGTACTAATTATAATTGCTTTTTTGGCATTAATTGTTGCAGTAGCTATTGACTATAATTAATTTATGATGAATGTAGAAAAGATTTTAGCAAAACTAGTTTCATTTCCAATTCTTGGTGGTGAAAGTAATATGACAATACTAAACTGGATAAAAGAATATCTAGAATCTTACAAAGTAGAAGTTAATTTAGTACCAAACAAAAATGAAAATAAAGCTTCATTACATTGCAGAATTGGACCACCCAAAGAGGGAGGGGTTATTTTATCTGGACATATGGACGTTGTTCCAGTAGAAGGGCAAAAATGGACTTCAAATCCTTTTACTTTAACTGATAAAGGTGATGGAAAACTTTATGGAAGAGGTTCAGCAGATATGAAAGGTTTTTTAGCTTGCTGTTTGGCTACTTTACCAGAAATGGTAAATGCAGATTTAAAAAAGCCTATATATTTTGCATTTAGCTATGATGAGGAAGTAGGATGTCTTGCAGCACCAGATCTTACAAAAGCATTAAATAATTTTTATGAAGAAACACCAAAATTTGCAATAATCGGAGAACCTTCAATGATGGAGCCTATTATCGGTCAAAAAGCAATCTATATAATGGATACTTATGTGAATGGCTCTGCTGGTCATAGCAGCAGAATCAAACAGGAAGTCAGTGCTATTCATGAGGCCATGCGTCTAATTTTATGGCTTGAAAATAAAATGAACTCTTTAATAGAAGAAGGTCGTGTCGACAAAAGATTTAATCCACCTCATTCTTCTATTCATATAGGAGTAATAAATGGAGGTATAGCACCAAATGTAATAGCTGATAAGGTCCATTTTTCTTGGGATTTAAGGACAATTCCAAGAGATGATATTTTTTCAATTATATCTGAATTTGAGCAATATTGTGAAGAAAGAGAAGATCAATTGCGTAGAATTTATCCAGATTTTAGAATAAAAAACATTGAGAACCACCCTGTAGTACCACATTTAGATACCTCAGAAAACGATGAAATTTTGTCACTTATTAAAAAAATTTCAGGAAATTCAAGTTGGGATACAGTTTCCTTTGCTGCCGAAGCAGGTCACTTTGCAAATCAAGGATTTAATACAGCAATTTGTGGTCCAGGCGATATTGCCCAAGCCCATAGAGGAGATGAATTTATATCAAAGGATCAACTAAATAGAGGGGTTGGAATGATTCAAAACTTAATTAAAGAATTTTCTTGAACCAACAATAAATAATTTATGTCAACTTATAAATTAAAAGCATTCGTAGATATTGTTTTAACCCTCTTTGTGTTATCTATTTAAAATGAAAAGATGTTTTGCAAATATATTACTCCTTTTAACTATATTTTGTTGTACCACAGAAAAAGAAATCTTTTCAACCTCAACTGATGAAACAACTGAAAATTACGAGGAACCTATAAATCAAATTATAAACTCATTTGATGAATATAACAATGACGAAAGACATTTATCTGACTATATATATGATCAAGATAAACTGCACAGATTTGATATTTATATAACAGAAAAAAACTTAGATAAAATTGATAGAAATCCAGCAGCAGAGAAATATGTTGAAGGTCATTTAGTTTTTGAAAACAAAATAGTTAAAAATGTAGGTGTTAGATATAAAGGTTCTATTGGTGCATGGGTAGGTTGTCTGTCAAATGAGGATTGGGCTAACCCCAGTGGATATAAAACATGTCCAAAACTCTCCATGAAAATTAAATTTAATTGGAGAGGAAATAAAAAGTTTTATAATCTAAAAAAACTGCAATTTCATTCTCAAAACCTCGATCCAACAAAAATGCATGAACGATTGGGATATTATATGTTCAGAAAATTTGGTATTATTGCTCCAAGATCAAATCATGCCTTAATTTATATAAATGGAGAGTTCAACGGAATTTTTGCAAATACAGAAAATGTAGATGGTCCTTTCACAAATAAACATTTTGAAAAACCAGACGGCAATTTATATAAAGAAGTTTGGCCAGTTGAAAGCACTGGTAATTCTCAAACTGAAGATTATTTTGTTGGAGGATTAAAAACAAATGAAGAAGCATCAGATGTGTCAAAAATGAAACGATTTTCAGATTTATTGGGCGCAACAGATTTTTACGGCTCAAAAGCTATTGTTAATCAATGGATTAATCAAGATCTTTTTTTGAAAACCCTAGTTGTTGATAGAAGAATTGCTAATGATGACGGATTCTTACATTTTTATCACCAAGAAAATGAAATTTTTGAGAATCACAATTACTACTGGTATGAAGATCCAACTGAAGACAAGCTACAGCTAATTCCATGGGACTTAGACAATTCTTTCGAAAATTTGATTCAAAATTTAAATCCAGTGACTCCGATTAGGGATAAATGGTATAATACTTCTAATGAATGTAATGGATTCAGATACGGTTCATTTAATTTATTGCAAAAGTCAGCAGCTTGTGATAAAATAATTGGTTCTTATAAAGACTTTAAAGATAGATACTATGAACTAGATACAATTTTTAAAAATGAGTTGTTTAATATGTCTAACATCAATTTACTTCTAAACAAATGGTCATCTCAAATAGAAACTGAAGTTGAAAGAGCCAACCAAATTTTTGGTGAGAAAGAGCCAAATCTTAAATTGTGGCAGGAAAGTGTGAATTATTTGAAATATTCAATAAGTGAGTCATTAAAACAATAAAAAATATTATTCTCTTTTAGTCCCTTCTGGAAAATATTTATCTATAATATATTTTGGCTGCCATTGATCTAAATTTTGAACTAACTTTTTATAATCGTATTCTTTACTCTGAGTTTTCAAAGGTTTAAGATTTATAGTATCATCTGTAGCGTCTCTGTGATAACTTAAGAGTTTCATCATTTTATCAACTTTGATCTGATTTTCAGAATTTTTAGCTAGATTATTTAGTTCATAGGGATCATTTTTAAGATTATATAATTGAGTATAATTAATTTTAGGATAATAAATTAATTTCCAATCTTTATCCCTAACCGCTCTTACTGAATTTCTATATGCAGTATAAAGTGATTTCCTTACTCCTTTTTGTTTATTTTGGATGATGTTCATCAATGATAATCCGTCAATATTGTTGGGTCTTTGTAATTTTAAATATTCAGTTACAGTTGGAAAAAGGTCAAATAAATAAACTAATGCCTTGGTAGTTTGGCCTTTTGGAATACCTGGACCCGATATTATTAATGGAACCTTAGTACTGTGTTCATATAAGTTTTGTTTACCTAGAAGACCGTGACTACCTAGAGCCAGACCATTATCAGAAGCATATACTATAAGAGTATTATCGAATAAATCATATTCCTTGAGACGTTTGATAATATCCCCTACTCTATCATCAATATGCTGTATCAAAGAATAATACTCAGCAATTGAAGATTGAATAATTTTTTCAGTACGCGGCCAAGGGGCAAGACTTTCATCTCTTTCATTCATATTGTCAAATTTAAAAGGATGTACAGGTTTAAAATTTGATGGGACAGGAATCAAATCATCTTTATAAATATTTGAATAATTTGGGGCTGGTGAACGGGGATCATGAGGTGCTGTTAATGCAATATAACAAAAGAAAGGTTTCTGTTTTTCTGATTTGTTATACTTATCTATATAATTTAATGCAGAGTCTACAAATAAATCAGTTGAAAATCCACTAATATTTAAGTTATTAAGTTTTCCGTTTATATCTAAACTTTTTACTGGCACTTTAAAATGATCACTCATACCTCCCAACATGATATTGGATCCCTTTTCAAAGTTTGCTTCAAAGCTTGGTGCTCCATTGTGCCATTTTCCGGTTGCAAATGTTTGATATCCTCGATCATTTAGATAATTTGGAAGAGTTTCAACACCATCTAAACGATCGTAAACATGGAAAAGACTTTTACCACTTAGCAACATTGCCCTGCTCGGTGCACAAATTGCACCATGGTGACCTCCCATTACATATGAATTTTGGAAAAAAATTCCAGATTTTGCAAGATTATCAATATTTGGGGTTTTAATGTGAGGGTTTGGAGCTATACCTAGTGCATCAGCTCTTTGATCATCAGTAAAAATTAAAAGTATATTAGGTTGACTTATTTTATTTGAATTAGATATTCTGTTACATGAGATAATGGAATATTTTGAAATTGTCAAAAGAAAAAATAAAAAAAAGTATCTCATGTTCTTATATGTGTGCATATTTCAAAGACTTAATTAAAACTTATTTCTCCTTCTGAAATTTTTCTGTCAAGATTAAGAGACTTCCTCATCCCATTTGCAATTATAAATACGATGTTAGTTTGAGAATCAAAACTTTCGGTCAAAAATTGATTCTTTATTTTAATTGAATCAATTTTGGGGATATTAGAAGCTTCAAGTTTACAAATTATTAAGTCCTCTTCGACTCGTTCGGTATTTTCGCGTTTCTGCTCTACAAAGCTCATATTAATTAGCTTCTCATTGACTATTACTGAGAATTTTGAAAAAATATATTTTTCGATAAGTTGTTTTGCATTTTCATTGGGTGATTTTTTTAATATCCCTAAACCAAATCCTTTTTCATCTACAAATGATTTTTCTAAGTCATTAGCAAATAACTTAATCCTAATGGACAAATTTTGTTTTTCTGCATTATGCCTTATTGATGTTACACTCACATAAAAGTCGTGCTTAACATCTTGGGTTTTTAGAAAAAAAGAAGATAATAGCACTAAAGCTATCTTGAGTATCATTATTTTAAAATTTACAAACCGTATTTGTCAATTAAATAAATTAAGCTAGCAATGGATGCGGTTCCTAACTCAAGCTCACGAGGATGTACAGAATCAAATGAATCATTATCCGAATGATGAATGTCAAACATACGCTGAGAATCTGGAATAAATCCGATTGTGGGAGTACCTAATAATCTATTTAATGGGTTAATATCTACACCTCCACCTCCTTTTTTAAAATAACTAATAGTGTTACGATCAAAATAAGGCAACCATGATCTGAATTTTTTAATAGTAGATACTTCAGCTGTGACTCCAAAGCCTCTTGGTGTAAAAGCACCTGCGTCACTTTCTAAAGCAATTAGGTGATTTTCATTGTTTTTCTTTGCTAATTCAGCATATTTTAATCCACCACGAGTTCCATTCTCTTCATTCATAAACATAACAGCTCGTATAGTTCTTTTAGGTTTTATTCCCAATTTTTGGAAAAGGCGAAGAACTTGAATTGATTGCATACAACCTGCACCATCATCATGAGCCCCTTGACCAACATCCCAAGAGTCAAGATGGCCTCCTATAGTTATGATTTCATTAGGAAACTCATTTCCAATTAGTTCGCCAACCACATTATGTGAGGGTGCGTCTTCTAGAGTCTCGCAATTCATTTTAATGAATAGCTTTACGTTCGGATTGTTTTTTAAAGCTAGTGTTAGTTTATCGGCTGATTTAACTCCTAATGCTGCAGCAGGTATTTTCTTTATTCCTTCAACGTACCTGGTAACACCGGTATGAGGTACATCATCAAATGCCGTCCCAATAGACCTAATAACAACTGCAACGGCTCCATATTTTGCTGCCTCAGCAGGTCCAGCAGTTCTTTGATCCACTGCACCACCGTATGCAGATCCAGTTGAAATTAAACGTTGATCAGTTGGTCGATTGAAAAAAACAATTTTACCTTTTATTTTATCTCTTCCTAAGACCTCTATATCTTCAATCCCCTGAACTTCAACAACTTTTGCAGAAATACCCTTTTTTGGAGTTGAAACAGACATACCAAGTGCAAGAACATTTAGTTCTTCATCCTTTTGTCCTATAATTCTTACTTCTTCTTTATTTCCTCGTTTCCAATTAGGAACAAAAAGATCTTGTTTATATATTTTATCAAAGCTATAACTATTCATAATCATCTCTGTCCACTCTACGGCCTTTGATGCTCCTATTGATCCACTTAATCTATGTCCAATTTTGTTACAAAGATGATCCAATAGTTTATAGGTGTCTCGACTTGTCAAAGACTCATCATAAATTCCTTTTATGACTTTTACATCTTCTTTATCAAGTCCGCTTGTTTGTGCTTTTATAGAAAAGAAACTATGAATAAATAAATAAGTAAAAAAAAGTACTTTTAGAATATTAAATTTTGCGTTTTTCATATTTGGATCAAGTTGATTATTTTTCTAATATAAGTATATTAAGCTAAGTTTGATTCATTGAGCTTTTAGTTTATAAATGGGAGTTATAATATTTTCTTTTTTTACATATTTGCCCTCAGAAGCCCATCTAAATCCTCTCATTTGAATATTCATTACCTCTGGTAAATCAAAATCACTAAGACTATGTCCGATTGAGGAGTAAAATATTCTTCCTTTACCATATTTTTTTTTCCAAATAACAGGCATAACACTTCCTTTAATTTGATTTTCCACATCGATATCTAAATAATTGATTTGTTCTAATTTCAAATTGGCTGATTTTTGATAGGTCTGGTTTGTAAATTCAGTTACAGCAAGTACCTTAATATTAGGATCAATAAGCATATAATACTGTTCTGAGTTTTTAACTTCAAAATCTCCTATATCCTTTGTGATTAAATCTGTAGAATCAATAATTTTAACTTTAAAATTAGTAATACCCCCTGGATGCGACACAAATTGGCCTCCAACAATAAATTGATATCGTTGATTAATTGTATTTGAGGATCCCAATCCACCATGCCACCCTGAGAAACCAGTTCCATTAAGAATCGCTATCTGTAATCCTTTAAATTGTTTATCATTCATTCTATTTTCAACAGGTGTAAAAAAATCTGTGAATGCCTGAATTATCAGATCTGTTTCATTCATTAAATTTTGATCTTCATAGACAGTGAAATTGTCAAATACTTGAACTTTTGCTCCTTCTGCTTCTAAAATAGGTACGAAAAGATCAGCACTTTCTTTTGGACTATGAATTGATCCACCATAAACAAAAATGATATTTTTCCCTTTTAATGTAGGTAGATTATTTTGAGGGTAACAAAAACTTGATACAAGAAAAAAAATTGCTATTGAAAAAGGACTCAATTTAAAATATTTCATTGTTTTAAATTTTTAATTCGTAAGGTTTTCTATATTGCTTCCCCCTTCTAAGGTTCGCTTCAAAATCATCTATAAATACCTCTTTGACAGGATCCCAATTTAAAGGTCTTCTAAATTCATATGCTAAATTTGCGATATGACAAATCGTTGCTGTTCTATGACCAACTTCAACATCACAAACAGGTTTTGAGCCCTCTTTTGCAGAAGTTACCCAATCATTTTCATGGCTTTCAGATACATAAAGTTTTATGTCAGTTGGCTTAAATTTTATATTCAATAAATCTTTAGGGTTAGTCTCAAAAAAACTTCGGCTTATGTCGAGTGTCCCGTTTGATCCAAAAAAACGAACTGCAAATCCTCGTCCAAAATTCCTATGTTCTACTTCAACACCGTCATCATAGTGCATAACTAGGCCTCGTGATGCAGTCGGTTCCATTGGAGCTTCATATTTTACAGGTCCTGTATGATCCTTATCAAGAGCCCATTGAACTATATCAAACATGTGAGCTCCCCAGTCAGAAAGAATACCACCTCCATACTCTCTATACCACCTCCAGTTTGGAAACATACCCTTTTCTACAATTATATCGTGGTAAGGACGTAAAGGTGCGGGTCCCAACCACCTGTCCCAATTTAAATAATCTGGAGTTTCTTGGAATGGAAGATTGCACGTAGCTGATGGATTGCCTACTTCAATCCAAACTTTTTCAATTTTACCAATATATCCATTTCGAACTAATTGGCAGGCATTTCGAAAATCAGCCCCTGAGCGCTGCATGCTGCCCGTTTGTAGAATGCAATTGTATTCTCTAGCTATCTTTTCCATAGCTCTCCCCTCTTGAATAGTGTGAGACATTGGTTTTTCACAATAAACATGCTTTCCGGCTTTCATTGCATTAATTGAGGGTATAGCATGCCAATGATCGGGTGTACTAACAACAATCCCATCAATATTTGAGTTATCAATCAGTTTATCGAAATCTTCATATATTTTAGCCGCGCCCTTTATTTTATATTTCTTGTATTGAGTATCTATTAATTTACGAAATCTGTTTAATCTTTTTTGATGAACATCACAACCTGCGATAATTCTAGCATCAGAAATTTTAGACATTCTTTCAATAAGACCACCACTTTGAGCTCCCAAGCCAATAACTCCAATATTAAACCTGTCACTCGGTGCTATAAAGCCCTTTCCCATAACATTTCTCGGAATTATTGTTATCCCTAGGGCTACAGATCCTAAATCCTTCGCAAATTTTCTTCTATTATTTTTCATATTTGCTTATTGGTTCTAATAAATTCAAATTATAAATAATTTTTTGTTTAGTGGTCTTTAAAAATCATATATTATTTTATCAAGTATTTCTAAATGTGTTTATAATAAAAACAAACCCCCACTATTTGCAGGGGTTTAAAAGAATATCGCGGAGAGACAGGGATTCGAACCCTGGCAACGCTTACACGTTGACAGATTAGCAATCTGCTCCATTACCACTCTGGCACCTCTCCAAATTAGGAAGCAAAAATAGTAGATCCAGCAAAATAATCAATATTTTGATTAATATTATTCTGGATATTCAATTCTAAGTTGGTAGACATTAATAAGTTTTTTGTACAAAACTTTTTTAACAATTTCTATCTCTGAAAAGGTAATGTCTGATGAATTAAATTGCTTTTCAGACATCTTTCCATCAATTATTTTATCAATAAAAAATTTTAAATCATTCAAACTTGGGGATTTTAAACTCTTTGATGCAGCTTCAACTGAATCCGCCATCATCAAGATAGCTGTCTCCTTAGAAAATGGTTTAGGTCCCGGGTATTTAAATTTTTCAACATCAATATCTTCAGGTGTAATTTCTTGTTGCTTTTTGTAAAAATAGTAAACCAAAGATGTTCCGTGGTGGGTCCTTATAAAATCAATAATTCTGTCAGGAATTTTATATTTTTCAGCGATAGTGATCCCTTCTATTACATGATCAATTATAATTTTAGCACTTTTCAAAGGGCTAAGCTCATCATGAGGAGAAACACTAGCTGTCTGATTTTCTGAAAAGTAAGAGGGTGATTTCAATTTTCCAATATCATGGTACAAGGCTCCAACTCTTACTAATAAGGTATTTGCCCCAATTTCATTTGCAGCTGCTTCAGCTAGATTTGCAACTTGTAGAGAATGATTAAATGTCCCAGGAGCCTTATCAGAAAGCTCTTTTAGTAATATTGAATTTGTATCTGACAATTCTAATAGAGATACATCTGAAACTAAACCAAAAATTCGTTCATATATATATATTAGTGGCTGGACAAAGAGCATTAATAAGCCATTTAACATAAATAATGCTATCGGAGTTAAATTTAATTTTAAAAGACTTCCTTCTTGAATACTAGTAAAAGCTATATATCCTATCATATAAACTAAGACAATCTGCCCAACAGATATAAATAAATTTGCTCTTCTATATAATTGCTCGACAGACTGAATTGTAATTACTCCTGCTGTTATTTGTAAAAAAACAAATTCAAAACTATTTGGGACAATAAATCCTATCAGTAAAATCGTAAGAACGTGTGTAAATAAACCAAGTCTTGCATCAAAAAAAGCCTTAATTATTAATGGAAGAATACAAATTGGCACTGCAAAAACATAACCTGTATCATAATTTATAATTGCTGTTACTGCTATTATAACAATAAGTATATTAAAGAAAATGAATGTTAGCTTTCTATTGTCCTCATAAATTCCAAACCTGTATGCGTACAAAAACAACAGTAAAAGTGTAAAAGTCAGTACAATTAAAATGCTGTATCCGAAAATTATCCAAAGTGAATTTTGTTCCCCTTGTTTGGATATAAATTCACTTCTTAATGAGTCAAGGATTTTATATGTTTTTTCATCCACTAATTCTCCTTCAGCAACAATAAAATCTCCTGATGCAATAAATCCTTTAGATTTCGATATATTTTGAAGAGATTGTTCTTTTTGTTTTTCGAAAAATTCATTGTCTAAAGTTATGTTTGGAGTTATGATTTCAAAAAAAAGATCCTTATATAAATCCTCATATTTGTTGTAGGAAGAATTAATTAGTTTTTTACTTAAAAAATCAAAAATGGCTTCAGAGCGAAACAGTTGATTTATGTTAATCGAGATTTCAGTTTGTTCTTGAATAAGAAAAATTGAAAGATTCCCCTTGTGCGTGTAATTTGGTGGTAAAACTCCAAACTTGTAAATTTCATTTAGTTGTTGGACTCCAAAATTATAAAGACTATCTACCTGAATCGTTAAATTTTCTTTTTGAAAAAAATTATAAAATTCTACGGAGTAATTTTTAAAAACTTGATCTCTTAAAATAATATCCGATCTTAGATAGGGTTTTAAACTTTTTAAGACTTCTTCTTTATCATTATTTATTTCTTCATCAGTTTTTAAAATTGAAAAATCAAATGGTGAATAAAAATCTGAATATTGCCATGCTCTTCCTTTTTGAAATTCATATTTAAACTGTCCTCCGAATGGGAATATGTACAAAATCAGTAATGAACTAGCTAATATTAATAATGACTTATAAAATAAGCCTTGTTTAGATATAATATACTTCCAGAAAGATTTCAAATATTTTTTTATTTCAAATCTACATAATCTTGTAATTAATTTATATTATTTAAAATTTACTTGACATTTAAGGAATTAAAATTTTTATTTTTACTTCAATGTAAACATCAATTATATATAGTTTTGGATTACGGAATATGTAATTTAAGCATAGTACCGATTAGAAGCAACAATTCACATAAAAGTGAACTTATTTCTCAACTCCTTTATGGGGACTGCTTTAAATTAATAGTAGAAGAAAAAGATTGGATTAAAATAATAACACTCAGCGACGAATATACAGGGTGGATTGATAAAAAACAATTTGTACATATTAGTAAAGATATTGCAGAAGAAATTAGCTTCAACACAAATAGTTATAGTAATAGGCTAATTGATTATATTGAAACATCTGAAAACAAATTAGCATGCCTGTTGTTAGGAAGTAATATTGGAGCATGCAAATTTCTAGGACACAAATTTGATGGTCCTTTCCAATTAAAATCTAATAAAAAATCAGATCTACTCAAAACTGCATCTCTATATTTAAATTCTCCTTATTTATGGGGTGGTAAAACACCAATAGGTATAGATTGTTCTGGTCTTACTCAAATGACATACAGAATTAATGGTCATTTAATACCTAGAGATGCCAACCTACAATCTGAAATAGGTGAAACACTAAGTTTTATTGACGAGAGTCAAGCAGGTGATCTTGCTTTTTTTGATGATGATGAAGGAAAGATTATCCACGTTGGAATTTTGCTTGAAAACAATTACATTCTTCACTCACATGGTAAAGTTAGAATTGACAGAATAGACCAAACTGGAATATATAACTTAGAAACGAAAAAGCACAGTCATAAACTAAGAATTATAAAAAAGATTTTCTAAAATAGAATGTTACCTCTTTGTCCTTTCCTTTTTTACAAGATAAATTTTTAATAATATTATCTACATCAAAAATGATTTAAAGCCTATTTTACTAAGTCCTTCATTTTCTTAAAACCTTCAGTATTTCCTAATGTACCATATATATTCATAAGTGTTTTTACAGCTTCTTGATTTTGATTTATGTTTACAAGCTTTTCTAAGATTGGTACACACTCCTTGTAAAGGCTTTCTCTTTCAGTTTTTAGCTCATCATATCTAGCGTTGTCAGCCCTTGAAGTGCCTAAGCCATTCATTTCCTCTACAATTGAGCTTTCACCTTGTAAAATTAGAGATACAAGATTTAAGTATCCTGACTCAAAATTTGGATCTAGCTCAATAGTTTTTTTGTAATATTTTATTGCATCTGTTTTATTTCCTTTTTGTGCATTGACAACACCAATATTAAAGTAAAGAACTGCATTGTTAGGATCTTGTTCAATAGCCTGTTTCATTAGCTCTTCGAAACGGTCGTTTTCGTTAAGCTGAATATATAGGTTGGCTTCAGTAAGAATAAGGTTTAAATCTTTAGGATCGGCTTCCCTTGCGAGTTTGACCGCTTCCATCGCTTTGTCATTATCACCTTTTTGAGCGTAAATAAGTGCAATATTTTTAATAATCTCAGGATACCTCGACTCAGATGTTTCTTCTCTAAAATCGGTATACTGTTTAGTTTTTTTGTAAACATTGTACTCAGACTCTGAAAATTCGACCTCTTCTTCCTCACCAGCTGGTTTCGCAAAGTATCGGGTTGAAATTCCTTCATACTTCATCTCCTTTAATAGATTGTAATATGTTAAAGCTGTATCAAAATCTTGCCCACTAACCGAATTTCCTGCCGCGAAATAGAGATAATCTTGATTAGTTTCTGGGTTTATAGAATAAGCTAAATAAAGTTTAGGCGCAGAGTCAGAATAACGATTTTCAGAATTATCATCTATCGCACTGTTTACTATGTCAGAGGTGAGTTTGACTATTTGGTCGTCATATCCAATATCTTTTCCACCTAAAGAAGCATATTGCTTATACTTATCATATGAAGATTGAAATTTACCATTTACCTGATCAATTTTTGCCTCAAGATATATTTTCTGTAGTAAAACTTTTTGGTCAGCCGTGTCAAAAAGATTTGAATTATTAACTAGTATTTCAGAAGCACCTTTGACGTCTCCGGATTCGAAAAGCTTTTCAGCTTTTTTAATTTCTTTTTTTTGACCATTAATAATATTAATAAATAAGATTAATGATAGTATTAGATATTTATTCATTGTTTTTTGTTTAATAATTTTACTCAATAATAGTGCCATCTTTTACTTCTAGATCATTAATATCCTCAATTTTATCTTCGTCTTTCATAACTTTTGCAACCGCAGCAATTGTATCATCTGCTTTTAAGTTTATTAGTTTAACTCCTTGGGTTGCTCGGCCCATAATCCTTAGTCCACTAACTTCCATTCTAATAGCAATACCTGATTTATTTATGATCATTAGGTCATCTTGGTCATTAACGTTTTTAATAGCAACAAGTTTTCCTGTTTTTTCTGTCACTGATATAGTTTTTACTCCCTTACCGCCTCTATTTGTAACTCTGTAATCATCAAGGCTTGACCTCTTACCATAACCATTTTCTGAAACTACTAGGATATTCGCATCCATGTCATTTACAGCAACCATGCCTACTACCTCATCGTTATCATTATTGAGAGAAATTCCTCTAACACCAGAGGCGCCACGTCCCATCGGTCGTGTTTTACTCTCCTCAAACCTAATTGCTTTCCCAGATTTTACAGCTAACATCACATGGCTATTACCTGTGGTTAGTTTTGCTTCCAAAAGGACATCTCCCTCTCTAATATTAATTGCATTAATGCCATTAGTTCTTGGACGTGAATATTGTTCTAATGAGGTTTTTTTCACTTGGCCTTTTCTAGTGGCCATTATTACATAATGATTATTAATATAATCTTGGTCCTTTAGGTCCTGAGTACAAATAAAAGCTTCCACCTTATCATCTTGTTCTATATTGATTAAGTTTTGTATGGCTCTACCTTTAGAAGTTTTTGATCCCTCTGGAATCTCAAATACACGCATCCAAAAACATTTTCCCTTTTGGGTAAAAAACAGCATATACTGGTGGTTAGTCCCTACAAATAAGTCTTGAAGAAAGTCTTCATCTCTTGTGGTAGAGGCTTTTTGTCCAACTCCCCCTCTATTTTGGGTCTTATACTCTACTAAAGGAGTTCTTTTAATATAACCTGCGTGTGAAATAGTAATTACAACTTTTTCGTTTGGAATCATATCCTCCATACTAAAATCCCCTCCAGCATATTCAATTTTTGAACGACGGTCGTCTCCGTATTTTTCTTTAATCTCAATAAGTTCGTCCTTTATAATTGACATTCTTCGGTCTTTATTTTCAAGAATATTTTTAAGGTCGGCAATTGTTTTTACTAGACTATCATATTCTGATCTTAGTTTATCTTGCTCTAATCCAGTTAATTGTCTGAGTCGCATCTCAACTATGGCTTTGGCTTGAGTATCTGTAAGCTCAAAACGTTTAATTAAATTTTTCTTCGCTTCCTCTGTATTTTCAGAAGCTCTTACTATTTTAATTACCTCGTCAATGTTGTCAGACGCTTTAATCAAACCTTCTAAAATATGGGCTCTTTCTTCAGCTTTTTTTAATTCAAATTTAGTTCTACGTACAACTACATCATGACGGTGCTCAACAAAATGATGAATCATTTCTTTTAGATTCAACATCTGAGGTTTACCAGCTACTAAAGCTATGTTGTTTACACTGAATGATGATTGTAATGAGGTGTATTTGTAAAGTTTGTTTAAAACTATATTGGGAATAGCGTCCCTCTTGAGAATATAAACAATTCTCATTCCGTTGCGGTCAGACTCATCTCTTATTGAACTAATTCCATCAATTTTTTTGTCGTTAACCAATTCGGCAGTTTTACGAATCATTTCAGCTTTATTTACTTGATAAGGAATTTCATCAACAATTATGCATTCTTTTCCGTTTATATCTTCGATATTAGCTTTGCCTCTTAATACAACTCGGCCTCTTCCTGTAAGAAAAGCTTCCCTTACCCCATCATAACCATAAATTATTCCTCCTGTTGGAAAATCTGGAGCTTTTATTGTTTGAATTAAATCTTCAATCGAAGTGTCATTGTTGTCAATGTATTGTATAGTACCTTCAACAACTTCGCTTAAATTATGTGGGGGCATATTTGTTGCCATACCAACTGCGATTCCTGATGCACCATTAATTAACAGATTTGGAACTCTTGTAGGTAGTACTGTAGGCTCATTTAGGGTATCATCAAAGTTTAGCTGCAAGTCCACTGTTTCTTTTTCAATATCTGCCATTAGATCCTCCGACATTTTTTTCATTCGAGCCTCAGTATATCTCATTGCAGCAGGACTATCTCCGTCAATCGAACCAAAATTTCCTTGACCATCCACCAATAGATATCTTAAACTCCAATCTTGTGCCATACGAACCATTGTATCATAAACTGAACTGTCTCCATGCGGATGATATTTCCCTAAAACTTCTCCGACAATACGAGCTGATTTTTTGTAAGCTGTATTAGATCTAATTCCAAGTTCATGCATGCCGAAAAGTACTCGTCTGTGGACTGGTTTTAATCCATCTCTGACATCAGGAAGTGCGCGTGACACAATGACAGACATTGAATAATCAATGTAAGCTGACTTCATCTCCTCCTCAATCTTGATTGGAATTAATTTATCTTCTTGACTCATTTGCCATATGTTTGTTACGGTAAAAGTACACAAACACAACACAATAAAGGATTGTTCTGTTTAGTAAATACCTAAAATTATTAACATAATTAGAGGTAGTTTTGGTGGTAAATAATACCCCACCTTTTTTTGAATTCTTAATAATTTTTTGTCAATTAGCATTGTAATGAGTTTTTGGTCTATTTTTTGACATATATTTAATAAACAATATGCTATGGATGATAATTTTTCACCGCGTGTAAAGGATGTAATTGCTTTTAGTAAAGAGGAGGCCTTGAGACTTGGGCACAACTTTATTGGCACGGAACACCTTATGCTCGGTATTTTAAGAGATGGGGGAGGAAAAGCTATTGCTATTTTGAATTCTATTGAAATTAACTTAGAGGAACTTAGACGCAAGGTTGAAATCTTAAATCCTGCTTCTATTGATGACACCCAAACATTAAATGATAAAAAAAACCTTCATTTAACTCGACAGGCTGAAAGGGCGTTAAAAACAACTTTTCTCGAAGCAAAATTATTCCAAAGTGAATTAATCAATACTGTTCACTTATTACTTTGCATTCTCCGTAATGAAAACGATCCAACCACCAAGCTTCTTTCACAATTAAATGTTGACTATGACATTGTTAAAGAACAATTCAAATTAATGCTTGCAAACGACACTGACACATACGAAGAACTCCCATCTTCTTCTTTCCCTGATGAAAAAGAAAATGATGGAGAAAGTAAAGAAAATCCATTTATACCAACTTCTGAAACAAAAACAAACAAAAAATCAAAAACCCCAGTTTTGGATAATTTTGGGAGAGACATTACTTCATTAGCCGAACAAGAAAAACTTGACCCAGTAGTTGGAAGGGAGAAAGAAATAGAAAGAGTATCTCAAATTTTAAGTAGGAGAAAAAAGAATAATCCTCTACTTATTGGTGAACCTGGAGTCGGAAAGTCTGCAATTGCAGAAGGACTTGCATTGAGAATAATTCAAAAAAGGGTGTCTAGGGTTTTATACAATAAAAGAGTAGTTGGACTTGACTTAGCCAGTTTGGTTGCTGGAACGAAATATAGAGGTCAATTTGAAGAACGAATGAAAGCTCTTATGAATGAACTTGAAAAAAATGATAACATAATACTTTTTATAGACGAAATACACACTATTGTTGGTGCTGGTGGTGCTACGGGAAGTCTAGACGCTTCAAATATGTTTAAACCAGCATTGGCAAGAGGTGAGATACAGTGTATTGGTGCAACTACTCTTGATGAATATCGTCAAAATATTGAAAAAGATGGTGCATTAGAAAGAAGATTTCAAAAAATACTAGTAGAACAAACTACACCTGAAGAAACACTTGAAATTCTTAAAAATATAAAAGAACGATATGAAAATCACCATAACGTAAATTACACTGATGAAGCCTTAAGTGCTTGTGTTGACTTGACTAACCGATATATGTCAGACCGATACCTCCCAGATAAAGCAATAGACGCTCTTGATGAGGCTGGTTCCAGAGTCCACATTAACAATATGAGTGTTCCTAAAGAAATTATCGAACTTGAAAGTCAACTAGATCAGGTACGTGATCTTAAAAATACGGTTGTAAAAAGGCAAAAATATGAAGAGGCTGCCAAACTTCGAGATGATGAAAAACGTGTTGAAAAATCACTTTTAGAAGCCCAAGAAAAGTGGCAGGAAGAATCTAGGCAAAATAGAATAACAGTAAACGATAATGACATAGCAGATGTTGTTTCAATGATGACCAATGTCCCGGTAAATAAAATCGTTAAATCTGAAAAAAGTAAACTCTCAAAGCTAAATAAATTAATACAGTCCAAGTTAATCGGTCAGGATGAAGCAGTTGAAAAAGTTGTTAGGGCGATTCAGCGTAACAGAGCTGGCTTAAAAGCTCCTGACAAACCAATTGGATCATTTATTTTTTTAGGCCAAACTGGAGTCGGCAAAACCCAGTTAGCTAAAATTTTAGCTTCAGAAATTTTTGACTCAGAAGAAAACTTAGTTCGTGTGGACATGAGTGAATATATGGAGAAATTCGCAATATCAAGGTTAATCGGTTCACCTCCTGGTTATGTTGGATACGAAGAAGGTGGGCAATTAACTGAAAAGGTACGAACAAGGCCATATTCTGTTATATTACTTGATGAGGTAGAAAAAGCTCATCCCGATATATTTAATATGCTTCTACAAGTTCTTGACGATGGATTTTTAACAGATAGTCTTGGAAGAAAAATCAATTTTCAAAACACGATAATAATAATGACGTCTAATATTGGTGCACGTCAAGTTAAAGATTTCGGAAATGGTTTAGGATTCGAGACCTCTTCACAAAGAGCACAATCAAGCGAAATTGAAAAAGGAGTTATTCAAAAGGAGTTAAAGAAAACTTTTTCACCAGAATTCTTAAATAGAGTAGATGATATTGTAATATTCAACAATCTTGAAAAGAAACATATTAGAAAAATAGTTGATATAGAGCTAATAAAACTAATTGATAGAATCACTAAGCTGGGTTATAAAATTGAAATATCAAATTCAGCTAGAGATTACATAACTGAAAAAGGATATGATTCAAAATATGGTGCAAGACCACTCAACAGGGCAATTCAAAAATATGTTGAAGATTTAGTAGCTGAAAATGTTGTAAATAATTCAATAGTTGAGGGTGACAAAATTCTTATAGATAAAAATAAAAAACAGGATAATCTAGAATTAATTGTAAAAGAAAAAGTCGAAAACTGATATTAAATTCTTTTAAACTTTTAATAATTCTAAACGTTTTCTACCAAATTGTATTTTGCCAAACAATAAATGCTATTTTTGCGCTTATTGTTAAAAGTAAGTTTAAAAATATATCAATTATTGTATGAAAGTTATTAAGTTTGGAGGTACTTCTGTAGCAAATCCAGATAGCCTTTCCTTGGTAATTGACATCATTAATAGGAGTGATGAGAAGCAATTAGTTGTCGTATCTGCCTTAAGTGGCGTGACAGACATTCTCTCTGCAATGGCTAAAAGCGCCAGTAATTCAGAAATAAATTATAAAGAGTTCTTAAACATAATAGAACAACGGCATAAAGTATTAATTGATCATTTTATTCCAGTCACAAAGCAAAGTGAAATAATAAGTTTTTTAAAAGCACAGATTAATGAACTTGAAGAGATTTTAGACTCTCTTTTTAAATTAAATGAACTTACATCGAAAAGTAATTCTAAAATTTTAAGTTTTGGAGAAATTTTGTCAAGTAATATTATTTTTAAAATTCTAAAATACAATGGAAATGATGTTATTTTTAAAGATACACGTGAAATAATTTTTAAAAAAACTGTCAATGATCGCGAAGTTGTTGATGATTTTCTTAGTAAGAAAAAAACTATGTCTTTTCTAAAGAAAAATAAACATAAAATCGCTTTATTCCCAGGTTTTATAGCAAGTGACGTTGAAGGTAATACACTGACCTTAGGCCGCGGTGGATCAGATTTAACAGCCTCATTACTAGCTAATTATTCAGATGCAAGTCAATTAGAAATATGGTCAGATGTTAGTGGCATGTTCACAGCTAATCCAAAACTAGTATCTCAAGCAACACCTATAAGAAAACTATCATATCAGGAAGCAATGGAGCTTTCACATTTTGGTGCAAAAGTTATTTATCCACCGACTCTCCAGCCACTTGTAAAAAAAGGTATACCTGTAAATATTAAAAATACATTTGATTCGAACGCTAGGGGAACTAGAATAGACAGTAAAGGTTCAAAAAAATCTGATGGTCAAATTGTTAAAGGTGTCAGCCATATTGAGAATGTCGCCCTTGTAAGTTTAGAGGGTAGCGGAATGATTGGAATTCCAGGTTTTTCAAAGAGACTATTCCAAACGTTGTCTGATAAGCAGATTAATATTATTATGATTACTCAAGCCTCATCTGAACATTCAATTTGTATAGGGGTTAAATCAGAAGATGCCGATTTATCAAAAAAACTAATTGATGAAAGCTTTGCACTTGAAATAAATCTCCAGAAAGTGGAGCCTGCAAAAATTGAAAAAAATATGACTAATATTGCTATTGTTGGAGACAAAATGAAGGAACATCAGGGTATTAGTGGAAAACTGTTTAGTAGCCTAGGAGCAAATAATATTAATATCAGAGCAATTGCACAGGGGGCTTCTGAAAGAAATATTTCAATACTGATAGATAAAATAAATACTCAAAAAGCACTAAACACAATTCATGAGAGTTTTTTTCAAGAACAAATCAAAGAATTGAATTTGTTTGTAACTGGAGTAGGAAACGTTGGGGGTAAGTTACTAGAACAACTATTTGGTCAACAAGATTACCTTTTAAAAAATTTGAGATTAAAGATTCGTGTAATATCCATATCTAATTCTAGTAAAATGATTCTTTCTGAAAATCCAATAAATTTGAAAACATGGAAAGATAACTTAGAAAAAATTGGTATTAAGGCGGATAGAGAAAAATTTTTCAATCATATTAAAAAACTTAATTTACGCAACAGTATTTTTGTTGACAATACTGCTAGCGAGCAAATAGCAGAAGAGTACGTGAGTTATCTAAAAAATAGTATTGGAGTAGTTACATGTAATAAAATTGCATGCGCTAGCAGCCTTAAAAACTACAATAATCTAAAAAAAACAGCAAGACGATTCGTAACACCTTTTCTTTTTGAAACTAATGTGGGCGCTGCACTTCCAATTATTGATACTCTTAACAATCTCATTGCATCTGGTGATAAAATTTTAGAGATTCAAGCTATTTTATCTGGTAGCCTAAACTATATTTTTAATAACTATAAACTTAATACCACTTTTAAAAATATTGTTCAAAAAGCACAAAAAGAGGGTTATACTGAACCTGATCCTAAGATAGATTTAAGCGGAATTGATGTGGCTAGGAAAATATTAATTCTTGGCAGGGAAAGTGGATTTAAACTTGAACTAGACGATATTACAAATAATAGTTTTATACCAGAGGAAGTATTAAAAAGTAACAATAATGATGAACTTTACAAATCTATTGATAGGAATGAAAATCACTTTAGATCAATATTAGAAAGTGCAATCAAAAAAAACAAACGCCTAAAATATGTAGCTGAACTTAAAAACGGCAAAGCCTGTGTTGGCTTGAGAGAAATTGACGAAAATCATAGTTTTTATAATTTAAAAGGAAGTGATAACATAATTCTCTTTTACACTTCAAGATACAAAGAACAACCGCTTATAGTTAAGGGTGCTGGTGCAGGAGCAGATGTTACAGCGGGAGGTATTTTTGGAGATATAATAAGAATAGGAAAAACACAATGATTAGTGAGATCAAAGTTTTTGCTCCTGCAAGTGTTGCCAACGTGTCATGTGGATTTGATGTCCTTGGATTTTGCTTAGATCCTATTGGTGACTTGATTCATGTGAAAATGATTGAAAAACCTGGGGTTCATATTGGAAATATTAAAGGTTATAAAGTTCCTAAAAACCCCTTGAAGAATGTAGCTAGTGTTGCAGTAAGTGCTCTGTTAAAATCTCATCCTACAAAAAATGGATTCATTATAAATATTGAAAAAAAAATAAAACCTGGTAGCGGGATTGGAAGTAGTGCAGCAAGTTCAGCTGGAGCAGTATTCGCTGTAAATGAATTACTCGGTAGACCATTCAAAAGTGACAAATTATTAGATTTTGCAATGTTTGGGGAGGCATTGGCAAGTGGTGAGTACCATGCTGATAATCTAGCACCAGTTATCTTTGGAGGGTTTACTTTAGTTCGAAGTATAAATCCAATAGATATTGTTAGTTTACCTTATCCACCAGAATTAATTGTAACAATAATACACCCCAAAATTGAATTAAAAACAATTCATTCAAGGGCAATTTTAAAAGATGATATTCCATTAAAAAAAGCAATAAAACAGTGGGGAAATTTAGGTGCACTTATTAGCGCACTTCATACAAATAATTATAACCTTTTATCAAGAAGTTTACAAGATGAATTGATTGAACCTGCAAGATCAATTTTAATTCCAAAATTCGAGGAAGTTAAAAATGAAGCTCTGAATCAAGGTGCATTGGGTAGTGGTATTTCTGGGTCAGGACCGTCAATTTTTGCATTGTCAAAAGGAATGGCAACAGCAAAAAAAGCAGGTAATGCAATGGCAGAAATTTACAAAAGCATAGGTTTAGAATACGATATGTATTTATCTCCCATAAACAAAGTAGGAATAAAAATTTTAAAATAATTTGAAATATTACAGCCTTAATAATAACTCGAAAGATGTAGGCTTTATAGAAGCTATAGAAAGGGGGCTAGCTCCAGATCGAGGTCTATATTTTCCAAGTGAAATACCAGAACTTAGTAATTATTTTGTCAATAATATAAAGAAATACTCTGACTATGAGATCGCATTTCAAGTGATAAAACCTTTTGTTGGAAACGAAATCCCTAATGATGTCCTTAAAGCGATTATAAAAAAAACATTAAAGTTTAATTTCCCAATTGTAAATATTTCAAAAAATATTGCAAGTCTTGAATTATTTCATGGACCAACTTTGGCATTTAAAGACGTTGGTGCAAGGTTTATGGCAAATTGTCTTTCCTATGCAAATCTTAAAGAGAAAGAAAATAAAAAAATTACGGTACTGGTTGCAACTTCTGGAGACACAGGTGGTGCAGTGGCAAATGGATTTTATAAATTCAAAAATATAGATGTTGTAATTCTTTTTCCTAAGGGGAAAGTGAGTGAAATTCAAGAGTATCAATTAACTACCTTAGGGAAAAATATTACAGCATTAGAAGTTGAAGGTAGCTTTGATGACTGCCAAAACTTCGTTAAGAATGCTTTTATTGATCCTGAGTTAATAAAAAAAATTAATTTAACTTCCGCTAATTCTATAAATGTAGGAAGATGGTTAGCACAAATGTTTTATTATTTTATTGCCTATAGAGACCGTCCTAATCCTGACAAAGAACTAATTGTTTCAGTACCAAGTGGAAATTTTGGAAATATCTGTGCTGGTCTTGTTTCAAAAAAGATGGGACTACCAATAAGTCATTTTATTGCGAGTACAAATTCTAATGATACAATACCAAGGTTTCTTAATTCAGGAATATATAAACCAAAAAAATCCATACAAACTATTTCTAATGCAATGGACGTAGCAAATCCAAGTAATTTTTTGAGAATTCAAAAATTATTTAATAATGATATATTCGGATTAAAAAAATCACTTACTGCATATAGTTATTCAGATAAACAAACTGAAAGAGCCATAAACAAAATTTATAAACTTAAAAATTACATTACCGATCCTCACGGTGCTGTTGGATATCTAGGTTTAATAGATTTTTTGAATTCCAAAAAAGAAACTGAAAGTTATCAAGGTTTATTTTTAGAAACTGCTCACCCTATTAAATTTTCAAAAACAGTAGAAAAGATTATTAAAGAAAAAATTGAAATTCCTAATGAAATCAAAAATATGCTTAAAAGGAAAAAAAAGAGCACACTAATAAAGGATTATAATGATTTAAAATCTATATTATTTTCAAAATAAACCAAAATACATGTCAATTTGAAAAAAACACCTCTTTACAATTCACATATATCCTTAAATGCAAAAATGACTTCTTTTGGAGGTTATCTGATGCCTATTCAATATGACAGCTTGATTGAAGAACATATTGCAGTTCGAAAAAATTTAGGTGTTTTTGATGTTTCGCACATGGGAGAATTTAAAATATCTGGATCAAATGCCATCGACCTTCTTCAATATATTTGTAGTAACGATATTTCTAAAATTCCTGTCGGAAAAGCTCAATACAACTATTTTCCTAACGAAACAGGTGGAATTGTTGATGATTTGATTGTTTATAGATTAGATGATAAGGATTATATGCTTGTTGTTAATGCTTCTAATATCAAAAAAGATTGGGAACATATAAGGAAAAACAATGAATCATTTGGTGCTGAAATAAAGGATGATTCAGATCAAATAGCATTACTTTCTATTCAAGGTCCCAAAGCTTTACAAGCTATGCAATCGCTTACAGATTTAAATTTAAATTCTCTACCCTACTATGGGCACACTTTTGCTTCCTTTGCCGGATTTCAAAATACAATAATTGCTACTACAGGATATACAGGTGCAGGGGGGCTAGAAATTTATTTTAAATCAGAACAAGCGGAAAAAATTTGGGATTCGGTACTTGAGGCAGGTTCATCTTTGAGTATTAAACCAATAGGGCTTGGTGCACGTGATTCACTGAGAACTGAAATGGGATATTGTTTGTATGGTAATGAAATCGACGAGACTATATCTCCTATAGCCGCGGGTTTGGGTTGGATAAGTAAGCCCGAAACTAAATGTATAAATTTTGAAAACATTCATAGACAAAAATTGGATGGTACAGAATATAAATTAATTGGTTTTATTATTGATGGAAGGGCCATACCAAGAAATGGTTACAATCTAGTTGATAAGTATAATAACAAAATTGGCAGAGTTACCTCTGGTACTAGGTCACCTATCCTTGAAAAAGGAATAGGTTTGGGCTTCATTAAAACGAGTTTTTCCTCTCCACTGACTAAAATTGGAGTAATTATTAGAGATAAATTTTGGTCTGCGAAAGTAGTAAAAACACCATTTATTTAATTTGAAAGTGTCAAGACCTATACTTATACTTGGAGGAAGTGGGTTTATTGGCAATGCGATATATAGAGAGCTTTCAGCCTATTTTTATACTTTAGGAACTTATAACAGTAATACGGGCTACAAAAATAATTCTAATTTTGTCCATTTTAATCACCAAAAAGATAAACTAACCACCATTTTAAAAAAATTTAATCCAAAATTGATTATATCCTCTCTAAGAGGGGATATTTATTCTCAAGTAGAAACACATATTTATCTGAAAGAACATGTTCAAAAATACGATTGTAGAATAATGTATATTTCTTCAGCAAACGTTTTTGATTCCTTTAGACATTACCCATCCTATGAATATGATAAAACACTTTCAAAAAGCCTCTATGGGCATTTTAAAATTAAAATTGAAAATCAACTTTTGAATCTAAAAACAGGTAAATATATTATACTTCGCTTGCCTATGATTTTTGGCCTTAACTCACCTAGAACATTAAAAATTGATAAAGCTTTAAGAGATAATTCTCCTATAGAAGTATTCCCAAATACAGTTATTAACGTAAATAGTGATGTTCGTCTAAGTCAACAGATTCATTATATAATAAACCATAAAAAAACAGGAATTTTTCACTTGGGAAGCACTGATTTAATTTCACATTTTGATTTTATTAGGGCACTAGTAGAAAAAAGATATAATAAACCTGGGTTTTATAAGCAAGTATTTACTTCCAATACGACCAGGTATCTAGCAGTACTTCCAAAAGAAAATAAACTACCACACAATATTCAACCATCTTACGAAGATGTTCTCAGTGACTTAACACTC
Organism: uncultured Bacteroidota bacterium; assembly: GCA_902561795.1. Classification (GTDB taxonomy): domain Bacteria; phylum Bacteroidota; class Bacteroidia; order Flavobacteriales; family Flavobacteriaceae; genus MS024-2A. Next base: position 7,142 of record CACERG010000005.1, on the reverse strand, counting down.
CAGCATAATTAAAAATAAAATTTAAAAAATCAACTTACTAGTTTACATATATTTATAAATTAAAAAATCAATGGGTAGAGCTTTTGAATTTAGAAAGGCAAGAAAATTAAAGCGTTGGTCAGCAATGGCTAAAATATTTACTCGCCTGGGAAAAGATATTTCTATGTGTGTAAAAGAAGGAGGGTCTGATCCGGAAAATAACTCACGATTAAGGGCTCTGATTCAAAATGCAAAGGCAGCTAATATGCCAAAAGAGAATATTGAAAGAGCTATTAAAAAAGCAACTGAAAAAAATACTGTAGACTATAAAGAAATTATTTTTGAAGGCTATGCACCTTATGGTATTGCAATTTTAGTTGAAACAGCAACAGACAATAACAATCGAACGGTTGCAAATATTCGTTCATATTTTAATAAAGCAGGAGGAAGCTTAGGTACTTCTGGTTCAGTGGAATTTATTTTTACACATTTTTGCAACTTCAGAATTGATCAAAAAAATTTAGATATTGAAAAAATAGAGTTAGAATTTATTGATTTTGGAGTTGAAGAGGTTTTTGTTGCTGATAACGAAATAAATTTGTATGCTTCATTTGAACACTATGGGAAAATTCAAAAAGAACTAGAAAATCGTAATTTGGAAATTATTTTCTCTGGCTTTGAAAGAATACCTCAATTAGTAAAGACTTTAGAACATGAACAGAAAAATGAAGTTCTTGAATTAATTGAAAAAATTGAGGAAGATGATGATGTCCAAAATGTATACCACACACTAGATATTAAAAATATTTAAAAACTTTTTTCTTCAGAAAAACCTACAAATCCTCTAAATAGAACTTCTAATTTTTTTAAATCTCTAGATTCATCATTTGTGGTATAAAAATTTGGATGTATTATAATTTTTTTACTTCTATAATCAAAGCTAACTGGTACAATTGGTACTTTCAATTGTTTAGCTATGTGATAATAACCGGTTTTAAGATTTTCGACTTTTTGACGTGTTCCTTCTGGTGCTAAAGCAATCCTAAATTTTTTATTTTCTCTAAAAATTTTGACTATTGATTCAACTGAACCACCAGGTCCAGAACGATCTATTGGAGTACCGCCCAAAAGTCTCAAAAACCACCCTAAATAGGGGGTAAATAATTCTTTTTTACCAACAAAATTTATCTGCTCCCCTGAGATACTTCTAACCATTAAGCCGACGAAAAAATCTATCCAGCTTGTATGCGGAACTACTGCGACAACATATTTTAATATTTTAGGAAAACTACCTTGAATATTCCAACCTAGCAATCTAAGAAAAATGACTTTGGAAAATAAACGAAACATACTTTTAGTTTTGCATATTGAAATCTTCGCCCGTAAAACCGATCAAATATAAATTTTTTGTAGCACGTGTAATTGCGGTATATAGCCATCTCAAATATTCTTTATTTAAACCATTAGGTAAATATGGCTTTTCTATAAAAACATTTTCCCATTGACCCCCTTGAGATTTATGGCATGTAATTGCATATGAATACTTAACCTGTAAAGCGTTAAAAAATTTATTTTCTTTAACTTTTGTAAGTCGCTTAAACTTAGACTTTTCATCAACATAATCTTCCATTATATTTTTATAAAGCTTATTTACTTCTTCAAATGGCAATGAAGCTGTCTTGATTTCAAGTGTATCAAGTAATAAAATAGTTTCGAATGGTAGTTCTTCAGGATAATCTACCAAAACAACCTGAACTTCAGCAAAAGAAAAACCATAAATTTCTTTTTTAGATTTTATTTTGATTATTTCAATAATATCTCCGTTGGCAATAAAACCTGGCTTGGATGCGTGTTGAAGCCAAAAGTAATTATTTTTTAAAACCATAAGTCGATCTCCAATTGATAGCTCATCTTCAAGATACAATACTTCTTGCCTTATTTGTTTATTAAATAAATAGGCTCGCTTATTTGATCTAACTATAAATACGGTTTGATCTATTCCAGAATTATTGTATGCTGACTCCACTACCTCAAAAATTATATTCCTTTCATTCAAATTTTGAATATCATTAAATCCTCTTATATTGAATCTAAACTGATCATAAATATTTTGGTTAAGTTGTTTTCTAATTGCAGTCGCATTGTTTAATATTCCTGAGTTTTGCTTTTGTCGAACAACAAAAGTTAATTCTACTGTAAAAACTTTATCAAAATAAAATCTTTTCAATATTTCCAAATCTAACGCTGGACTTACAGTCAAATTAATTGGAGGAAGTTGTGCTGGATCACCAACCATTAAAAGCTTACAGTTATATCCATCTCTAACATATTTTACTAAATCATTTAAAAGTGAATTATTTTTGGAAAATTCAGTTTCGATTATTTCGTTTCCAATCATTGAAGCTTCGTCAACTATAAAGATTGTATTTTTATTATTATTTTTTTTTAAGCGAAAAATAATTTTACCTCTGTCTTCGGATTTAGTATTATAAATTTGCTTATGTATAGTTTGTGCAGGATAATTTGAATATGTTGACATTACTTTTGCGGCCCTTCCTGTCGGTGCAATTAATATCGCTTTATGATTAATTTTATTTAGCTGATGAACTAAAGATCCAAGCAATGTCGTTTTCCCGGAACCCGCATAGCCTTTTAATATAAAAACCGAATTCAAATTTTTAGATAAAATAAAACTCGATATTTCAGAAAACCAGATAAGCTGGGATTTAGTTGGTTCAAAATCTAATTTTTTTTCAAGTTGTAAGGCAAAACTTTTAGGGTGCATCAAATCAATCTATTCGCTAAATATAATTTTTTTTAAAAACTTTTGTGATACAAAAAAAATTGTAGATTTGTTTTAAAGAAATCATAATATGAAACTAGGTATCCAAGCAGCTTTATGGATTTTATCAATTTTCTTTGCTTATAAGATATACGATGCCATTAGTGGTCCTATAAAATTTAATCAAATAAAAAATGAAAGATTTGCAGTTGTAATTGACAGGTTAAAAGACATAAGAACAGCGCAAATAGCACATAAAGATGTTAAAGGTAAATTTTCAAATAATTTTGATAGTCTTGTTAAGTTTGTAGATGAAGGAATTTTTACGCTAATAGAAAAACGTGACTCATCATATTTGCAATATGACCGTACATATAGAATTGACATGTTAAAAGAGGTGATAGTTGTGGACACCTTGGGCTTTGTTTCAGTTAAGGACTCACTCTTTAAAAACAACGATTCCTACAAAAAAATGGCTTACCTACCAATCAATGGTTTAGAGGATAGCACTTTTCAAATTAAAGCTGAAATAATTAATAAAAATGGTTATAAAGTACCGGTTTTTGAAGTTAAAGTTTCTAAAGAAATTTTGCTGTATGATCAGAATAAAGACCTTGTGAAGCAAGAAAATGAAACTATTTCAGTTGATGGTGTCAACGGCCCAGAGATTATTCTAGGATCTCTAAGTAAAGTAAGTACAAATGGTAATTGGCCAACAATATTTGATGCTAAGCGAGAATAATATTCTTCAAAATAAAAGCTTTTCAATTCACTTTTTTAAAAATGGTTTTTCATTTTGTACTGATGATAATGTAGATTATTTTTCTTACCCTACTGATACAACTGAATTTGAAAATCTTATTAAAAACTTTTTAAAAAATAACCCTAAAAACTTTGAATATTTTAGTACAATTTTTTTTCAACAGCCCTCTACACTAGTACCAACAATTTTTTTTGATAAAAACAGATTGGATGACTATTTAAGTTTTTATTTTAAAAAACATGAAACTGAAATTATAATATATGATGAATTGAAAAAAGAGTATAACACAAATGTTTACTCTATCCCAAAGAAACTTTATAATGTAATTGAAAAACTAGATGTAGATTTTAATGTCTTTCATTACACCTCAATACTCATAAAAAAGATTTTGAATTTGTGCTCAACTGAAAAATTTTCAAAACAACTTTTTGTTCATTTACACTTTGATGCAATGGATATATTCCTTGTAGAAAATAATAAGTTGATTTTTTACAATAGTTTTGTTGTTAAAAATGAAAATGAATTTATGTATTATCTTTTTTTTGTTGTTGAACAGTTTGATCTTGATTCTAATAATTTTGAGATACAATTTTTAGGAAGAATAGATGCCTTTGAGAGTTATTATGACATTGTAAAAAATTACCATTATTATATTACCTTCTCAAATGATAACATGTTAACAAAAATTGACTTCTCAAAACATCACGCACCTTATCTGTCATCTTGTTTTAACTAATGAGAATTATATCTGGGAAATATAAGGGAAGAAAAATTTATCCTCCAAAAAATCTACAAACAAGACCAACAACGGACCGTCTAAAAGAGGGTCTATTCAATATTTTACAAAATAGAATAGAATTTAGAAATATCAAAGTCTTAGATCTTTATTCGGGTACTGGTAATATAAGCTATGAATTTGCTTCTAGGGGCTCATTAAATATTACATCTGTAGATCAGAATAGACTATGTACAGTTTTTATAAAAAAAACATCCCTTTTATTAAACACTGAAATCAATGTCGTTCAATCAGAAAGTATCAACTTTCTAAGAAAAAATAATAGCCAATTTCATTTAATCTTTGCCGATCCGCCATACGAAATTGAGCATAATATATATAAAATCATTATAGATTTGAGTGTTGAAAAACTCTTAACTAATGGTATGTTAGTTATTGAGCACAATAAAAAAATTGATTTTAGCAACGAACCTAGCTATTATATGAATCGAAAGTACGGTGACAGCGTTATTTCTTTTTTTAATTGAAATTTTAAAAAGCAGGCCTGTAAGCCGGATTCTGTCTAGTCTTATCATTTATCTGGGTGTAAAATTACTTGAACACTCTAGCCGCCTACCCTTCTACTCTGAACGAGCCATTCTTATGTAGATTTACTTGGCGTTGCACCACATAGAGTTTACATGATTTCACTACAGCCTAACTGTACATTCTTTCTGTTGCACTTTTCCTCTTCTTATGAAGGACGGGTATTACCCGCTATGCCGCTCTTTGGTGTCCGGACTTTCCTCTTCTATATTTTAGAAGCGATAAGATGGCCTGCAAAACAAATTTAATCATTTGTTAATAATTATAAATGAATATATTTAAGAGTGTTTAATAAAAACTTTATTAGATTTATATATTTGCTTAAATGGATCAATTTATAGTTTCAGCATTAAAAAATCGACCAAAATCATTTGAGGAAGTAATTGGGCAAGACAGTATCACACATACGTTAAAAAATAGTTTAAAAACAAACCAACTTCCACAGGCATTACTTTTTTCAGGACCAAGAGGGGTTGGAAAAACCTCTTGTGCGCGAATTCTAGCGAAAAAAATAAATAATTTAGAATCAAAAAATTCTGAAGATTTTTCTTTTAATATTTTTGAATTAGATGCTGCATCAAATAATTCAGTTGAAGACATTCGTAAATTAAATGAACAGGTTAGAATACCACCTCAAATAGGAAAATATAAAGTTTATATTATTGATGAAGCGCACATGTTATCAAACTCTGCATTCAATGCGTTTTTAAAAACACTCGAAGAACCACCGAAACATATTATTTTTATTTTAGCAACAACCGAAAAAAATAAAATTATACCAACTATACTGTCAAGATGCCAGATTTATGATTTCAAACGTATTTCAGTAATAGAAATTCAATCTTATTTAAAAAAAATTGCTATTGAAAGCAAATGTAAATTTGAGGAAAATGCACTATTCCTTATCGCACAAAAAGCAGACGGATCTCTAAGAGATGCTTTATCAATTTATGACAGGATGGTCAGTTTTACAAAAGCAGATCTAAATGAAAAATCAGTAGCTGACAATTTAAATCTTTTAGATAATGAGACGTATTGCCGATTAGGAAAAATTATTTTTAATAATAATATCCCTGAATTAATCAAAAGCTATGACCTTTTAATAAAAAGAGGAATAGAAAATATTCAATTTATCAAAGGTCTCGGAGATTTTTTCAGAAACTTAATTTTAGCAAAAGATCCCAAAACTTTAGAATTACTTGAGGTTGGGAAAGAACTAAAATCCGAATATATACAGATTACAGAAAAACTTTTACACACCAAGTTATTAGAAGCAATAGAACTAATAAATAAAAGTGAGATAAACTTTAAGAATGTTAAAAATAGGAGAGTTCATGTAGAACTCATCTTAATGCAACTAGCTTCCATCCATTTCGGTAGAGAAAAAAAAAATAGTTTAACTGTAGAACCTTATAAATCGTCATCATCACATAACGAAATTAAAAAGTTACCCCCCGAAGATGATTTAAAAAAAAATGACTATAATGATTTTCCCAAAAGTTTTGTCGAAAATGTGAAAGATGAGAGTTCTATTAAAAATGCAATGAAAATCGACTCGCCAGAGAAGAAAAAAGAAAAAATTCATAGTAATAATTTAATAAAAGATCAAATTCATACTAAAGTTTCAAGTTATTCACTTTCAAGTGTAGAATTGAAAAAAAAAACAGTAACTCAGTCTATTAAAAAAAAAGAGAATAAAAATATACTACCAGAAGCTAGATTTGAATTTAAAGATCTTGAAAGTACTCTAAGAGAATATATTGAGCAATTGAAAAAAAGAGGAAAACAAAATATTATCTCTATTCTTAATATGAATCCTGTCAAATTAGATGATAAAAATGATGTAATATTTACTGTAGCAAACGAAATGAACAGGTTGGAAATAAATATCGAAAAAGAAAAACTTCTTCCATTTCTTCATAAAAAATTGGATAATTATAAAATTAAAATAAAAGTTAATGTTGACGAAGTGGCAAAGGATGAGATTATTTTTTCACCAAAAGAAAAATACGAACACCTTTTAAAAATTAATCCTTCATTAGAAATTTTAAGAAAAACTTTTGACCTTGAATATTAAATTATTATTTACATGTTGGGTTTAAAGTTGCCTTCGGACCCTCGCTGGGTAAACATCGCAAAAAATAATTTGCAAGAAATACTAACCGACCATACCTATTGCGAACAAAAAGCAGCAAATTCTGCGATTTCTCTTGTTATTTCATTCCCAGAAAAATCAGAATTAGTTTCTGTAATGTTGGATATAGCTAAAGAAGAAATTAGTCATTTTCAAATGGTTC